>ONCB01000038.1 GCA_900316175.1 uncultured Succinatimonas sp.
GCAGTCACGCCGATGGTAGTGCAACGTACGTTTGTGTGAGAGTAGGTCACTGCCAGGCATCCCATCTGAAGCCTCTGTATTTACTTACAGAGGCTTTTTACTTTTCTGATACTTTATATTCCTAATAAGGCTTTTGCCTTTTAAACTGTATTTACTCATCTTGTACTTTATGAACTTGGTATATACAAGATGAGATCTGCTGTTGAATTACTTTTCATAAAGATGCCTTTTTTAAGTTAAAGCTAAAGATCAATCAATTTTATTACTTGCATAAGATTGATTTTTTGTAAGTTCTGCATGTGTATATAGTAGTACATATTTACTTGCCTTATTTCTACTCTAAAACCACTCAGGATAAGCAACAGATGTAGTTTTGAATACATATTCAGATAAATGCTCGCATTTAATCGTAGCTCATAATAAACGTTTTTATGAACTAGTATTTATTTTAAATACCTTAAGCTCATTTGAATTAGTATATCAGTAGGGACAGAGCTGTTTTTGCAGTTGAAATTAAAGTGTGCTTTTATCTTGTTGAAAGAATAATCTTAATTAATGAGAATTACTTAGTTTGGTTAAACATCATTTTCTTCTCTGGTTACTGATGTTTTTAGGATGTTAGGATTTAGCTGTCAATATTGATATATTCGATGCGTTTTTGCAATATTATGCATAGGCAATTGATTGGTATTTTTATTAAAAAAAAGGTCTCAATAACAATGTTACTGAGACCAATGATATTAACTGAATGAATATCAGTACAATATCTCATGCCAAAATCAATCATAGCAAATTTTTATATGTACTGTTGTTTTTAATATGCGAATTTTTGAAGCTTGTAGAAATATTTATAAAAAATAGATAATTTGTATATCAGATAAAAAAAAGATCTGGATTACCAGATCTTTTTTTAACAGAAGAGAATTAACCTAACTTGTTAGCTAAGTTATAGGTGTCAACCATGAACTTGTGCTTCATGGTGTTGATGCACTCGATGATGTCATAGTGAACTAATTCACCACGGCTTACACCGATGCAACGGCCAGATTCACCGTTGTTTAATAACTCTACAGCATAAGCACCCATTCTTGAGGCTAATACACGATCAGCTGCTGATGGGGTACCACCACGCTGAATGTGACCTAAGATGGTTGCACGGCACTCTAAACCAGTTAAAGCTTCGAGATCTTTTGCCATCTGGTGAACATCGGTCTGTAACTCACAAACAACTAAGATTGCATGACGCTTACCAGCATCAATGTACTTCTTAATCTGTGAATAAACCTGCTCTTTATCCCATGGCATCTCAGGAACTAAAACACCTTCAACACCGCATGATACAGCAGCACATACTGCTAAGTCGCCACAGTGGTGACCCATAACTTCAACTACAGAGATTCTCTTGTGAGAAGTACATGTATCACGTAACTTGTCGATTGCTTCAACTGCAGTATTTAAAGCAGTATCAAAACCGATGGTTGCGTCAGTACCAGCGATATCATTATCGATGGTGCCTGGTAAACCGATGCAAGGGAAGCCTAATTCAGAGATTAACTTTGCACCCATGTATGAACCGTCGCCACCAATTACTACTAAAGCGTCGATGCCTTCTTTCTTCATCTGCTCAACAGCTTCCTCACGGATCTTAGGATCTTTAAACTGAGGGAAACGAGCTGTACCTAAGAAAGTACCGCCACGGTTTAACATATCTGAAACTGAGTGTCTGGTTAACTGCTTGAAGTTACCAGCGTGTAAGCCTGCATAACCATCAATAACACCAACAACTTCCCAGCCTAATGCTAATGCACTGCGAACAACAGCACGGATTGCTGCGTTCATACCTGGTGCATCACCACCTGAGGTTAATACGCCAATTTTGTTGATTGCCATACTTAAATTGTCCTTAAAAATAATTAAGCGTTAGCCTTAGCTGCGTCGATAATTGCGTTGAAATCAGCAACCTTTAATGAAGCGCCACCGATTAAGCCACCGTCGATATCAGGCTGTGAGAATAACTCTGGAGCGGTCTTAGCATTGCATGAACCACCGTAAAGGATACGTACGCCGTCAGCAACTTCAGCAGAGAAGGTCTTTAAGTAGTCACGGATCTGCTTGTGAACGTTCTGAGCAACATCTGGAGTTGCAGTCTTACCAGTACCGATAGCCCAGATTGGCTCGTAAGCGATAACTGCATTCTTGAATGCATCGATGCCGCATAAGTCGATAACTGCCTTGATTTCAGCGTTACATACTTCAACAGTCTTACCTGCATCGTACTCAGCCTCTGACTCACCAATGCATAATACTGGTACTAAGCCGTTGTCCTGAGCTGCCTTGAACTTAGCTGCAACAACTTCGTTGGTCTCATTGTGATAGCCACGACGCTCTGAGTGACCTACGATAGCGTAAGTAGCACCGAATTCCTTAATCATAACAGGTGAGTTCTCACCAGTGAAAGCACCTGAAGTGTGAACGTCTACGTCCTCTGAACCATACTTTAACTGTGAGCCAGCTGCTAAAGTCTCAACCATACCGATGAAGATTGCAGGAGCACAGATAGCTACATCTACATTAGCTGCATTGTTTGCGCTCTGGCTGAATGCCTTGATTAAATCGGTTACAGTAGCCTTAGTGCCGTTTAACTTCCAGTTTCCCATTACAACAGGTTTTCTCATAGTGTTTTTGTCCTCGATTTTAACTAACTCAGCAAACTGCTGATTTTATACACACAAACTTGTGACATTTTACTATAAAAATAAACTAGAAACAGATTTTTTTTAAATAAGGTTTAGTTCAAGTTGTGAGTATTTACCTATAAATATAAAAAATGTGCCGTATGACACATTTTTGAACTTTTTTGTCCCTAATGATCAGTTTTAAAACATAAAATCCAGAGCAAACTGAGCCATTCTTTCTTTTTCCTCATTCTCATGCTCTTGAATAATTCTTTTAGTCTGCTTTCTTTTTTCCCTGATACTCTGTTTTTCTTTTTTTATTTCATTTTTTAAGAACTTATCTTTTGAGATCAGATTCATAATCAGTATATAGACTGATCCTATTTCTTTGCTCAGGCTTGAACTTGCTCCTAAAGAGGAGCTGTTTGCTAAAAAATTCTCTGCATTAAGAAGATCTTTTAAGTGTGTTCCAAGATGTTTCAACAAAAATAGCTCAGTGCAGTCAGAAATAAGCTGAGATGGAATTGAACAAATGGTGCTTTTATGCATCAGTGTTAAAAGATTTCCAACTTCTTTATATGTGTTTTTTAAAGAAGAGCCAACAGTGTCTGCATCATCCTGATTAAGTTCTGATGAAAGAACATTCTCATAAATACCTGTACTTTCATTTTCGTTGCATTTTACAAGTGTATTTAAAAGTTTCTGTTCAGATGAGCCAGTAAGCACAGAGCTTATGGTTTTTGAAATTTCTTTTTTATCTGCTGTATCAGAATAACCTTTTGAGTATTTTAATTCCTGATTCCGGCAGAGCAATGAACGGAATACATCATGTGATGTTTGAGATGATGACTTTAAAATATTTTCTGTGGTGCTTAAAAGACAGTTCTGTTTCTGAACAAGATAAGACAGGTTTAGATTGGCAGTCTGAGTACTCATATTCATATGATGATCCAAATTAGTAAATTATTTTTTTTACAAATATGTAAGAGCAAATCTAATGCCAAAAGATAACTTGATGATAAATATGAAAATATTTGTTAAAAACAAAATCATTCCGGGCAGCTTTTGCCATTTGTGGCAAAAGCTCTAAAATAAGATTTGACAAACACCCTGTAAAACTGAAAAAATACCAGTTTATCTAAGTATTTTTTTATCTATTTATATTGTTTACGGTACAGAAACTAACATTTAGTTAAATAACCAGTAAAAGCGTTCAACAGGAGCATTCAGTTATGCGAGTTCTAAAATTTGGCGGTACTTCAGTTGCTAATTTCGAGCGATTTGAAGATGTAGCTAAAATTGCGCTTGATACAGCTAATTCAAGCCAGGTTGCCCTGGTATTATCAGCACCTGCCAAGATTACCAATTTATTAGTTGCCCTAGTAGCTCAGGGCGCAGCTGGAAACAGCGGTGACAAAGAGTTTGAGCAGATTAGAGCAATTGTAGAGCCTATTATTACCAATTTAGGTTCAAGATATGAGAAGTTTGACACTGACAAGATTTTAGGTGAGTTCAACAAGACCATGGAAATCCTGCGTCAGCGTCTTGATGGCATGGTTTTATTAGGTGTATGTCCTGAGCTTGTTATGGCTTTTGTTGAAAGCCGTGGCGAGAGCTTCTCAATTCTTATCATGGCTGAGCTGTTAAAGGCATTAGGCAAAAAGGTAAGAATTATCGATCCTGTTAAGGTTTTAGTAACTGAAGGCGGCATTATGGAGTCTTCAGTGAATATCGAGCTGTCAAAAGCAAGATATGCTGAGATTGAGGATGACAAAGAAGCAATTACCCTCATGTCTGGTTTCTGTGGCGGTAATGCTCAGGGGCAGCTTGTATTACTCGGAAGAAACGGCTCTGACTATTCAGCTGCATGCCTTGCAGCAATTTCAAATGCTGAATGCTGTGAAATCTGGACTGATGTAGACGGTGTTTACAGCTGCGATCCTCGTGTGGTTGAGGATGCAATTCTGTTAAAGAAGATGTCATATGCCGAGGCAATGGAGCTTTCATACTTTGGTGCAAAGGTATTACACCCACGTACAATCGCTCCGATTGCTCAGTTCCACATTCCTTGCCTCATCAAGAACACCAAAAATCCAAAGGGCGAGGGTACCTTAATTTCTGAGGAAACTGATTTATCAGTACCTATCAAAGGTATTTCAGACCTTAAGAACATTGCTTTAGTAAATATCTCTGGTCCTGGTATGAAGGGTATGGTTGGTATGGCAGGCAGACTCTTTACTGCTGTTTCTCGTGCCGGTGTATCCATCTCTTTAATCACCCAGTCTTCATCAGAATACTCAATTTCTTTCTGTATCAGTCAGTCAGAACTTTCAAAGGCCAAGAAGGTTATCAATTCTGAGTTCCGCCTTGAGTTAAAGGAAGGATTATTAAATCCTATCGAAATTAAGGAAGGTTGTGCCATCATCTCCGTAGTTGGTGACGGTATGCGTATGGTACGCGGTATTTCAGGTCGTTTCTTCAGAGCTTTAGCTGAAGCAAACGTTAATATCAGAGCTATCGCACAGGGTTCTTCAGAACGATCAATTTCTGCTGTAATTTCACAAAAGCGTGTTAATGAGGCTGTAGCTTTTGCTCATTCAGCATTCTTTAATTCCAAGCAGAGAATTGATATTGTGCTCATTGGCTGTGGCGGTGTAGGTGGTGAACTGTTAGCCCAGATTAACCGTCAGAGACAGAACTTTGCTGCAAACCACGGTCTTGATATGAGAGTAGTTGGTATTGCAAACTCCAAGCACTTTATCTCAGATCCTGTATGCATTGATTTAGATAATTACAAGGATTTACTTGCCAACTCTCAGTCTGAGCCATTAAATCCAGAATCAGCAGAGCAGTTAATCAAGGATTTACATTTAATCAATCCTATTTTGGTTGACTGTACCTCATCTGAATCTTTAGCTCTGCAGTATATCGATTACATGAAGGCTGGCTATCACATCGTAACACCTTCTAAGAAGGCAAACACCAATACCTATGAGTACTATAAGAACTTAAGAGCAGCATCCCGCGCTCATCACCGCAGATTCTTATATGAAGCAAACGTAGGTGCAGGTCTTCCTGTTATCAATACTGTTCAGAATGAGCTTGCCGCAGGTGACAGCCTCATTGAGTTCAATGGTATTTTATCAGGTACCTTATCATACCTCTTCGGTCTTGTTGAAGATGGACAGACCTTATCTGAGGCAACAAAGACTGCTTATGAGATGGGCTTTACCGAGCCAAACCCTAAGGACGACTTAGATGGTATGGATGTTGCCAGAAAACTTCTGATTTTAGCTCGCGAGTGTGGTTACAAGCTTGAGTTATCAGATGTTGATGTACAGGGTGCAGTAGCTCCTGAATGTTTAGCAGGCGCAAATGCTCAGGAAGTACTTGAGAACATCAAGAAGGCTGATGCTGACTTTACCGCATTAGTTATGAAGGCTAAGGAAGAAGGTAAGGTGCTTCGCTATGTAGGCACCATCAAGGATGGCAAGTGTTCATGTTCAATTCAGGCTGTAGGTCCTGAAAATCCATTATTCAAGGTTCGTGACGGTGAGAATGCTCTTGCCTTAACCACCGCTTACTATCAGCCAATTCCTCTGGTTATCAGAGGTTATGGTGCAGGTACTGCCGTAACTGCAGCTGGTGTATTATCAGATATTTTACGTATTCAGAACTGGGCACGTGAGGATTAATCATGTCAAAAGTAATTAAGGCTTATGCTCCTGCATCTGCAGCAAATATTTCAGTTGGTTTTGACCTTTTAGGTGCAGCTTTAAAGCCAATTGACGGTTCTATTCTGGGTGATGAAATTGTTATTGAAGAAGGTGTTGCTGAAGGCTGTTCTGTAACCGTATCAGGCCGCTTTGCTTCAAAGCTTCCATCAGATCCTAAGCAGAACATTGTTTATGATGCTTATTTAATGTATGCAGGTGAGCTTGCTGCCAGAGGCATAAAGGCTCAGAATGTTGAAATGGGCCTTTCAAAGAATCTTCCTGTATGCTCAGGTTTAGGTTCATCAGCTTCATCTGTAGTAGCTGCTGTTGTTGCTTTAGATGCTTTCCACGGCAATATCTTAGGACAGAAAGGCTGCATTGAACTTATGGGTAAGCTCGAAGGCAAGATCTCTGGTTCAATTCATTATGACAATGTGGCTCCTTGCTACTTTGGTGGTCTGCAGTTAATTTCTCAGGAGAACGGTATCATTTCAACCACTCTTCCTGATTTTGATAACTGGTACTGGGTATCATGTTTCCCTGGCATCAAGGTTTCAACCAATGCTGCCCGTCAGATCCTGCCAACTGACTATCCTCGCGCTCAGGTTATTGCTTTTGGCCGTCGTCTTGCAACCTTTGTTGATGCATGCCACAGAGGTGATGATGCCACTGCAGCTTCATGCCTTGTTGATGTAATTGCTGAGCCATACAGAGCCAAGCTCATTCCTGGCTTTGAAGAGGCACGTGTATATGGTAATTCATTAGGTGCTTTAGCTACCGGTATTTCTGGTTCCGGTTCATCAGTATTCTCAATATATACTGATCTTGAGCAGGCCAAAAAGATGAAGGAATATTTAGAGAAGAACTTCATTGCCAACGAGGACGGTTTCTGCAATATCTGCAAGATCGACAAGCGTGGTGCTTACGCTGAGGAACTGTAAGAGAAGCTTCAACTTTTAAAGATTTTGTTAATTACTGAGAGTTTTTAAATGGAATTATTTAATTTAAAAGATCATAACGAGAAGGTAAGTTTTGCTGAGGCTGTTGTTAAGGGCATCGGTAAAGATCAGGGTTTATTCTTTCCAGATCACATCGTACCTTTAAACAATGTTGATGAGCTTCTTGATATGCCTTTAGTAGAGCGTTCACAGAAGATCCTCCGTCACTTAATCGGTGATGAGGTACCAGAGCTTGAGGCAATTATTGCTGATGCCTTCACCTTCAAGGCTCCTATTGTAAAGGCAGATGAGAATGTATACGCTTTAGAACTGTTCCACGGTCCAACCCTGGCATTCAAGGATTTTGGTGCCCGTTTCATGGCTCGCGTTTTAGGTGCTATCCGTGGTGACAAGCACTTAACCATTTTAACTGCAACCTCAGGTGACACCGGTGCTGCTGTTGCTGCCGCCTTCTATGAGCAGAAAGGTATTGACGTAGTTGTTTTATATCCAAAGGGAAAGATTTCAGACCTTCAGGAAAAACTCATTGCAACCTTGGGCAAGAACATCAAGGCTGTTCAGGTTGAAGGTATCTTTGATGAATGTCAGGATATGGTTAAGACTGCTTTTGATGATGTTGAGTTTAAGAACACTGTTGGTCTTAATTCAGCAAACTCAATCAACATCAGCCGTCTGTTAGCTCAGGTTTCATATTACTTTGAGGCTGTATCTCAGCTTCCTAAGGATAAGAGAAACAATGTTGTATTCTCAATCCCTTGCGGCAACTTCGGTAACATCACTGCAGGCTTAATTGCCAAGGCTTTAGGTCTTAAAGCACGCTTTGTAATTTCATGCAACGCTAACGATACTGTACCTCGTTACCTTAAGTCAGGTAACTGGGAGCCTCATCAGACTGTTGCAACCTTATCAAATGCAATGGATATCTCTCGTCCTAACAACTGGCCTCGTGTAGAAGCTTTAGTTAAGATGATGGGCTGGTCATTAAAGGACTTTGACTTTGGCTCAATGTCTGATGCAGAGACTGAGAAGACCATGCAGGCTTTATACAAGAAGACCGGTTATATCTTAGAGCCTCATGCAGCTATCGCATATCAGACTTTAGCAGACAACTTAAAGGAAGGCGAGACTGGTATCTTCTTAGGTACTGCACATCCAGCCAAGTTCAAGGGCGAAGTAGATCGTATTTTAAATATCGATCTGCCGCTGCCAGAGGCTTTAGCTTCACGCGTTGCCATGGACTCATTGGCTAAGACTCTGCCTGCTGACTACGATACTTTAAAGAAGTATGTATTAGAGGCTTTAGAGCTTAACTAATTTTCAATTATGATCAAAAAGAGGCTTTCACTTACAGTGTCAGCCTCTTTTTTTATGAAAAGCTGATAAATTGTCAGGCTTCTGTTTCAAGTAATGAGCCTAGCGCTTTATTCTGACATTCAAGAACTTTTGCGTTTGCTTTGTATATATGTTCCTGCTGTTTTAGATTTGTTAAATCTTTTTCAGTCTCATGTTTTGGTGTCATATCATGCTCAACAGAAGTAACCGCAGCACCAGCACCTTCGTTATTAAATGCGACATCTGCTGATTTAACATGCTGAGGTTTAAATTCCTTAGTATTCATGTTCGCAATATTATGAGCAGAAGCATCCATATATGTCTGAGATACTTTCAGAGCAGAAGATGAAATTGAAAAACTCATAAATATCCTCACAAAATAAAAAGAGTAATATTACATATTATAGTCAATTTCAGTGAAAGGATCGTACAGCATAAATCGACCATAAGTATGCTGATTGCCTGTCTGACAGTACAAACAGCAGTATAAAAACTGTAAATACCTGCGTTCCTAAAAGTATATTTAAAGACAAAGTATTGAATGGGTAATAAAATCATAATATGCACTTCATAAAGATTATTATCTGTTTTATTTGTTTTTTTACTTAAGTCTAATAATTTATTCTGTGATGTTATTCACTTACCATTTATATTCTTTTACTTAAACTATACGAAGGATTTTATTATTAAATCTGTGTATGTTTATAAATTCATCTAAGGAATATGTATGAATAGAATATATAAAGTAGTATGGAACAGTGCATGCGGCTGCTATACAGCTGTGAGTGAGATTGCAAAGACTCATAAGAATGCTGCATCAAAAACTGTTGGTGCGGTTCTTGCCACTGCATTATTAGGTATGTCATCAGCAGATGCACAGATTACAGATAATGTTGTATACGGTGATACTGTTGTAGATGGTGATTATACTGTAACACCAGAATCAAAATGGATAATGCTCTCAGAAGACTCAAAACTTACATTAACCGGCTCCTTATCTGCAACAAACGGAAATGTAATAGATAACGACAGATCAATATTAAATGTTGGTAAAAATGTTGATCTTAAAGATTCAACCATTTATCTTATTAACGGTGCAAAGGCTGTTGTAAATGGTGATATGACAGTATCAGGTCATCAGATCCCTGGCAGTATTGACTGGAATAATGTCAATATAATTTTTAATGCATCAGAACTTTCTGTTATTAACAACTTCACCTTAAGCCATCAGGTTGTAAAGGCTGATTTAAACAGCTCTCTTACCGTTGGTGGAAACCTTACAAATGACAATGGCTACATTTATATGAGTGACGGTTCAGTAAATGTAAAGAGGGATTTTATTGCCAAAGGCAAGTACATTCCTGGCTCATATGATTCTCAGCTTGATGCCGAAGGCAAGTACTTTACCTCTCAGTTATTTGCAAAGAACATTACCATTTCAGGTAATCTTAAGATTAGCGACAATGCTCAGATAGGTGCAGAAGCTTACAGCAGATCACCTGTTCCAACTCCTGAAGAAGCTCTTAACCGTCCTGTATTAACTCCTGATCAGAGAGGCAAAATTAAAGTCTCAGGCAACGCTAACTTAAGCCGTAACAGTGCATTAGGTGCATATAATGGTGCAGACATTGTTGTAGAGAAGGATCTTGTTGTTACTGAAGGTGCAAAACTTTCAATCTGGGGAGATGCAAACGCTGAAATCTTAGGAAATATGTCAATTACCGGTCAGTACTCTTCATTAGAAGCTGGTGACAATTCACATCTGACTGTAAGAGGCAATATCAGTGTGTCTGATGGTGCGGCAGTTAACCTTTTTAATATGCAGTCAACAACTGCAGGTCAGATTGCCGTAGGTTCAGGTTACATTACAAATTATGGCAACATCACCATTGGCAAGGATGCTGTTTTACATCTTGAAGGTGATTCAAAGCTTGTCTCAAAAGGCAAAAATGCCAAGATAACCATTGAGAAAGGCTCACGTCTTGAAACAGCCAAGGCAGGCTCCATCAGTATTGTCGACGGCTCAGTACTTGAAGTTGACAGGGACGTCGTTTTATCAAAAGATCTTATGAACACCAAGGATGGTGTTGCAAAGCAGACCTTCAGTCTTGAAGGCTTATCAAGAATGAAGATCACCAGTCTTGATGAAGTAAATATGGATGAAGCCAAGGCTATCAGAAAGAATCTTTTAACTGACGATGGCGGTATGCTTGATATCAATATCAAGGTTGACGCTCCACAGGGGGCCGATACTACCGTAAGTTTAAACGATGCCCTTGATTATGCAGGTACAACTGCTTATCAGGAAATTACCGTAGGTGGAATTGATACCGGCTCCAAGTCCCTGTCTGAGCTTGCTGGTAATACAGTACCTCTGTCATGGGGCAGTGCTGGCCTTGCATCAGGACAGGAAAGTCTTAATTTAGGTGCTGCAAAGCTTGAGCTTAACAATCCAGGTGAGTCTGGCTTGTTTGTTAAGACTTCTGACGGCAAACCAGGTAATGTACTCTTAGGCGCAGGCAGTAAGCTTAATCTTAACAATTCTGGTACCATCGGCGACATTTCAGGTGCCGGTGCCTTAACTCTCGGTTCAGACACAAAGAGCAGCGATTCTCTTATCAGTGCAGGAAACCTGGGAACATCTGATTCTGCGCTCTTATCTGTTTCTGTAGGTTCAGTAAATGACGGTGTCAAGGTTTCTGTAAATGCCAAGAACATTAACGCTGTTTCAGTTAATGCCAAGGGTGCAGAGGTATCAGCTCAGAACCTCAATACCGTATCTTTAGCTGCAGAAAACTCAAGCATTAAGGCCAATAACGTAACCGCTCAGATTCTTGGTGCAGTTAACTCAAAGATTGAAGCCAACAATGTTTCATCTTTAACTGTAACTCTTTCAGACGGTGCCTTAAAGGCAAACTCTGTAAAGACTTCAATGGTAATTGTAGGTTCTGACAAATCAAACGGCTCAGCTTCAACATCTGGTGTTTTTGATGCCGGCAGTCTTGAACTTACAGCTGGCGGTATGCTCTTTGGTGATCCTGAAATCGGTATGAAATCTTCAGTTGAATCTATCACCAATTTATCAGCCTTAAGCGTTGATAAAAAATATGATGGTGCCGATCATGCTGTATTAAATGCTAATTTAATTTCAGGTCTGAACAATATTCTTGCATTAGGTACCTCATCTGAAGCGCAGGCAAGATCAATTGTCGCTTCAATGGGTCTTACCGATGCAAATGGATCTCTTTCTGACACTTATGTATCAAATGTTCTCTTACTCAATAAGAGACTTGAGGTGCTTGACGGTACAGCAAGAGCTGAAAATCCATCAATCAACCGTGTTGCAGTAACCAGAAACCTTACTGATCTCACTGCTGCAGGTGCTGCCGATGCAGACGTAATTTTAGGTGCAAACTCAGGTGTTGTAATTACAAGTGATCTTGCAAAGAACCTTGTGTTAACCGGCAATGCAGCTGTGACCCTTGATAAGAAGGATGCAAAGGTGCTGGTTACAGCTGATGCAGCTCATAAGGCCAAGGTTATTGTTGGCGGTGCACATACTGCCTCAAAGAAGGATGTTGAAGGCCTGAAGGTATTTGCAAACGACAACAGAACCACTGACAAGGCATTAGTTGACGGAGCTGAGAATGTGGAAGTTGTAATGAACTCATCATTATACACAGGCGGCAGACTGTCTTCAGACGGCAGAATAACCGGTGTCGGTGTGAATGCATCTGTCATCTACGGTCTTACCGGAGCATCAGCACCTGTAAAGGAGCTTGTGTACAATGTGCTTGATTCAGGTTCCTATCAGGATGGTTCTGGTGTTTCATTCATCTTTGACAAGGCTTCCTCATCAGATGGTTCTGAAATTGAAGATGCTGCAAGATTAGGTGTTTTAGGTGGTTCATATCAGGCTTCAAAGGCAGCCCATGATGCTTCAGTAAGCGCTGTTGCAGGACGTTTTGGTATTGGTAATTCAGGTACTATGGTTGTACAGAATGACAATACTGCAATGTGGGCTAATGTAACCTACAGAAGAAACAAGTCAGATAATTTCAATGCTGACGGTATCAAGTACGGAGCCAGAGTAAAATCTTTCGGCGGTGTAATCGGTCTTGACTATACCTTAATGGACACTGTAACCTTCGGTGGATTTGTTTCAGTAGGTTCAGGAAAAGCAAAAGGCGACACCAGTGGTGCCACCTCTGATTTCGATTATCATGGTTTAGGTCTGTATGCTGATGTTAAGGCATTAGACTGTCTGAACGTACTTGCAGATGTTTCATTCAACAAGGTAAAAAATGATGTATCAGACAACTTTGGCTTAAAGACCAAGGCTGACACCAAGGTATGGTCAGCAGGTGTTACCGCCAAGCTTGATTTATCATTTGGTTCTGTAAATGCAGCTCCATACACATGCGTGCGCTTTGCAAGATATGATATGGACGATGGCAGTGTTACCTCACCAGTATACGGTTTTGTATCAAAGTACAAGGCTGACAGGTTTAATGTTGTATCTGTGCCACTTGGCGTAGATTTAAGCATGGACATCAAATGCGGTGAATGGAACATGACACCTGGTGCAAGCTTTAATGTAACCTACAATTCAAAAACCAAGGCAAAAGGCAGTTCAACCTTCACAGGTTCTGCTGTAAATGCTTTACTTGAAAGTGAGATTATGGACAGATTCACCTATGGTGCTGGACTTAAGCTCAATGCCAATAAAGGCAATGCCGTATTTGGTCTTGGTGTAAATTACACTGGCTCAAAGAACACCAGGGAGGTTGGTGCACAGATGAACTTCTCATATAAGTTCTAATCTTAAACTTTAACCATAACATGCCTTCGCAGTTAAAATCTGCGGAGGCTTTTTTGTTTTTTGATTCACATTGTTAGAAGGAACTATAAATCCTAAGCATCAGTGTTATATCTTCTATATAATCACTTTGACCATGTTTTAAGGTTCAAAAATTTTTGAGGTATATATGAAATTTAAAAATGCACTTTTATGTTCAGCTCTGACCATTTTTTTTCTGCAGTCAGCGCACACTCTGCTGATTTTGATGATGCCATATTCTCTCACTATGCGGATGGTGCTTTTCATGACTCCAATTCCTTTTCAGACTACAACACCGTAATCATAAACAGACTTTCAGATGACAAGGTATGTGTATCCAGTGCGGTTTTCTGCTATCGAGCATAGGCAGTAGAGTTTCAGGAGGACTGCTCTCTAGACGGCAGTGTCATTTTGTGTCCTGAAAACGGCTATAAATTTGAGATTAAGGATGAGAATACGCTTTTTATGTCCTTTATCGGAGAGCCTGAATTAGATATGGCTCAGGAAGTACTTGCAAATCTTAACAATTTAATAAAGAGAGCAAGACTGAGTTTGATTTAAACGCTCTTTACACCAGAAAGACCTGGTATCTTGCCACATTAAAGACAACTGATGAGCTTGTATCAGACAGTCTTAAGGCAGGCATTACAAAAGATGAGGTATCTGCAAAATATTTAAAGCCATTTGAGACCGAGAAAAATGCAAAGTGCGGTGTTATAGATGATGGTGACAGCCTGTCTTAGCAGGTGGAAAAATACAGCTGTCAGTACGATATGCTCTATGAACAGTACTACTCATTAGGAGATGCCGTGGCAGATGAAGAGAAGTGGTCTGATTTATGCTGCGAGGCAGGCAATCCGGTCCCAGGTTACGTTTGTGAGTTACTTGAGTCACCTGATTTTAAAAAGGCGCCGGCAAATTTTGAATAGAAATGGTTTTAAGGATGTAAAAAAGGACCGTATTACTAAGTAGCAGTACGGTCCTTTGATTTATAAACTTAAGTTACTAATCTTTTGGAACTTCAGTGATCTTATTGGCAGCTGCAGTGAAGACAACGTCTGATGAGCTGTTTAAAGCGGTCTCAAATGAGTCCTGAACCACACCGATGATGAAGCCGATACCTACAACCTGCATTGCAATATCGTTTGAGATACCAAAAATTGAGCAGGCAAGAGGAATTAACATCAGTGAGCCGCCGGCAATACCTGAAGTACCGCAGGCACAGATAACTGCTGCCACGCACATAATAAAGGCAGAGAACAGATCAACCTGAATGCCCAGGGTGTTAACCGCAGCCATGGTCATAACCACGATGGTTACTGCAGCACCTGACATATTGATGGTGCAGCCTAATGGAATTGAAATAGAGTAGCTTTCCTGTGGAATATTAAGCTTCTGACATAAAGCGATATTCACAGGAATGTTGGCTGCAGATGATCTGGTGAAGAAAGCAGTGATACCTGAGTTTACAATGGCAGTGAATACCAGTGGATATGGATTCTTTCTGGTCTGTACAAATACCATCAGAGGGTTGATGATAAGTGCGATGATAAGCATGGTTGAAACCAGCACGGTTAATACATGCACGTAGTTTAAAAGATTTGAGAAACCGCCATCCTGGGTGCACGAGTCGTATACAAGACCAAATACACCTAAAGGAGCAAATCTGATAACGATGCGTACTACGCCAGATACGATCTGCGTAAAGTCTGCGAGTACTGCCTTGGTGGTGTCACCTGCTGCTCTAAAGAGAATACCAAATAAAATACCCCATAAAAGAATTGCCAGGTAGTTACCGGTAATTAAGGCATTTAATGGGTTGTCAACAGCCTTGGTGATGCAGCTTATCAGCACTGCTGAAACGTCCTGAGGAGCTGAAGCCTCAACCTTTGATGCCAGCACATGGAAGGTGCTTGGGAACAGGTTGGACATGATAAGTGCAGCACCTGCTGAAAGACACATTGCAATCACGTATAAAACTAAAATTGGCTTTAATTTTGCGTTTGAGCCTTTAGTATGTCTTGCAATAGATGCTGATACGAGCACAAATACTAATAGAGGTGCAATTGCCTTAAGACCTGATACAAATAATGAGCCTAAAAGGGTTACAAATGGCTGACCCTGTGGTACAGCATATGCCAGGATTACACCAAATATCATACCAATGATAATCTGAAGAATAAATGGAACCTTATTGAAAATAAGAGCCATCTTTCCTCTTGGATCGATTGCGTGAAGCATTAAGTTATCTCCTTAAAAAGTTGAACATCTCATTTTAAGCAAAATCTTTTAGGATCAAAACTAAGCAGAGAGCCTTTTGGAATCTGATTAACATAATTTTTTTAAATAGTTATTGCTTTGATGTGTGAGTTAGCATATACTTACTCACATTAGAGTATGCAAACAAATATTAGGTTATGTAAACTTGTATTAGCATAAAATAACTTTTTTAGGAAAGATTTGCTGATGATGACTTTAGATAAGATTAACCGTGGACAGACAGTGAAGGTAATCAGTGTACACGGTGAAGGAACTTCTTTAAGAAGAAGATTACTTGATATGGGAATTACCCCAAATACTTTGATTACTTTTTTAAGAAACGCACCTTTAGGTGATCCGATTGAGCTTAATGTTAGGGGATACAGCCTTACCATAAGACAGGATGATGCAAGACTGGTAGAGGTTTGTAATGAACAGTAAGACTTTTGTGCTGATTGGTAATCAGAACTGCGGTAAGACCACTTTATTTAATGCTCTGACTCAGTCAAATCAGTATGTAGGCAACTGGCCTGGCGTGACTGTTGACAAGGTTGTCGGAAAAATAACCAAAAAAGACTGGGATATTGTAGATCTGCCAGGTCTTTATTCTTTATCTCCATATTCAGCTGAAGAAGTTGTATCAAGAAATTTTCTTTTGTCTGATGATTACGATGTAATTTTAAACATTGTTGATGGTTCGCACCTTGATCGCTCCTTATCTTTGACCTTGTGGTAAAGGCAAAAGGTATCAGCATTGATGTTAAGAAACTCTCTTCAATGCTTGGTGTTGAAGTGGTTGATATTGCAGCCTCAAAGAAGAGAGGTCTTGATAAGTTAAAAGAAGCTATGCAAAGAGCTAAAGCTCCTGCTGTTGAGAGTTTCTATGACGCTGCAGTGGTATCAATTCTTGAAAAGATTTCAAATAAGCTTCCTGATGATCTTAATAAAGCATCAAAAATCTTTATTTCAACCTCACTTTTACAGTCTGATGATATCTATATAAATCAGTATCAGTCTGATGTTGATCTTTTAAAGACTGTTGATGATGGCGCAGATGAGATTGTAAAGGAGTTTTCAGTTGATGCTGAGGCTTATTTCCCGATGCGTCGCTATGCAGTGATCGATGATATTTTAGCTCAGTGCAGATCTGTCAGGAAGACTGTAGCAGCTGCAGTTACCTCGGTAATTGATAAAGTTGTTTTAAACAGAATATTAGCTCTGCCAATCTTTATGTGTGTGGTAGGTCTTGTTTATTTTGGTGCCATGTACTTTACCTCATATCTTGAGCTAATTCCATTTGATGGGGAAGACGGCGTAGAGTATGCAACCATCACAGACTGGGTAAACGACAATCTGTTTGGCGGTTACGTAACTGATGCTGTTGGATCTTTGACTGAGAGTGCAGAAGCTCCGTTATGGCTGCAGTCACTGGCTGTAGACGGTGTTGTTGCTGGTGTTGGTGCGGTTTTAGGCTTCCTGCCTCAGATTATATTTTTATTTATCTTCCTGTCCTTCCTTGAGCAGTCAGGTTACATGACCCGTGTAGCCTTTGTGCTTGACAGAATTTTCAGAAAGTTCGGTCTGTCCGGTAAGAACTTCATTCCTCTGGTGATCGCCACTGGATGCGGTGTTCCTGCCTTAATGGGGCATAAAACCATTGATAACATCAATGAAAGACGTATCGGTCTTATCTCTACGACCTTTATCCCATGCTCTGCAAAACTCCCAATCATGACTATGATTTTCACTTCATGTTTTGAGGGTGCATGGTGGTTTGCTCCTATGGTGTACGCTCTGGCAATTTTCTCAATCGTATGTACTGGTGTAATCTTAAAGAAGTCTCAGGCCTTTAAGGAGGATGTATCTCCTTTTGTAATGGAAATACCTGACTATCATATGCCTCGTTTAGGAAACATCATCAAGACAGTATATCAGCGTAGCAGAGCATTCGTTATCAAGGCTGGTACCGTGATTTTTGCTGTGGTTGTAATTGTATGGTTCCTGGCAAACTTCGGTATGACTGATGGATCTTTTGGCATGATTGAGAATGTGGACAACTCACTGCTTGCAGCAATTGGCTCACTGTTTGCCTTTATCTTTATTCCTTTAGGTTTTGGCTCATGGCAGGCAACTGTTGCAATTATCAACGGTCTTTTGGCTAAAGAGAATGTAGTAGGCACCATGGCTGTGGTTTTAGGCCTCGAAGGAGATTTTGAAGGTGATGAGGAATCTTTAACTTCTGCAATGTCAAATTACTTCTCATCAGTAACAGGAGCTGAAGGTAACTCTACATTAATTGCATTAGCTTCATTAAGCTTCCTTGCCTTTAACCTGTTTTCAACCCCATGTGCTGCTGCATTAGGCGCGATGAAGCGTCAGCTTGGCAGCAACAAATGGTGGGTTTTTGCCATTACCTATATGACTTTATGGGCATACTCAATGGCTTTAATTATCTATCAGCTAGGCGGATTAATGCTGGGTGTGGTTCCATTCAGCTTATACACGATCTGCGCTTTTGCCGTACTCTTTATATTCTTATTCATGCTGTTAAGACCAGAAAGAAAGAATATGGTAAATCTTACAATTCCATCAAAGTGCATATAACTGTATAATTCAGTGTGTAACCATCATCTGTTAACTTTCAGATGGTGGTTTTTTTTATTTTTACATTTCGTTCTTTAAGTTTTAGAGATCAATAATTACCTTAAAAACATTGTTATCTTAAGTTTAAATTTTTCTTTAAGATAGAGAAAAATAATTAATTAAAGTAATATATTAGTAAATAATAGTTGAATGGTTGCTCAACTATTGTATAATAAATACAGTTGAATACTTGTTCAACTGTTGTATAATTGTTATATATAGAAGGAGATAATTATGAAAATTCGTTGCAATATTACCGGTCTTGACTGCCCACACTGTGCACAGAAACTTGAAAATTTAATCAAAAAGGAATTTGCTGGAGCCGCTTTAAACTTTTCACTCGGCTCATTAGTGATTGATGCTACTGATGATGCTGATGAAGAGGCTGTATGCGCTAAGGCTCAGGAAATTGCCAATGGTTTTGAAGATGGTATTTCCATTGAGTTAAGAGATTAAATTTTTAAACGTGATTTTACATCACGTTTTTTAATAAACTAATAGTTGCATAATTGCTCATATATGAATTTAAAGGGATCTAATATGTTATTCAGCACGTTAGATAAGAAGAAGAGACTGTTAATAAGTTTACTTGTAATGTTATTTTTAATAGCAGACAAGTACTTTTTAACTCTTAATCTCCCATTTTATCTTATTTTTATTATCACTCTTTGTGGTTATCTTTTTATTGCAGCTGATGTGATTGTATCTGCCTTTAAAACACTGTTTAAACAGTTTCGCATGACAGAGCAGTTTTTAATGATGATTGCAACTATTGGAGCTTTCTGTCTTCAGGATTTTCCTGAAGCTTTAGCGGTAATGGTGTTTTATAAAGTAGGTCAGTTATTTGAGGATTACGCTCAGTCCCGTTCTCATAATGAGATTTCATCTTTAGTTTCTTTAAAACCATCAAAAGTAAGACTTATTGATGAGAATGGCAATGAATCGACTGTAAAACCAAGACAGGTAAAAATAGGTGATATTATCAGAGTTCTTCCAGGAGAGTCCGTGTCAATTGACGGTTATCTTGTTGAAGAAAGTGCTGCTATTGATACTAAGGCAATTACTGGTGAGAGTGAACCTAGACTTTACAAAAAAGGGGAGTCTGTACCTTCTGGCTGTATCAATCAGGGCAGTGTTATTACCCTTAAGGTAAATACTCTTTCTAAAAATTCATCTATTACCCGATTATTAAATCTAATTGAGGACGCAGCCTCTGCAAAGTCTACACCAGAGACTCTGATTACCCGATTTGCAAAATGGTATACACCAATTGTGGTTTTCTGCGCTCTTTTAATGGCTCTGGTTCCTGTGTTTGTACACAGTGCACTTTTTTCTGACTGGATTGAAAGATCACTTATATTCCTGGTTGTATCCTGTCCTTGTGCCCTGGTACTTTCTGTGCCTCTGTCTTTCTTTGGCGGATTAGGTGCTATTTCAAAACTTGGTGTAATGGTAAAAGGTACAGTTCATCTTGAGACTATGGCTCATGTAAAAGCTATTGCCTTTGATAAGACAGGAACTCTGACCAAGGGAAAATTCAATGTCGTAAATGTCGTTAATAAAAACATATCAAAAGAAGAGCTCTTAAAAATTGCTCTTTCACTTGAAAGTCTGTCTACTCATCCTGTAGCTTTGTCTATCACTGCTTATGCTATGGAAAATAATATTGAAAAGGCAGAATTTACTGATATTAAGGAGTTTTCTGGTCTTGGTCTTAAAGGTTTATACGAAGGTAAGTGTGTGGCAGTTGGCAAAGCATCCTTTATAAAATCAATAACTGGTGATGATGAGCTTTATGATGTGAATACTGCGTCTACAACTGTCTATGTTTCTTCTGACAACGCTCTTTGTGGTTACATTGAGCTTTTTGATGAGGTTAAGGACAATGCTGTCATATCCTTGCAGAAATTAAAATCATCTGGCTTTAAAACCTCTTTAATCAGTGGTGACAGAGAAGCTGTGGTTAAAAAGGTTGCAGATACCTTGTCTCTTGATGAGTACTCATCAATGCAGACACCAGAGGACAAGGTTGCAACTTTCAATGAATTTAAAGAAAGAACCCATCAAAAGGAAAAAGGATACTGTGCCTATGTTGGAGACGGTCTTAATGATGCTCCTGTGATTTCTCTTGCTGATGTCGGCATCTGTATGGGAAATATCGGATCTGCAGGTACGGTTGAGGCATCAGATGTTGTAATTATGAACGATAATCTTTTATCACTTGTTAAAGCCTTTGAACTGTCAAAAAGAACCTATAACCTTGCAATGTCAAATCTGGTGTTTGTAATGACAGTAAAATTTATGATTTTAATTTCAGGCGCTTTAGGTTTTGCTTCCATCTGGCTTGCCATCTTTGGCGATGTGGGTGTGCTGATCCTGGCGGTTCTAAACGCCATGAGAGCCTTAAGATTCAAATAAAAAATAAAGATGAGCTTTGGCTTAACTTTTACTCCTGAATCAGCCTAAGTTTCAGGAGTCTTTCTTAAGCATCTAATAAGATTGAAATATCTCTAAATAAAGAAACATCGATCTTTTAAGAAACAATCACAAAATCCTCTCTAATCAATCAGAAAACCTTAACTGAAACACAACTCATTACTTAGATAAGAAACAAGCCTTTGAAGAGTAAATTGTACAATTTTTAGATAGAATAAGAAGTGAGTGTTATTAGGTTTAGGTGATCTGGCTTAACTAAAGCTGCGATAAGAGGTCCAAAAGGCCACAATTTCTCCATTTGTTTTCGCCGACAAAAGAAATTGTGGCTGACAAAAGTCAATGTTTATTTTACCACATTAATTTTTCAGTGTTGAAAATAATTTTGGAATTATTCGTAATTGGTACGAAATAACCGAAAACTAATCCATTATGACAGTCTCACAGCAGACTGTCAGCTCATTAAAAAATCAGTGTGATTTGATTCACAAAATTG
>ONCB01000141.1 GCA_900316175.1 uncultured Succinatimonas sp.
CATTAGCCGGGAAACGGATTTGGGATGCAATACTGAATGATCAACGGATTATTTTTGTATCCGAGGCACCGGCTATCTCTTCAGAGAAGCTTGCAATTGCCAAAAATCATCTGTTGCCTAAGGGTCTTGAAAAAGCAAACCTCAAAAAGTCACAGTTTAAGATGTCTGATGCTGTACTTAAAAAGGTTATTGAAGAGTACGCCCGTGAAAGCGGTATGAGATCAACAGAAAGAGCAATCAACAAGCTTATCAGAAAAGCTGCGGTTAAAATTGTGGGAGGAGAGAAATCTGTTACCATAAAGGCAGATGAGCTGTTTGATTACCTTGGTACTGCACCATTCAAACGAGAAAAGCATTTAGAGGGCGTAGGTATTATCACAGGTCTTGCCTGGACTTCAGCCGGTGGAGCAACCTTACCTGTAGAAGCAAGCTGTATTTCCAATGACAGCAAGGGTTTTGAGCTTACAGGATCACTTGGCGATGTCATGAAAGAATCTGCTCACATAGCCTACTCTTATATTCAGGCTAACATTGCCAAGTTTGACTCAAAGAAAAAGGATTTCTTCAAAAAAGCGCTGATTCACCTTCATGTGCCTGAGGGTGCAACACCAAAGGATGGTCCATCAGCAGGTGTTACTATGGCATCAAGTCTGCTTTCTCTTGCACTAAACAAGGCTCCTAAAAAAGGCTTTGCCATGACAGGAGAACTGTCCTTAACAGGTCAGGTGCTGGCCATTGGCGGTATTAGAGAAAAAACTATTGCTGCAAGACGTATGGGTATCTACGATATTATCTGCCCAAAGGCAAATGAAAGCGATGTAATGGAACTTCCAAAGGAAATAACTGATGGGGTTAACTATTTCTATGCAGATACTTTTGAGGATGTAGCAAAAGTTATTTTCAACATCAAATAAGCATATAAAAGTCTGCAAAGCTTCCATTGCAGCAGATGATTCTCAGGTTCAGTTTTGTTGACAGGAATCTTATACAAACTTTGACCTGGGGATCAAAAAAGGAAGCTTTCCCAAAGAACTGTCACACAGGTAGCAGATACTCCTAAGAAAAACTACTATCTAAAGTCTTATACAAACAACAAACCCATTCTTTGCACATTTTTGTGTAACTATGGGAGAGGCAATAAATCCTCAGCACATGCTGGGGATTTTGTTATGTGGCTAATCTAGATTTTCTTCTGCCTCTGCTGCAATATCTTCCTCATACTCGATATCCATCTCAGTCTCTGGGAATGGTATTTCTAGTCCCTCAAGCAATTCCTTTTTCTTTCCAACTATCTCAGAGAAGTAACCTCCATCAGGGAATATTGTCTGAGTAATATTTGATAACGATGCCAGCATCTTTGGTACAGAGTCAAATGGAAGCTTGATGCCCTTAGCTTCAGCTGTATGAATACGATGTCTTAGCATGCAGAGAATACTGCAAGCTAAAAAGTGTACAAAGATTTTTCCTGAAAGAGTTTTTGATGAGGATATATGTAATCTTCTTGCTCCAGTGAAATCCTTGAGCTTTCGGAAACTCTCCTCAACCTCATTACGTTCTGTATAGGCACGTGAAGCCTCAACCGGATCACTTATAAAGTCAGACAGTAGAACTCTGATACCTTTACACAGCATGTATTCAAATTTCTGAGTATTGTTGATTAGCTTTCTGCCATTTGAGTCTTCAGTAACATAGGTTGAAAGGAAGTCCTTTTCCTCCTGGGTAAGAGTCTCTGTTTCAGTCTTCTGCTTATCCAGAAGCTCAGCTACTCTTGCACGGAATTTATCTTCTGCATCATTTCTGATTTCATGGTCGAGGTAGATATGAATAAACATTCTGCCTTTCTCTCGCTTACATCTTGCAGAATCCTTGTTGAAGTTACCAGGATAACTCCAGTCAATCTCCTCGGTCAGAACATTCTGTCCCAGCTTCCTGTTATAACTGCAGTCATCAAGCAGATAGGAGAGATTCTTTGCAATCAGGTTCTTACATATACTGAAGTTGAGCTTCATATTGAGGATAAAGCTCTGATTATCCTGATAGAGCTTATGTATATTTTTTACTGAGCCATAGCCCTTGTCTGCAACCAGAATCGCTCTGCGGTTTAAGCCCATCCTTGCATATTCCTTGAGCAGATGGTTAAAGGTAGAGACATCTGGTGTAGAGCCAGCATAATGTCTGTAATACAGAGGACATCCTGTCTGCTGATTTACAAGCATTACGATGTTTATCTGCTTTAGCTGGTCTCCATCTTTGTTGTGTCCCCATTCAGCGAAATCAAGGTTGTCAGAGCAGGTTGAGATAGATGTTGAGTCCAGAGCATAGTAGACATTTTCCTTTTTCTTATCCTCTTGCTCAATACAGAACTCATTGAGCTTTTTGAGAAAAACATCAATCCTGTCCTGATCAATGTGCTGTAGAAATCTGGTGATGCTGCTTATACCCAGAGGTCTGTGATATGGCAGTCTGGTACAGGAAGCAAAGTCCTCATAAAGGTACATTCCCTTATCAGTCTCTATAGTTTTGAAATAAGCCAGAGACAGTAGCTTCTTGGCTCCGTAATACTTGTCAAAGGCACTGCCCAGCGCCTTTGACAGAGGAGTTGAGGCAACAACCTGATCTAAAAGCCAGGTGGCTCCTGCATGAAGTACCTTAAGAGATGTAGCCTTTCTTATGAACAAGGAGTTTTCATCCATATCGTCAGCCTGTGAAAATTCAAGCTTATAGCGTGTAAGTTTACCTTTTGATTTTAGCTTATCTACTACTCTTGTTGTCTTTAAGGTCTCAAGGATTGGATACTGATTCAAAAAATCCTCAGTCCATTCGATAGTCCCGGTTAGTTCACCACCAATAATCTTACCTACGGTATAGGTCTTTCCCTTAACTCTGACCGACATATGTCGTTCTGAGTCCCAGGCATTCTCATAAGAGCAGACATAAGTATATTTCCCGTTTCTGTTGAACAGGAGAGGAGGAAGTTCAGGAGCATCAACCACAGCCATAATTGCGCCTATATAGTTGCATAAGAATATGTAACTATAATAACACAAAAAATAAAGGAAGTCCCTTATTTTTTCAGGACTTCCTAAAATTTATTTTAAAAATGTAACTAGATCTTCAAAGAATGGGAACAAAGCCCAGCTGTACAGCCGGGCTTTTTGCTAGATAGTGAGTTGTAGAAGCTACAATTCAGTCTGTTTAAAGAAGATTATTCATCAACTTCAACTTCACCAGTTACGATAACTTCTACACGGCGATCTGGTGCCAGGCAGTCAACTAAAGCCTTCTTACCCTTTACAGTATCACACTTGTCACCGGTTACAGGATCTGCTTTACCGCGACCTTCTGAAGTAGTCACACTAGTTACGCCATCATCCTTTAACTTATTAGTTACAGCATCAGCACGCTTCTGAGAAAGAACTAAGTTGTACTCGTCTGAACCAATGCGATCGGTATAGCCGTATACAGAGAAATCTGCACCCTTGATATCTGCAGAAGTGGCTTCAAGCTGAGCTACAGCATCTAAACCATTCTGTGATAACTTGGCACTGTCAAATGGGAACAGGATATTCTGATCAAGATTGAACTTCTGGGTTACCTTTACAACCTGCTTCTGTGGAGCTGGATCTGCAGGACCACCAAAAGTAAACTGAACGGTTGCATAGAGTAAACCATTCTTTAATTTGTCACCATCTTTGTTATAGGTGTTATAGAAATAATCATAGCCGGCACGCAGGGCAATATTCTTGGTTAATGCCCACTGTCCGCCAAGACCTGCAACAAAACTGCCCTTGCTTGAATTTGAACCTAAGCAGCTGGTTCTGTTATAGGTAGGACCTACCTTGAAGAAGATATCTGAACCAACATTATCTAATGGATATGCAAAACGACCATATAACTCAGCAATGTTGGTGTGAATTTTTGCAGTGTTTGAATAACCGTACTGATCTTCTGTGCCAACCTTAGCACCATTTAAATAGTTGTAGCCTAAACCTAAAGCAAACCAATCAGTAAAATTATACTCTGCATCTACCTTGATGCCGTAACCATTCTTACTTGTGATCTTATTTGAAAAAATATCGTCGTTTACTCTATCATTGGTTAAACTACCATACTGGTGGTTCCAGCCTCCACCGACACCGAATGAAAAAGATTCTGGAAGAGCTGAATTTGCTGAGAATGATACAGCAGCAATAACGGCAGCAGCAATTAACTTAGTTTTCATTATTGATTTCCTCACTTAATACTCAAGTTTAAAATAATCAAACAATTAGCATTTCATTTAACGATTAGATGTCCATAATAAAAATATTAGTAAAATTTTTTCATAATATATAATTTTTTTTGCATTAATTCAATCAACATCAAAAAAAATGAATAATGAAAAAATACCACTTTTTGTGGTGTTATTTAATTATTAAGTTGATAAAACAGAGAAAAAAATATCTTTTTATTAAGATATCTTTATAAAAATTATTTGATTCATACTTGTATATTTTTTCAATTTTTTTTCAAGCAGGTCTTCATAACCACAAGAAAAGCCCCTTTATTGTTGTGACCAATGCAGTTTTTTCAACTAAGTGTGGTCAGAGCAATTAAGGGACTTTCTTAGTAATTAAGAATCCACTTTAATTTGTTGTTTAACTCATTTTTTATGGATTATACAGTTCATTGAGCTGCAGGTGCTTCTTCGGTAACAGCTACATCTTCAGCTGGTGCTGCCTCAGCTACAGCAGTCTCTTCAGCTGGAGCTTCTTCAGCTGGAGCTTCCTCAACAGTTGCAGTCTCTTCAGATGGAGCTTCCTCAACAGTTGCTGTCTCTTCAGATGGAGCT
>ONCB01000086.1 GCA_900316175.1 uncultured Succinatimonas sp.
CCTTTTTTGTTATTTGTTCTACTTCAAAAATAAGATATTGGAATGGTCTTTTCAATTTCTGTTTTTAAAGAACTTACTAAGATCTGTAAAAGATCTTAAAGGGTAAAAATAATCATATTGAGGCTCTATGTTTTACCCACACATATGCACGAAGCCTCATAATTAATTTTGGATGTAAAAATGTTCGATTATGATAATTTTAAAAAATGGTTGGGCGATAATGATGTTGAAGTATCTCAAAATCAATACTTGTATGGATTAAGTAATATTCAGGAAGATTTTAAAGTAGATATTAATGTCCAATTCGATAAAGATAAATGTGAAGAACTGCTTAAAAGAATTAAGCTTGAAAGAATTAAGCTTGAAAGAATTAAAAATAAAGGCGGTATAAAAAAATATGCAAATTACGTATCTTACTTAAACAAATATATTGAATTTAAAGAATCTTTTTCAGGACAACTTGCTAATGCTCAGTCTACTATTGATGAAGAAAAAGCAGAAAGCAATTATGGTTCAAAAGCATCTATACAAAACAAATATAGTAAAATTCTCTTAAACTCGCGTAACATTATTTTTCATGGCGCTCCAGGCACAGGAAAAACTTATTTGGCAAAACAGATTGCTGCAGAAATTGTAAGTAATGGAAAAACATCTTCATATGAAGAGTTAGAAGATAACCTAAAAAAATGCATTGGTTTTGTACAGTTTCATCCTAGCTATGA
This sequence comes from uncultured Succinatimonas sp., assembly GCA_900316175.1. Lineage (GTDB taxonomy): Bacteria > Pseudomonadota > Gammaproteobacteria > Enterobacterales > Succinivibrionaceae > Succinivibrio. Next base: position 723 of record ONCB01000086.1, read on the forward strand.
TTACTCAGACTTTGTTGAAGGGTTAAGACCTATTGTTGATGATTCAGGGAATAATATGACCTTCCAGGTTAAGGATGGTGTCTTTAAGAAATTTGTAGATGATGCTGTAGCACATACTTACAAAGAAAACGAAGCTCTAGATAGTAAGTTAGATTCTATAATTGAAGATTACATTACTCAGAAGATTAAAGGTCAAAATAATGCTAATCCATTAAGAACACCACAAAGAGGAACTGAATTCTATATTAAAGGAAGAAACATTATTAATGGAAGAAGTTTCATACAAACAAATGTTCCTTCACATTCTCAATCTGGAGATTCATCTGTTAGCATAGATATTTTGAGGAAACTTCTTAAGAAAAACGAACATTTTGATAATTCTCCTAAGAAAATTAGTGATTATGTAAATAATGAACTTGGTAAAGAATATCACCAAGGAAATGCTTCGTATTTGCTTCCTATTTATAACGATATTAGAGATTCAGAAATTTATAAAGCCTGGATTGCACAGCATCAGGATTATGTATTCATCATTGACGAAATCAACCGTGGTGAAATTTCCAAGATCTTCGGTGAACTCTTCTATTCTATCGATCCTGGCTACCGTGGAGAAAAAGGTGCAATTTCAACACAGTACTCATATCTTCATAATGATCCTACAGAAAAGTTCTATATCCCAGAAAATGTCTACATTATTGGAACTATGAATGATATTGACAGGTCTGTAGACAGTTTTGACTTTGCTATGCGCCGCAGATTCAGATTTATCAATATTACTGCTGAAGAACGTGCAGATGATATGTTCAAATCTTTGGATGAAGAAAATCGTGATGCTGTCAAAAACAGAATGACCAATCTTAATATAGCTATAGCTAAAACCCCTGACTTAAATGAAAATTATCAGATTGGCCCTGCCTATTTCTTAAAACTTGAAGAATTAGGATATGACAAAAATGGTTTCGATTCACTATGGATGGATTATTTAGAGCCTCTGCTTCAGGATTATGTCATGGGTATGAGTGATGCAGATGTCTTGATGAATAATTTCAAAGATGCTTATGATAATCCAGAAAAAGAAAAGTCTACTAATGGCACTAATCAAACGGCAGGTGCGGATGGGGAAGCTGATTCAGAAGAAACAGTAACTGAATTTGCCGCAGCTGATGAACAATAGCAAGAGCTTTAGTGAACGATGAATCCTTTAAGAATCACGGATAATTCCTTAAAATCTCAGGAAGATTTTAAGCACATTCCCAAGCTTGTTGATCAAATAAAAGATAAGACATTAGATTGCCTTGAAAAGAAAGGCATCTTTGTCTTTCCAACACTTGCAGATGCTGAAGATCTTACAAAAGAACAAAAGATTTTAGAAAGCGTTAATTCTGATTACCGTACCCAAAATGTTATGGGCTTTTTGGGATATGGTGATGGAGATAATGCAGAACGACTTGTTATATCATCAAGATTCACAAAAAGTGATGATAAAGATGGCAGCAAGGATTACTTTTTACATTATCTCTTAAATAAGGTTTTCGATTTTCCGAATATCTTTGAACTTCATTCAGGAGCAAACTCTGATTTAAAGTTTTACGCTCTGCTGGAATTTATCTTTCCTTATTACTTAAAGCAGGCTTTGCGTAAAGGTTTGTTTAAGACCTATATACGCAAAGCATACAATGACTCAAATGTTAAAGGCACAATTGATTTTGCCCGACACATAAAGCTTAATACTCCGTTTATCGGCAAGATAGCCTATTCTCAAAGAGAGTTCACATCGGACAATCTTTTAATGGAACTGGTACGCCATACTGTTGAATTCATAAAGGGAAAACCTTATGGAAGGACAATATTAAACAAGGCAAAAGATGAAGTCAGAATGGTCGTGGAGTCTACTCCTTTATATGAGCTTTGTGACAGGCAGAAGATAATTCACCTTAATAAACATAAAGTCATAAGACACGCTTTCTATCGTGAATATAAGGAGCTTCAAAAACTTTGCATACTTATACTCACTCACCAGAAGATGCAGGTGTCTGCTGACATTAACAGAGTATGTGGTGTTCTTTTTGATGGTGCTTGGTTATGGGAGGAATACATCAATACTCTCATTGAAGATAAGTTCTTCCATCCAAGAAACAAAGGTAAAAGCAATAATAACGGTGGACAGCGTCTGTTTAAAGATGACGGAGGAAAGATAGGTCTTATTTATCCTGATTTTATAGGAAAAGTTGCAGAAAACAGAGTTATTGCTGATGCCAAGTATAAGCCAGTAGGAAATATAGCTAACAAGGATTATTTTCAGGTACTAGCCTATATGTTCAGATTTGATGCCAAAACAGGATTCTATTTTTATCCTGAAGCAGATAAAAATGTTAAACCATTAAATCTGTCCTTACTTGAAGGGTGTACCTTAGAAAATAATGTCAGTGAAAACCGAGATCCAAAAATATCCGTTACAAAACTAGGATTACAAATTCCTCAAGGCTGTGGCTCTTATGAAGATTTTGTAAAAGAGATAGAGAGTTCAGAAAATAATTTTAAGTCAATAATTGTGAAGTCTTGGGAACAAGAAATGGGGTATCAAAATGATGAAATAGATATATCTGCCATATAGCTCAGATGCATGATTTTAAGTGAATATCATTTGCTGTGGATCTGTTCAGTTATAGCTGAGAATATCAATATCTCGTCAAATCATAACGGAAAACGCTGTATTCTTATATATATGCGTAATGGTTTAAAAGAATAGTAATCCTGAAGACTGCAACTGCTAATGCGCCTTATTACAGCTCAATGTCAGTTAAGGACATTTGATATATAATAACAGTCATACATATTCATTGGAAAAATGAGATTATGAAAAAGGTCAGCTCATCTGCTATTTTTAGAGATTTTTATACAGAAAACTATATATATGTTGATAAGACTGAAGCCATATATAATCTTCTTAGTAATAACAAAAAAATCCTTATCTCCCGCCCTCGCCGTTTTGGTAAGTCTCTGCTTTTAGACACCATCGCAGTTATCTTTGAAAAAGGTGTTGAGCCTTATTTTAAAGATACCTGGATTTATGATAAGTGGGATGAGAAGACCTATCCTGTTCTGCGTATTGATTTTCTTCATTTTGCAAAGGATGACATAACTGAGTTTAAAAGAACATTTAATCTGCACTTATCTCAATTTGCAAAGAGGCATCAGCTTTATGATTATACAGAATATAATGAGCCTGAGGTTTCTTTAAAAAATCTGCTTGAGTGCTATGAAAACAGAGACGAACAGATAGTCCTTCTGTTTGATGAATACGACTGTCAGTTAAGTGCAAATATCAACAATACTGAGCTTTATGAAAAGTACAGGACTCTCATTCAGAGAATTTATGCAGTCCTGAAAGGTTCAAGAGCCATAAAGTTTATGGCCGTAACTGGAGTTACAAGGCTAAAGGATGCCTCCATCTTCTCTGTTGGCTCTGATATTAAGGATATCTCAAATTACAGTCCCTACGCTCAGCTAATTGGTTTTACCCGTGATGAGATAAGATGCTTCTACATAGACTATTTAAAGCTTGCTGCTTCCTATGACAATCACTGCACTGTTGATGATGTAACAGATAAGATGGTTGAAAAGGTTTTAGACAGAATGGCCACAGAATATGACGGCTACTGCTTTGATGAAAAAGGAAAGAAAAAAGTATTCTCAACCTGGTCTGTAAATAACTTTCTGCAGCAGATGGCAGCTGATAAGGAATGTTACTATGGCGACTACTGGTATGATAACGGCGGACTGCCATCAATTCTTGTTAACTACTACAATTCTCATAAATTAACCTCACTTGATTATTTATGCTCAAATGATTCAATTACAGTTGATTATGATGTATTTATGAATCCTTCCACTCTTCAGAGTATGGATGAGCATGTACTGATGTGTCAGACCGGTTATTTAACCTTAAAGGCCCCTGTCAGCATCTATGATGACATATCCTTAGGTGTCCCAAATGAAGAGATAAGAAGAGCGATGTTAATCGGTCTTGCTCGATACTGTTTTACAAGAAGACCAAAACTTACCAAGGAAGAATGGGAAATCCTAAAAAATGGAGATGTTAAAGACATAGTCTCTTTATTTGACTCCATTATGAACACCATTGTTTACGACAACTATGAGGTTGACTGTGAAGGTGCGGTCAGAAATTCCCTTTATCTTTATCTGTCAGGAGCAAGGGTTGTTGTCAAAGCTGAATCACATTCCTCTAAAGGCAGAGCTGATTTAATCATCGAAACCGATAACAGAAGAATTGTGGTAGAACTAAAGCACACCGATTCTGAGGACAAAGTACAGGATTTGCTCAATGAAGCTGTCTGTCAGATTAAAGAACGTGATTACGGCAATATCGTGCCTGTTAAAAATGAGCTCCTGCGCATTGGTGCAGTGTTCAATTCTGAACCAAAGGTAAGAGCTTTCAGCTTTTTAAAGGTTGATTAACAGTGAGCTCCTCTCGCCTTTAAAAAGGCGAGAAATCCTTATTTGTGTATTTACATTTTGTCAAAATGAACAGTTATTGTTACTGATCATGGATCTTGCTAAGATACTTTAAGAATGTCTTTTGCACATAGCCTTCATCAAGTTTTTCCTGTTCAAGTCTGTTTGTGTCAGGATGCTCTTTAAGATAGCTTAAACATTCTTTTTCGTTTTCTGTTAAAAAGTTTAAATCAGGCTCTGCTGTTACACTTTCTTTGACCATACGCTTTATGTGCTCACCTTCGAATATGGTATCAAGATCCATCATCACTGAGATGACCTTAACACCGCTTTCTTTACAGTTCTTTCTAAAGTGTGAAAGGATATTAAAGCCCCAGGAGTCTATATCCCCCCAGTAAAGAACCTTATCTTTATTTTTAAGCCATTGGGCTTTGGCAAAGGATACATTGTTGCCTGTACTGAAGATGACTACAGTATCTTCAAGGGCTGGCAGCATCAGACCAGATTCTTTGTTTTCAGCAATTATAAGATTTTTCCCTGGAGGTTCTGTTGTCAACAGATCATCAGCTGTCACCATCATGTTAGGGAACAGGTAATTGAGCTTTTTATCAAGCGCTCTTATAACCACGTAGCCATCAGGCTTTTTTAATACCTGTAAAAACTCATCAAGATTCTCATCTTGGTTCATGATGTTCAATGCAGTAAGAATATGGGCAATCAGCTTATCGTGTCTTTCAATGAACTTGGTGTCAACGCTGTTAACAGGGAGTGCGCGCAGGAACTGATCTTTTCCCATACCTCTGTTAAGCTGCGGCAGCAGTATACACAGAGCAGAGAAGTCATCATCGTTGAGAGCATATTCATTAAGCTCTCTGTAAAGCCTGTAAAGTGCATTATGTCCTTCTTCTTTTAAATTGATAGAATCATTAAAATAGACTGAATTTATGCAGTTTAAAAGAGAAGATACTCTTTTAGTAAATGACAGAAGATGCTCATGCTGCTTTTTTGAAAACAAAAGCTTTAACTCTTCAAAAGAGTTAATTGAGAGCTTTTCTGGTACTCCGCTGCCGTCAATACCGCTTTTGTATCTGATATCACGCCTTACAATAAGATTCTGATAAGGAAATTTCTTCCACCTGTCAAGAAAATCCACATAGCAAGAAACACCGTTACTCTTGGTAAGATCTTTATCTGTAGGAACCTTTAGATTGACCTCAACAGGATAGGGAAGCTCATTACAAAGCCTTTTAATAAGGCGGGTCGTGTTTTCAAATTCGCGTTTTACAATAAGCTCTACAGCTTCATCTGGCTGAATCATTGAGCCTCCTGATGTCATTTGTAAATCCTTTAAATCTGTTTTAAAAGGCTTTGATGTTTACTCTCTATTGCAGAGAACATAATGTTTGATACTGATTTATCTGTATCACCTGATATGTAAGAGAGGCTTCCATTAACTGCGCCTCTGCCTGTGTATGACATTAGCAGCACCGGTGCCTGACATGCTGGCGCGTGGTGCCCATTTAGCTTTATCAAGACACATACATAAAAAGAAGCATGCTCTTGTGTATAAGCTGCTAAAGCCAGGCTCATCAGGTAACCATCTTTACCTTTTATTTAACTTAGATTTTATTATCTTCATTTACGGTCATGCCAAGCTCTTTTAGGGCATCGTCATTGAGCTGCTGTTTATTCTCGTCATACTCCTCCCATGAAAGGGTATTGGTGGTACTTACATGGGTGCTTTCATTTTTACTGAGCATGATAAGGGTTTTGGTATACTCTCTTGAAACACCGATGTTCTTAAACGGTGTAATGAGGTTTACATGCAGCTTAAGCTCCTTAAAGGTCTGCAGCACTCGACTTGAAACCTTATCAGAGGTATTTGAAAAGGCTTCATCTAAAAATACCGAGCAGTAGGTAGGGAACTGTCCCTGTTCTGGTGTCAGCACATAGGCTAATGAGGCTGCTAAAACGGAGCCTGCAAAGCTTTCTTTTTCACCGCCTGATTTACCAGAACTTGAAGTCATGGTATCTGAAATCTGGTTTGTGGTTCTGTCAACAACATGAGCTATAAACTGCAGTCTTAAACGGGTGTCTAAAATTGCCTTTTTCTCAATGGAGCCAGAACTTAAGGCATCGGTAAGTGAATTGATAACCCTGGCTATCTTGCGGTAGCGATCTTCATGATCGTCTGACTGAATGGCTTTCATAACCGCACGGGTATCATCCTCATAATCCTTTAAGGAAGGATAGCTGATAGGCTTTGCCTCTATTTCAAGATAGGTGTTTTCAGTAAATTCAGCTTTCTTTAAAACCTCATTGACTGCTTTAATCCTGTCTTTAATTGAAGATATTTCAGTGTTTGCCTTGCTGACAATGGCAACTACTGACTCGGTACCGGTCTGAGTCAGATGAGCCTTGAACTTATCAAGCTGCTTTGGCAGGTTATCTTTTCTTATCCTGTCAAGGTAGCGAAGATAATATGGATAACTCTCTAAATCATTGCCCCATTCAGAAGTCTTTTCCTTATGGTTTGCATCAAAGGCTGAGATAATCCTGTTAATGGAGTTTGTAACAGATCGGTATTTCTCATTTTTGGAGGCAATATCATCAGCAATCGCCTTGCCAACATTATTGAGATTTGCAGCCTCAAAGAAGTTTGAAAAATTAAGTTTGAGTCTGTTTATAAAGGTGTCTATGAGTACAGCTGCCTCCTCTGCAACGGGGGCATCCGCTATCTTTCTTTGATCTTCAATCTTATGGCGTATGTCACTTAGCTGCTGATTGTATGTTCCATCCTGACGATTGAGATCTTTAAGCTCATTTTCAAGCTGATTGAGCTTTGCCTGAGCCTCATCAAGAGCCTTTTTTAATTTGAGCACATCAGGATTGTTTAAAAGTTTCTGTAAATCATCTTCAACCTTTAAAATCTCTGCTCTGACACTCTTAACATCAATTTCCTTGAAAGATCTGATATTAGACAAAAGAGTAAGGTTCTGTCCGTTCAGGCTGTTTGCCTTTAATGAGGCATTCAGCTGCTCTCTTGCAACAGCAAGCTTTGAAAGTTCCTTATCAAGATTTAAAAGATCTTCTTCTACAAGCTTTAATTTGGCCCTGTTAGAAAAGCCTGTACACCATTCATGGCGATCATCAACCGAGTAGAGATCTTTTTTGTCAAAGTATCCTCCACGGTAATGGATCATACCTTCAACAGTCATTGAAAACTCTGTTTCATTGAGTTTTTCAATACTGTCAACACAGGTTAAGTCATATTCATTGAGGTACTCCTTTAAGAAAGGAGTAAAAGGGTGATTTTTAAAGATAAGGCGATTTAAATAGCCCTGATTGCCAAAGACAGGAGTGTTGTCGCTTTGTTCTTTTGCCACCTGCACTCTGATATGAATACCTTTAAAGAAACGTGAATTCAGATAGGCTGTAATGGTTTTGTAGTTTTCTTGTGAGACTAACAGCGTCTGGCGCCTGCCGCCTAAGGCTCGTTCGATGGCGCCCTGCCATTTTTTATACTCGTCCTTTACTTCAATAAGCTCTGCAATATACACAAGAGAGTCTTCACTGATGGAAAGATCATTACTTATTTCCTGTCTTAAGAACTGATAGCGCTTATCAAGGTTAGAGTCGCCTCTTTTTATCAAAGCATCCTTTTCAAGCTTTAACTCGGCTTTTTCGTCACAAAAATTCTTTTCCTTAACCTTAAGATCAGTAATACTCTCAACTATGCTTACTCTTTCATCATCTATCTTCTGCGTAATTTCAGGTATCAGCGCAAGGTTATGTTCATAGTCATCCTCAGCAGACACTGTTTTTAGGTTAAAGCCAAGGTTTGAGACCAGACGGTTGTAGCCTGTAAGATTATCAGCTCAACTTTTGCATTTCAAAAATTGAGTTAAAACGTTAAATATAAGCGGTCTAGCACTGCTTTTGCTCTTTAAAATACGATTTTTGATTATTAAGACCG
>ONCB01000083.1 GCA_900316175.1 uncultured Succinatimonas sp.
CTTAATAATCAAAAATCGTATTTTAAAGAGCAAAAGCAGTGCTAGACCGCTTATATTTAACGTTTTAACTCAATTTTTGAAATGCAAAAGTTGAGTTATAAAAAAGAGCTATTTTGCAAATGGTAACAATTTGATTTTATTTAAAAAGAGATTTATTCTTAAAAAGTGCGCTTAAAAAGGAGATAAAAAGTGAGTGAGAATACCCAGGATTTGAACGGTAAAACTCAGAATGATGAAGACTCTGTTAACTGCTCAGTATTTGGAGAAAATTTCAAACTTCGCTGCACCAAAAAAGATAAGCAAAAGCTGTTAAAAGCTGTCTCCTTAATTGAAGAGAAATCTTTAGCAATGCTCAAAGAAAATCCTTTTTTACGACCTCTTCAGGCTGCCATTTTAGTTGCACTTAATATAGAAAGTGAGCTTTTAGATTATAAAGAGAGTAAAAAATCTCTTCCTAATGAAGCTACAAAAATCATCGATTCAATCAGGGAAGAGCTCAAGGATAATATAGATGAGTGATCTTTTTTCACATAAGGAAATCAGAAAAAATTTAAGACAGAACATTTTAAAGCAGCGCCGTCTTATCACACCAGAACAGGCTTATGCGGCTGGTGTAAGTGTTCTGAATGAATTAAAAAAACACCCTATTTTCGATAATAAGGTTATGGCTGGGTCATATCTTAGTATGGGAGGTGAACTCTCAACCGAACCTATCAATAACTTTTTAGCTCAGGAGCATGAACTTGCTCTACCCTACATGATTGAACAAAAACGCGGTCACATGAACTTCTATGGTTACAAGACAGGAGACAAGCTTATTGAAAATCGCTTCCATATCTATGAGCCTGAGCCTCTTGAAGAAAATCGAGTAACTGCAGATAAATTTGATTTGCTTATTGTTCCCTTAGTTGGTTTTGATGAAAAAGGGAACCGTATGGGAATGGGTGGTGGTTATTATGACCGCATGCTCAAGAAAGTCTCAGCAAACTGCCTTATTATAGGTGTTGCCTATGAATTTCAGAAGGTAAAGAAAATTCCAATTGAAAACTGGGATATGCCATTAAATGAGCTTATTACCCCTGAGAACCACTACATTTTTAATTGAACCTTTTTCGCGTCAAATTGAAAACATCTGCAATCATCTGTTTCAGTCGCTCAGTTCTTTAACATACAATTGAGAGATGATCTGTAACAACCTGCAAAGAATATGCTGAAAAGAAAAACTAGCTTAAGAGATTTAAAAGCTCTTCTTCTGAGAGTTTCATTGCCTCAGCTGCAACTTCACTGGTGCCAGACAGGAAAGTTGCGGAGATCTCACGCTTCTTTGCATGAAGCTCCAGAATCTTTTCCTCAATAGAATCCTTCATCACAAATCTGAACACATTTACAGGTCTGGTCTGACCGATTCTGTAAGCTCTGTCGGTTGCCTGATCTTCAACAGCCGGATTCCACCATGGGTCAAGGTGCATCACATAATCTGCACCAGTAAGATTAAGTCCCTGACCGCCAGCCTTAAGACTTATCAGGAACACATCTCCTTCGCCTGACTGGAAGCTGTCTACTGCTTCTGCTCTCTTCTTTTCAGGAGTCTGACCATCAAGGTACTGATAGGAGATCTGCTTTTTATCAAGGATCTCACGCACCTTTATCAGGTAGCCTACAAACTGGCTGAAGACTAAAACTCGGTGACCACCACTTAAGGCCTCATCAAGCAGATCACAGAAGGCTTCTGATTTAGAGCTTACAGCACTGGTGCCAAGATCTTCAGATATAAGAGCAGGATCGCAACAGAACTGCCTGATTCTTGTAAGCGCTGACAGGATCTGCAGTCTGCGCTGACCAGACTTGTCTTTAGGCAGAGATTCTTTTTCAAGATCATCAAGAGTCTTTAATCTCAATGCCTCATAAAGCTCAGCCTCACGCTCAGAAGGTTCAACTGTAATCACCTGCTCAGTGCGGGATGGCAGATCGTCTAACACGTCATTCTTGAGACGGCGCATAATAAACGGACTTATGATGAGCTTCAGAATTCTGGCAGCATTCTTGTCAGAGGATGCATTTGCAAAACGGGAACGGAACTGCCTTACAGTTCCTAAAAGACCAGGATTGATGATATTGAAAATACTCCACAGATCATCAAGATTATTCTCAATCGGAGTGCCTGTAAGTGCAATAGACATCTTTGAGTTAATCTTTACGGCGGTCTTTGCTCTCTGAGTCATACTGTTCTTTAAGGACTGAGCTTCATCATAGACTACAGTCTCCCAAGTGGTTTTGAACAGACTCTCTGATTCATTAACAAATAAACCGTAGCTTACAATCAATACCTCGTTAGCCTTCATGCCCTCTATGGTCTCATTGCGTTTGTCTGAGTCCTTAAGGCGCTTGACGGTAAGTGTAGGAGCAAAGCGTGAAAATTCTTTGGTCCAGTTGGCACCTAATGAGGTTGGACACACGATCAGGGATGGACCGTTTTTGCATAGTTTTAAAATCAGAGCAATAGTCTGAATGGTCTTGCCAAGACCCATATCGTCAGCAAGACAGGCTCCCACTCCCCATGAAGATAAGCGGTACAGCCAGCTAAAGCCGTCCTTCTGATAAGGTCTTAAATCAGCAGTCAGAGTCTTTGGCACCTGTACATCAAGAGCCATAGCCTCGTCTCGCTTTTCAATAATCTTTCTGACATCGTCAGTAAAGCTGCACTCAACCTCCCCCATGAGATTCTCTAGAGCCTGAGCTGATAAAGGATGAGCTAAAAGCGTATCCTTTTTACCGTCTACTGTCAGAGCGCGCAGCTTCTGCAGTTGAGACTTAAGTTCAGAGCTTATCTCAACGTAGGTTTCATCATCAACCTTTACGTAGTGACCAGGAGTTTCATTTACCGTATCTAGAAGTGCTCTTAATGAGATATAGCGATCAACTGAGAGTTCCACACTGCCTTCAATGGCAAGCAGACCGTCCTTAATGGAGGTTCCAAGCTTTATCCCCTTTGTTGTCACACTGCCGCTTACAGAAATCTTTTTGCCCTTGGCCCAGTGCAGAGAGCATAAGGAAGGTTCTTTATTTATGGCGCTTAAAAGACCTAAAACATCCTCAAGATTATCCGTTCTATACTCGTAGCTCTCTGGATCAGAATCAAAATTAGACAAAACCTTCAGTGTATCGCAAAGGGCCTTGGCATTGTCAGTCTCCAGCTTCAGGTTGCGCTCCACCACGACAGGAGAGATACTGCCAGATTTTACGCAGATAAGACTTGCCTCGCCTCGACCAGGGATCTTAAATGGGACATTCTCCTCATCTAAAGGTTTTACTCTAAGTCTTAGAGTAAAGTATCTGCCGTTATCCTCAATTAAAACAGCAGTCCTGGCATCACCTAAGACACTGTCTGACTTTACATCATACTCAACACTTACATCTGAGCTTAAGGCTAAAGAAGACAGCTCATTTATGGCATCCTTAGGAAAATCTATGCCTTCTCCCACAATTTTTTTAAGTGAATAGTGAACCTTGCCTACGCGTGTAAATGAAACAAGAGCGTTTTTAAAATCAACATCACATCCTACAGCTCCAAAAATATTTTCAGGAAAATTCATTGTCAGATGCAGCTTGTCATTCTGCTCAGCAATAGATAATGTGACAGTTTTTTCAACAACTCTGGCACGGATACATTCAGAGTGTCTCTGCCCCTGTTCATCCATACTGTCTTTCGAGATAAAAATGTATGGATGGTTTTCCGTTAGCGGAATAGCATTCTCATACTTTAGAATGTAGTAAACCCCTGAATAGTAATTCTGCTCCCTGTTATAGTTTGAGCCAATCAGTCTATCCTGTTCGGTTACATGCTCCTGTTTGGCACATGATCCTGTATAAAAACGGGTCGGAGAATATGAATTTTCAAGGGTAACTTCGCCTGTTGCAGGATCTTCAAAAGCTTCATACGGGGTCAGATTAAAATTGTGTCCTAATCCGCTTTCATCGAGATCGTAAACCCAGGCAAGACGCTTTACAGGTTTGTCTGATTTCTTTGGCTTTTTAACAGAAGTCTTTGCTTTGTTGTCAATCTTCAGGATATCCATGATGGAAGAAAGCTGATTTTTCCAGACATTCGTATTGACATTAAACTTTGTAAAGTCAAAATACTCACTGCAGTCATCTTCAAAATGGAGTTTTCCGCCTGAAAGAGAATTTAAAGTCGGATACAGTCTTCTTGCAAAAGCGGGGAACACAGATCTGACATTTTCAAACAGACTCTGTAAAACTTTGGCATCTCTCGCATAAGAAAAAGAATCATCTGAAACAGCATAGCAGATAAACAAAGCCTCATTAAATACAGAAAAACAGCATAATACCCTATCTAACGAAGTTTTTATATTGTTTAGAGAAAAGTATGACTGAATAGTACTCAAAAACGTTGATTTCTGTCCGGTCTTATGGGCATAAAGATTTAACAGAGCAAGATGTGCGGCAGCTATGCGCAAGTCTGTCTTGATACATCTTTTAGCTGCAGTGGTACACTCTTTTTGAGCTTTAAGCAAATCAACGTCGGCAATGAGTCTTGAACAGTTAAGTATCAGAGACATTCGCTCTGAAATCTTGTATCCTTTCTGCTCCTTTCTTTTGCGTTTCTGATAATCAAGAATAAAATTTATGCACTTTTCAAAATCACCCTTGAAGAAAAGCTCATATGCATTTGATTCAAAGAAATCTTTAAGCCTGCCAATGCAACCGTCTCTGTAGTACAGAAATTTATCAGAAAGAAGATTATCTGGAAGTTTCTGCGTAAGTACTCTATACAGACCAGTATTAGAAGATACTGTCATCTTTTTTAATGCAATAGCGCACAGGTATGAGGCAAGGTTTGGATGCAGATCTTTGAAAAAATCTTCGCCCTCTAAAGCATAGGTTATAGGCTCTAAAAAATAAGCGTACCGCGAAGAATTTAAGTGGTACATATAATCCATTTCATCTTCATCAAAAGGAATATTCAGATAAAGCTTCAGTAAAGGTATGGAGTAGATCAGACTATCTGCAATATCATCAGTATCTTCATACCAGAATTCTTTACAGATTACACACAAAAGATGGCGAAAATCTCTGCTTCTTGTAAAGTCATACAGACACTCAAGATAATTTTCAAAAAAGCTTCTGTTCTCGTGGCAAAGAGCTGTTCTGATGTCATGCAGATACTGAATACCAACACGAGATTCGCAGTTATCCACAGAAAATAAATTCATTTCTATATCAGTCAGATATTTATTGGTTGAAGCAGAATATATTTTGTTAGCTTTTTTTTCTGTTACCGAGAATGCATAATAATTCTTCACCAAAGAAGAATTGTTTTTATACTCTGAAACATCAATGGACATCTTTTCAAGAATATGAAAAATAACTTCATAATGCTCATTCGCAATATGACTGTTAAATACATATGCCATAAAAAAGCTTCTTAGCAAATCATCGTCAAAACCAGACGCACTTTTGCTAAATCCAATCTCTGAGATTGAAAACATACTGTCCCCTGATATTTTTGCAACCAACAAGTCTATCTCTACATTTTACCAAAGAAGAAAAAAAAATAAATTGTACTTTTATGTACGAAAGGTAGCAGTTTTTTCAGTACTTTTATTTATAAGTACCATATGGAAAATCGCCAAAGTGAAAATGTCGTATTTTCGAACTTAAGATTAGATAGTAAAAGAATGATCTTTGTGCTAAACGATATGGTGCAGAAGTCAGATGTGTATTTGATTACAGCCTTGATACACACAATTAAGCAAGCTTATTAAAACAGAGCATCACTACATTTTTAATTGAAGTAATTTATATTATTTTTTCACATTATTTTTAATTATCTTCATCTGACAGATGAAGAAATGATTTTAGTTACAACTTAGAGCATAGATATATAATTGAGTGAAAATATAATTACCGGTTTTCTTTTTATGCCTATTGCATAAATTTCCATAAATAATAAACAAACATTACCAATAATATTGTCGCAATGCACAGGCCATAGGATACTACCCCGGGATGGTTTTCAGCAAAGTCAAATTTTTTACTCATATCACCAGGGAATAGAAAAAATAAAATCACAGGAATACACAAACAGGCCATAAAAACTGCAATATTTAATATTTTATGAAGGAATATCAACGTTATCTTTCTCCTTTTTTAGATATATTCATTTTTATCAAATGTAATCTCAAGAACTATTGTTAAGTATAGAAAGTAATATTTCCATAACCAGATATACTTATAAATTTTATGCTTTTGTTTGCGTATCAGAACCAAACAAATACTCTGATGATTATGAGATCTATATAAAAGGAAACAACGTATGTTATAAAGATCGTCACGATAATAACAATCGGCTATACTTGAGCTCAATGAAGATAAGTAAAATTTAGCTTTAAAAGTTTAAGGAAGAATGAATCTAACTTGAATGATTTATAGGAGAGAATAAATAAAGCCCCTATTCGGGGCTTATAACTGTTGCAGGAGCATTATTAGATAATTACCTGCAACTTACTATTCTGTGCAACGACTCTTAGTCTACATTAGGAGCATCAGTTGCTGACTCAACCTCAACTACTGGAGCATCTGTATTAACTACAGGAGCATCAGTCTTAACTTCAGTCTGTTCAGCAGCAGGAGCTTCGCTGATGTTGCTGAAATCTGATCTGTCCTCATGAGCATTCTTCTGATACCAGCCTAAGAACAGGCAAACACCAAAAAAAAGAATAATTAAGAACCAGGTTGAACGAGTAAGGAAGTTGCCAGAACCTGCTGAACCGAACACAGTATTTGATGCACCAGCACCAAATGATGCGCCCATACCAGCACCCTTACCCTGCTGAACCAGAATCAATGCAACCATTGCGATTGCGATTAATAATAAAAATACAATACCAATTTCTAACATAATTCACTAACGTCTAAAGACGCGCCCTTATAGCGTGTAAACAGTTGGATGAATAATACAAGCAATTAGGTATTTTTTCAAGCATTTTCGCAGCCGGACTGATGAATAATTACATCAGCAATTCTCTGAGCCTTGGTATGAACGTCAGCTGCATCCTCACCTTCAACCATAACTCTTACTACAGGCTCGGTTCCAGATTTTCTTAAAAGAACTCTGCCCTTCTTGCCAAGTTCATTCTCAACAGCCTTAACTTCAGCCTGAACCTTTTCATCGGTTGTAACGTCAATTCCTGCGGTTAAACGGACATTGATAAGATCCTGAGGGAACATGCTTAGGCCTTCTGACATCTCCTCTAAGCTCTTGCCCTCATACATGCAAGCCTTTAATACCTGCAGTGCTGATACGATACCATCACCTGTGGTTGCGTGATTAAGACTGATGATATGACCGCTGTTCTCACCACCTAAGGTCCAGTTATTCTCAAGAAGCTTTTCCATTACATAGCGATCACCAACCTTGGCTCGGGTAAATGGGATCTGCTCACGCTCTAAAGCAAGCTCAAGACCTAAATTGGTCATTAAGGTACCAACTACACCGCCGTTTAAGCGACCGCGCTTTTTGGTATCTTTTGCAATCACATAAAGAAGATTATCGCCGTCACGGAGCACACCGTTTCTGTCGCACATCAGCACGCGATCACCATCACCGTCAAAGGCGATACCCAAATCAGCCTTGGTGGCTAAAACCTTGGCAACTAAAGCCTCTGGGTGAGTAGAACCTACACCATCATTGATGTTGGTTCCGTTTGGCTTGTCACCAATGGTGATTACATCTGCACCTAACTCCTTGAATACGAGTGGAGCTATATGATAGGTTGCACCGTTGGCACAGTCTAAAACAATCTTCATGCCTGATAAGGTAAACTGGCTGGCAAAGGTGCTCTTGCAGTACTCAATGTAACGGCCAGGAGCATCTTCCTGACGGTAGGCTCTACCAAAATCAGATGCATTTGCAAGCTCAAGATCATCCATATCAAGGTATTTTTCAATCTCAAGTTCCACCTCATCAGGAAGCTTGGTTCCCTGAGATGAGAAAAACTTAATACCGTTGTCATAGAATGGATTGTGTGATGCGGAAATTACAACACCAAGATCTGCTCTGAACGCACGGGTAAGATATGCAACTGCTGGAGTAGGCATAGGTCCTAACATTACAGGAGACATGCCACCTGCAGAAAAACCAGACTCTAAGGCAGCTTCAAGCATATATCCAGAAAGACGGGTATCCTTACCGATAATTACTCTTCCGCCCTTATTTTTGCCTAAAACCTTACCTGCAGCAAGACCCAGCTTAACAGCAAAATTTGGGGTAATAGGAAACTGACCTACACGGCCTCTAACGCCGTCTGTACCGAAATATTTTCTATTCATAATTGTCTCTTTTTAATGACGTGAAGTGATATTTTTAACCTTATCACGTAATCCTCTGAATCTGCGAATAATTGCCTTGGAGATACCGTAAGGTTTGTTCTTAAGGCTCATCAGCTGCCACAGACCTACAGCCATGGCCACCTCAGATACATTTGTAGATCTGATGATCTGAACCAGGGAACTGTTGGCTGCAAATAAAGCTGCAGTTAAAGTCAGAGTGCGGTTCTCTTCTACAAATTCATCTGACTGTGGAAGATTTCTTGGAAGAGAAATACATAAAGGCAAGGCAAAGCTCTTGAAGTTGTCAAGACCGCCAAAAACTTTCAATCTGACAGGCAGTGAAGCCAGAGCAATAGTTGGATCTAAAATGATCCTGCTTCTTGCAAGACCAGCATTCATGTATGAATCAATCTTTTCAAAGAAGAATTCAGACAATCTTGAAATGGCATCATCCTCATCATCATGTGACTCATTTCTTGAGAGCATGATGCATACATAAATTTCCTTCTCTTTTACTAAAGCCTGAACTTCAGGATCATCAAGACCATCTGTGGTGATAAGCATGGTTGCACCAGTGTTAATCGCCTGTTTGATAATCTCAGGATCATCAGAGTGAATGGCTACCGGTACATCAACTTCATTTATGACTGCACCAAAAACAGAATTAACCTTGGTCTCGTCAATTCCATGAGGATAAGCCATTGCTCCTACTTCTAAAAATTCGGCACCCATACGAACAAAGGATTTTGCCTGGGTTACAAAATCTTCAAGTGATCTTTCATCGTTCTCTGTAATGACAATACTGCCCATTACTTTAGTCATGGAAAGATCAATAATCTTTCCATTTGGGAACTGAAGTTTCATAAAAGTACCTTTTAGTAAAAAAATATTCTTATACTAGTATAGTATTATTTTGAATTTATGGAAATTTTTTATTGAAAGAACATGTTATTGAGTCCGCTAATTAGGATCTATAAAAAACTATAAAATTATACAAATTATTAATAATTATAATCTTTTAACCTAATTCCTGTTTCAACGCTGCTGGTTGCAAGATTGTTCTGGTTAAAACAATCCTGCAGTGCCGTCAGCTCCACAGG
>ONCB01000008.1 GCA_900316175.1 uncultured Succinatimonas sp.
CGGCGTTCGGTGATTAGCGCAGCCCGGTAGCGCATCTGGTTTGGGACCAGAGGGTCGCAGGTTCGAACCCTGCATCACCGACCATTTTTTTACCATCTCCTTTAAAATTCTCTTATTTTTCAAAATCTTATTTTATTTATACATTTTATCCATTATCTATTTATTTAAAGCTCAGATCGTTTATCAAAAGATTATCAACTGTTTTCTTTAAATCTTTTTTAAATTCTTGTTGACAGTGTTATCCCCAATCTCTATAATGACGGCGTTCGGTGATTAGCGCAGCCCGGTAGCGCATCTGGTTTGGGACCAGAGGGTCGCAGGTTCGAACCCTGCATCACCGACCATTTTTTTTACCCTCATTTTAAAAATTCTTTTATTTTTCAATATGTTAAAAAAATAAAGCTCCCAACTTTTGGTCAGGAGCACCTATTTTTTCACGATCAAAAACTACTTTCTTACTTTAATAATATCTCTGATCTTTGAAAGATTATCTAAAGCAGCATTTAAAGTCTCATCTGATTTAGCAAAATGTAAACGCATATAGTTGTTTACAGGCTCTTTAAAGAATGAAGAACCAGGAACAGCACCAACCTTCACATCTCTTGCCAGATCTGTACAGAACTCGTAATCAGATTCATAGCCAAACTCGCCAATATCAACCATTACGAAGTAAGTTCCCTGTGGCTTATAGTAGTTAAGACCAATTCTGTCTAAACCTGCACAGAATAAATCTCTGCGGTGAGTATAAAGCTTCTTTACATCTTGATAATAGGAATCAGGGAGTTCAAGACCAGCAATTACAGCCTCCTGTAAAGGAGCTGATGCACCTACGGTTAAGAAATCATGAACCTTTCTAACTCTGTCCATTACATAGTCAGGCGCACATACATAACCTAAACGCCAGCCAGTTATCGAATATGTCTTAGATAAGGAATTTACCATTACGGTTCTATCCTTCATACCAGGAAGAGATGCAAAATAAACATGCTCATATGGTTCAAAAATGATGTGCTCATATACTTCATCTGTAATAACAAATGCATCGTACTTTTCTACAAGTTTTGCAATTGATAAAAGCTCATCTTTTGTAAATACTTTACCAGATGGATTTGAAGGATTACACAAGATCAAAGCCTTAGCACCCTGCTTAAAAGCATCTTCAAGCTCAGCCTCATCAAATGAGAAATCAGGAGTATGTAAAGGTACATATATAGGAGAAGCACCGCATAAAATTGCGTCAGCGCCATAATTCTCATAAAAAGGAGAGAAAATGGCGATCTTCTCACCCGGGTTGATGGTAGCCATTACAGCACACATCATAGCCTCAGTACCGCCACATGTCATACATAACTGAGTTTGAGGATCAACTGAAATACCAGAAAAATGCTTAATCTTATTGGCAAGAGCTTCAAGAGTAGGTTTTGCACCCCAGGTAATTGCATACTGATGAGGGCCATTATTAGCAACCTTTTCTAATCTCTCTAAAAGAGGTTTAGGAGGATCATTATCAGGAAAACCCTGTGACAGGTTAATAGCACCATACTGATTACATACTCTGGTCATTCTGCGAATCACAGAGTCAGTAAAATATTTTGTTCTTTCACTTAACTGAATCATAAAAAACCTATTTATTTATATAAACAATACCTCAGATTATACAATGTATTTGTATTAAGAATAAGAAAAAGAATTTAATACAAAATAAATAAAACTAAAAAGAACAAAAAGAAACAAAAGTTCAAAATAAAAAAATACTAAATGCTCTAAAACACGCATAGATTAAAAAGAAGGGGAGAGAACATAAAATCCCCCATAAAAAACATAAAACCTCACCTAAAGCAATTTTATGCAATATTCACAAAAGACAAACGGTTATAAAGAAACAGTCCTACATATACATTAGAAGTAATAAACAAAAATATACAAAACACATTACAAAGATAATATATAAATATTAAATTTTATTAGTTGGTAACTTTTACATTTGTAATTAAATGTATTAGTTATACATTACACGATAATATAAAGACTGATAAGCTTTTAAACAATGGTTTTCAAATAAAAGTTCTTTTATAAACTTTTTGTAATTAAATTTCATTACATCACTTTCATTTTTGTAATTATTATATTTCTAATTACATTTTTGATAACAATTCAATTTTAAACACAGAATATATTTTTACAATAACAAATTTTAAAGAATTTGATTTAATAAATGTTCTGTTATATATCAAATAGTTATAATCAGTTACCCTTATCAAGATATCTTAAATATATTTTAAATATTTTTAATATTTCTTTTTAATTTTATCTTTCATAATTAACTAATTTTTCAAAAAAATTTAATCACTTTTTTTGATCTACTTTCAAAATTAGCACAAACATCCTTTTATCCAATCAATTTGAAACTTGATCTTTGTTACATTTACTTTAAAAGCTTGATGAACTGCTTATTTTTTATATAATCATCTTTATTTTATTTTTCTTTTAAAGTATTCTTAACTTTGTAGTTGATTAAGAAATAAATAATATTGTTTATTTATAAAAAACAACTTGTGTAATAATGCTTTAATTATTACCACGATTGGCAAAATAGACAGAATTTCGCATAAATAGATTTTTCTTCATATACATACAAATACCAGGTAAAACTGGTTGAGAATGGTCTCATAGACTATAGCAATAGTGCAAAGCAACCGTAAGGTTGCTTTGTGCTTTCTAAAGCTACAGATTTCATTTATCCAACTTATAATCAGCCGTCAGTATTACTGGCAGCAAAACCTTCAATCCTTCTCTATACATCCATTCTAATCAGGTATATATTGCCAAGATTCAGGATCAACTTCTCTATGATTCATCGTTTGTATATGCTGCTATTTGCAACGCTTCACAGGATCAATAAATTATTCTATTTGCTACACTAAGTACAAACTAAAATCAGCTAAATGATTAGATCAATTCTCATTCAAATTTTATGTCTATCCCCTTTTATATTTGGTTTAACTTCTTAATAATTAGATCAAACCTATTCATATATACAGAATCAAAACTCCTTCCCAATACAGGATCAAATCTCTGAAAGATCAAAATACTTGAATAAAAAAGAGGAACAATTTTAAGAATGGATCAAAACACTTTACATAATCGAATATCAAATTCACAGTAGGATCAATTATCTGCAGGATCAATTATCTGTAGGATCAATTATCTGTAGGATCAATTATCTGTAGGATCAATTATCTGTAGGATCAATTATCTGCAGGATCAATTATCTGCAGGATCAATTATCTGCAGGATCAATTATCTGCAGGATCAATTCTAAGACAGGACAAAATATCAAGACATAAAAAAACCCTCTTAGATGGAGCGTCTAAGAGGGAGAGAATGGTCTTAACTAACGTTAAGAACTACAGCAAATTAGGAGAAAAAACTAACTATGCATATCTTACAACATGGCCACCCTGTATTGATCTAAATGCACAGACACAATCAGGACGAACTCTGATCATCTGGCCTAATGGTACACCCTTATTACCGTCTACTAACAGGAAGCGGTTTAGGAGCATTAGTCTTGTAAGACCATCGGCATCGCATTTTGTTAAAACAAGGCAATCTCCGACGTTACCTGACTTTGTGTAAATTGTAACGACGTCGCCATCATCAAACTCTACATTTCGTCCACCATATGGAAGATACCACCTGGAAGTAGGAATTGCAGGCTTTACAAATCTCATACAGGCTACAGCATTCAGACCTAAGTCCAAAGCTTTACCTTCATCTTTAAGTATTTTGTCTACACCATCCTGATAAGTAGTCAGAAGCTGCGCATCTGCTATAGTAAATGGTGTATTGACATCAGGACGTTCGTAGAGACTTTCAACATCAAAGTGAGTTTTAAACAGATATGAAACTCCCTCATCTGTTGTTAAATTTATGCTCAGCCTACCTTGATAGTAAGTCCAAGTGCAGTCTCTCTGAGGTGATATAATCATTTGTTTTTTGCTGTCCTGAATAATTATTTTGCTTTTGTAATTTACTTACATTTTAGCCTATCAAATTTTAAAATTAAATATCGAACTTTTATTTTTTTATGTCTTTTGTCTGATTTATTATCACAGATCACATTTTATTATGCATTTATAAATGTAAAGCAATTATTGTCTTTTATATCACTAAATGTCTTATTTAATGCGTTTATCGATTTAGCTTTTTGTATTTATTATTCTTTTTGGTTAAATTAACGAAGAGTTTTTGACATTACTATTTTTTTTAACAGATATTATTATTTTCTGTTAATTGTTTACCATATTTTTATCTGCTGTCTATAAATCTACTTTCAAGATAATTATCAATACTTCTCTGCTGCTTTACATTTTTTTCTGCATTTAATAATCAATCTTTAAAAATTAAATTTTTTTAAGTGAATATAAGACTGTTTTTTTTAGAAATATGTAAAAAAACTTCTCTAACTTTTCTTAAGATTTGATTTTAATATATGAATATTGTTATATTATTTTATGCAAAAGTTTGCCATTTAATTGACTGCTTTTCTTTTAGGTAATAAAAAAAGATCTGCTGTTTATGCAACAACAGATCTTTTGTGCAGAGTAAGACTACTCTTCTCTTTGTGCTTTATTAGAAGGTGTAACGTGCACCTACAGATAATAAAGTACCGGTCTCGAAACCGTACTGAGCTTTCTTATCGCTTGAACGGTTGGTTGAATCAGCATCGAACTCAGCCTCAGCCCATACATTGAAATTGCTGTTTAAGCTGTAGTTTGCGTATACAGGAATACGACGGTAGATGTATGAGTTCTCGTTTACTGAACCATGCTTTACCTTCAGATCAACTAACTGATAACCAGTGTTAATGGTTAAACCGTTCTCAAAGCCGTAACCTACTACGAACTCATAACCCTTGGTCTTGTTGCAGTCACTTGAATTTGAACCGTCAGCACGCTTCTTATCACGAGTAGTCTCGTATAAGAATGCGAGGTATAAACCGGTATCACCACCCCATGCTACAGAAGCAGCGATGTTCTTGAAGTTATCCATAGCTTCGTTGTTGTCTTCCTGAGCCTGGATGTAAGAATAACCAGCCTTGAATGATAATGGCTCGCCAAATACGTCATCAAAGGTGTAACCTAAAGATGATGAGAAGCCGTTTCTGATGTTGATAGTCTTGCTGTTAACAGAAACATCGTCCTGTGCAGTCTGGTAACCAAATGATGCAAAGATACCGTTGTTATCGTAGATATAACGGAACTGGCCAGGTCTGCGCTCACCATCGGTATAACCCTGAACGCGAACACCGAAGTCCTCATAAACATCAGTTACAGCCTGTACAGCATATACTGCATCATAGGTCTTACCGAGTAATAACTGACCATACTTGTTAAAGTCAGCACCAACATACTGCTCACGGGTATTTATTTTTTCGCCATTAGAATAGTTGGTATTGTTACCGTCAGCCATGTTCCACTCTGAGAAAGCGAATACTGATAACCAGTCGTTTACCTTGGTTCTACCAGAAATGTTTAAACGAGATGAGTTAACTAAGCTTGCATCTGAGTTTGAATTTAAAGGACGTGCATTACCATTGTATGCAACAGCCTGAATACGACCACCGATAACTAATGAAGTACCATCCTTGTCGTATACGGTAGCAGCCTGGGCTGCAGAAGCAGAAGCTAATACTGCTAAAGCTAAAAGTGATTTTTTCATAATTTTTTCCTATGCATTATAAAAATGTGAACAAGATCTAACTTTTCACAATTTTGATTTTATCAAGTTAATTTCTAGTGTCAATAAAAAATCTTAATAATTAGTACTTTAGTTCATTAAAGTCGGGTGGCATTAAAATTGCAGTTTTTTAAATTGGGGAAAGGAGGTCTTTTTGAAGGAAATAATTATCTGATTTTTCATATAAATACAAAAAATCAGATAAAGAATATAAAGATAATTATGTTTTAAATGTTGTTTACAATATCTTTGACAACGTATGGTCCACGATAGACCAAAGATGTATAAAGCTGCACTAAAGAAGCACCATTGCCTAATTTTTCTCTGGCAGAAACAGGATCTGCTACACCACCTACACCAATAATTGGGATATTGTCACCAACAAGCTTTTTAGCACGGATAAGAAGCTGATTGCTTATGGATCTTAAAGGCTGACCTGAAAGTCCACCCCACTCCTGAGCATGAGCCATGCCGTTTACAATGTCTCTTGTAGTTGTGGTGTTAGTACAGGTTAAACCGTCAATCTTAAGCTCAAGACAAACTTTGCATAAACTTTCTAAAGCTACATCATCAAGATCTGGTGACATCTTTACAACAAGAGGTACATATTTGCCGTACTGCTCTTTTAATTTTTCCTGCTGCTGTTTTAAAGGCTTTAAAATCTTCTTTAAAGGCTCTTTTGCCTGAAGTTTGGTTAAACCTGGAGTATTAGGACATGAAATGTTTACCGCAACATAGTCGGCATACTGGTAAACCTTATCAAGACAGATAAGATAATCATCTACAGCATTCTCAAGTGGTGTAGTTTCATTTTTACCGATACTTACACCTAATATACCGTCAAAAGTACGCTTTTTAAGATTCTCAACAAGGTAATCTACACCCTTGTTGTTAAATCCCATGCGGTTGATGATACCGCTGCCTTCAACGATTCTAAACATTCTTGGCTTTTCATTGCCATCCTGAGCCTTAGGGGTAACAGTACCAACTTCAATGTGGCCAAAACCTAAAGAACCAAAATAATCAATGGCTTCTCCATTCTTATCAAGACCTGCAGCAAGACCAACCGGATTCTTGAAAATCAGCCCCATAACTTCAACAGGACGGAATGCAACCTGCTGAGCAAAAATGTTTTTTAACGGAGCTTTTGATAAGAAAGCTGCAGAACGAATGATTAAATCGTGAGCCTTCTCTGCGTCCATCATAAATAAAAAAGGTTTTATCACTAACGGATACAGACTGTATGGAATTAACTGCATATATCTATCCTATTTTTGAAATACCAATAAATTTGTTTTCCTTTGAGGTTTTAAGCTCAAAACGTCCGTATATTCCATCAGGTGTTGTAAAGGCCTTAAGATGCTGTGCATCAATATCAAGTACCAGCCCTTCATCGGTTTTGACCCTGATACGCCTGATTGTACCTTCATATACGGCAAGTAATGTTTCTCTGTCTACATTCATTGAAAAGCGATAAGTATTCTGACCAAACAACTTAGGCCTCCGCAAGTGCTGATGAGACCTTCTCGTAAATTGAACGGGACAGGTCATTTATGTTCATAAGAGACGATAATTTTTCTTTGATGATCTCCTGACGCTTTTTATCAAAACGACGGAAACTTAAAAGCGGAGTCAGGATCCTGGCTGCAACACTTGGATTTACATTATTCAGTCTTGCCACTTCTCTGCATAAAAGCTCATAACCATCACCGTTTATCTGATGCAGAGCAACAGGATTTGATAAGGAAAGAGCACCAACCAGAGCTCTTACACGATTTGGATTGTTGCCATCAAATGATTTATGTGAAAGCAGTGACTTAACATTATCAATTGCCTTTGCAGAAGGAACTGTTGCCTGAACTCTAAAGAAATTGTCAAATACCAGTGCGTCATCAGACCACTCTTTTTCAAACTCTTTTAAGATTGAATCTTTGCATCTTAAATCAAGATGTACCGCATCCTTCATGGCCTGAAGTCTGTCGGTCATATTCTTTGAACGGTTAAAGTGCTTTAATACAAGTGCTGATGCTGCATCAGACTTACCTTCAGAAACCAAAGACAGAGCCATCATATGCAGAGCGTTATTAGAAATGGCTCTCTTTGCCATATCATCAACAGAATAAGCTGCTTTTGAAGCCTTTATTTTTTCATAAACGTCCTGATACTCTTTATAAAGGTTAATGGCAAGTTTCTTTTCAAGCACATTTCTTGCTCTTGAAAGACCGTCAATATCAATTGTATCGAATGTCTCCATCATATTCTGCATTGACTGGATTGTTAAAGTCTCATTAATCAGCAGCAGATCACCAGAATTTACAGCATTATTCAGTAAGGTTCTGTATGATTCAATAAGCTGTGAAGGATCTTTAAAGCAATCCTCATTCTCTTCATTTACATGCTCATGAATATACATATTCTGCATGCTTACTGCTGAATCAACCTTAATAAAGGCATCATCACAGTAGCTCATCATATGCTGATAATTTTCAATACTGTATGGAGCCTTTAATTTCACAGGAGCTGAGAAATCTCTTAAAAGAACCGGAAGTGTGCCTTCAGGAACAGTAAATTCAAATTCCTTCTGCTTTGTATCTAAAATTACAAAGCCCTCTTCTGGTAATTCCAATGGCTTGATATCTGAACCGTCGGGTAACAGGAAACTTAAGCGAACAGGAATATAAAATGGCTCTTTTTTCTCCTGATCTTTGGTTGGAGCAGTGCTCTGAGTCATTGTAACAACAAGCTTTGATTTAGCCTTATCATAGGTCCAGTCTGCATCGATATTAGGTGTTCCTGCCTGTGTATACCAGCGGCGGAACTGAGTAAGATCAACACCTGATGAAGACTCAAAACACTCAAGGAAATCTTCAATTGTCACAGCCTGACCGTCAAACTTTGACAGGTACTCTCTAAATGCCTTTTTAAAGCGGGCTTCTCCTAAAAGAGTATGGATCATTCTGATAACTTCTGCACCCTTGTCATAAATGGTTACAGAATAGAAGTTATTCATTTCCATAACCTGCTCTGGGCGTACAGGATGAGCCATAGGTGATGCATCCTCAGCAAACTGAGAACTGCGGATCACATTGATGGCATGTAATCTGGTAAGAGCTCTTGAAGCATAATCAGATGAGAATTCCTGATCTCTGAAAACAGTGAGACTTTCCTTTAAAGATAACTGGAACCAGTCTCTTAAGGTTACTCTGTCACCGGTGTAATTATGGAAATACTCATGACCAATCACACTCTGCACATTATAGAAAGCCATATCAGTGGCAGAAACAGGATCAACCATCACGTAAATGGAGTTAAAGACGTTAAGACCTTTATTCTCCATAGCACCGAAATTGAAGAAATCAACTGCTACAACCTTGAAATTATCAAGATCATACTCAAGCCCCCATCTGTCTTCATCCCACTTCATGGAATCTTTGATAGACTGCATTGCCCAGAGACCTCTCTCATAACTGCCTCTGTCAACATAAAGCTCTAAAGAAACCTTTCTTCCTGACATTGTAACGTAGGTATCCTTAAGGATGTCAAAGGTACCTGCCACCATTGCAAACAGATACGAAGGCTTAGGGAAAGGATCTTCCCATACCGCAAACTGCCTGCCATCCTTGGTACCCTTTTCAACAAGATTACCGTTAGAGAGCAGCACTCCGCAGCCGTAAACAGGAGCAATAATTGTTACTCTGTATTTTGCAAGAACATCAGATCTGTCTAAAAATGGAGTAATACGTCTGAAGCCTTCTGGTTCACACTGAGTACAGAAAGTTCCATTTGACTTATAAAGCCCCATTAAGGAAGTGTTTTCCTGAGGATTTATGATATTCTCAATTTCTACAACAAACTCACTTTCATTAGGAGTCTGAAGCTCAATTATGTTCTTTTTAAGATTATTAACAAAGGAATTTGATGAAATATCAACAGAAACATCATTAATCTTTACAGATACAATTTCGCTCTCTTCAGTATTTAAAATTAAACTAGGACGTGAATCTGCAAGTAATCGTCTGTAGGTTACTTTACTTTTTACAATAGTTCTGTCATCTGACAAATCAAAAGTAAGATCTGCATTTAATGCTGTATATGCAGGAGCCTTGTAGTCAGATCTTTTCATTACCTTAAAATTATTCTTATTTTCCATAAAATTCTCTGCTGTTTTAATTCAGATAACTCTTTAAGAGAGCAAAATCATATATAGAGCTTAATAAATGAGGCTTAATAAAAAAATACAGCCCCAAGATTAAGGGGCCATAAATTTAATCCTGATGGTCAGCAAAATTTACGCCATCATCTTTAAGCATAGATGCGTAATCAGAAGCGATATTTACTGTTTCAAGCAACACTGAATCATCAAATTCGAAGTCTTCAGGTAAATCCTTTACAGATTTAACCGGATCTTTACCCATAGCCTTGAGACGGATGTTAGTGTTTGCAAGCTCAAAGGCACTCTCTTCATCAAATATCAGCTTACGCTTCTCAAAGTTAACAGGTATGGTCTTACCTTCCTTTAACTTTTCATAGCGAACCTGCTCATTTGGAATAATAGCAGCAACAGGATCATCCTTGATTCTCTCTTCATGCTTTACTGTAAGCTTTCTTAAGTACTTGTTTACATCAGAATACTGCTTGTAGCTTGCAGGATTTATCTTATCCCAGTTAAGAGCATTTGGCTGTTTGCGCTCACTAATTGATGAAGGATCAACCATTGTAGGAATCACAATATCAGGTGTTACACCTTTTAATTGAGTTGAACCGCCATTAATTCTGTAGAACTTGGCAATAGTGTAGTGAATAGAACCAAGATCTGAACCAACAAGATCATAAAGTCTTGTAAGAGGTCTGCTCTGCTGAACAGTTCCCTTGCCAAAAGAGGTATCACCAACCAAAATTGCTCTTCCGTAATCCTGCAGAGCTGCAGCCATAATTTCAGAACTTGATGCTGAAAGTGAATTGATAAGAACAACTAAAGGACCTGAGTATTCAATGCTCTCATCCTCATCAACATATGGTGCTTCATTTGCATTCATGTCGCGTACCTGAACGACAGGACCAGTCTTAATGAAAAGGCCGGTGGTATAGATAGCCTCAGGAAGCAGACCACCGCCATTGTTTCTTAAATCAACAATAACAGCATCCACATTCTCTGCTTTAAGCTTGTTAAGTTCACGCTTTACATTTGAATGTAAATCAGTGTAGAAGCTTGAAATAGAAACAACACCTATCTTCTTGCCATCGTAAGAGTTATAAATCTTTGACTTGGCTTCCTTATCCTGAAGACGGATCTTGTCTCGAATGAGTTCAACATTGAAACTCTTGGTGGCAGCACCTTCTCCTCTTTCTATTTCTAGAACAACCTTAGTGCCTTTCTTACCTTTTATCTTGTCAACAACATCGGTAAGTCTCCAGCCTAAAACGTCCTCAAATTTCTTGCCACCCTGACTTACACCGATAATCTTGTCTTTTGGTTTTAATTTTTTTGATTTTTCTGCAGGAGAGCCTGGAAGAATTTCCTGAATAACAGTGTATTCATCTTCCTGAAATAAAACAGCACCAATACCTTCTAAAGAAAGGTTCATATCAGAATTGAAGTTTTCTGACTCAACAGGACCAAAATAATTGGTGTGAGGATCGATTGCTGTTGCAAATGAATTTTCAAATAATGAGAAAACGTCATCGTTTGTCTGTTTTACAAGACGAGAAAGCGCAACTTCATAACGACGCTTCAGACGCTTTGCAGTTTCCTCAAGAGACTTGCCATTTAAATGCATGGTCTCAAATTCATTTTTAAGCTCTGCTTCTGTAGCAGGAAACTCAGCTTTTGATCTGTCAATTTCAATATAGTCATCTGCACTTAAATCAATGTCAGCACTGACTGTATCTTTGAAAAACTTATATTTTTCAAAGCGTTTTTTCATACTGTCATTGTAAACAGCAAAAGGATAACGCAAATCGCATTTTTTGATAGCATCAATGATCTTGCCCTTATGAGCATACATATCATCTATTTCAGCTTTAGTGTAAAGAGAGTGATTATAATCAAGGTACGAAATCAGACGATCAATGACTTTTGCTGCAAATTCATCATTTACATCAATGATCTTGTAATGTGCCCTTGTAAAATAATTAGAAATTCTAGGACAAGCTGCATCATGACGAGACTCTGGAGATAAAGTCTTTAAATCAGTAATCTCAGGAACAGTAACAACTGCCTGACCTACAACACAATAGCCTGCTAGGGCGCAGGCTAGAGCTAATTTTAATAATTTATTCACTTTTACTTCTTTATTTTTTGTCGATAAGAACTCGATCAATTGGAAGGTTTACAGTAAGACCAGATTTTAAGGTTACATATACTGAATCCTTCTGTGCATCCTGAGCAACAACTCCACGAACAGAACGCTGATCTGAAGTGAGAACAAGAACATTAACGCCTTCTTTAAGATTCTCAGCAGTTGCCTTCTCGCCAACAATCTTTACAGGAGGCTTCTTGCCAACCTTGGCATTTGGTTTGTTAGAAGTTCTCTTTAAAAAGGTCTTCTTTACAGGAGCAGGTTTCTTAGGGGCATTAGCTTTACGCTTAGCCAGGAGCTCCTTAATCTTTTCCTTTGCAAAAGCCTCATGCTCTGCGCTTACTTTATCATCGCTCTCTTTGCCTTCAGCATCGATTCTGGCAGCGCCTTCCTTAACTGAGTAGAGATATTTAAGGCGAGAAGTGTAAATACGCAACGCAGCTCTTACTTTAGATAAGGATAAACCTTCTACTGATGCGATCTTGCTCTTGAGTTCCTCAAAAATACCAATCTTTAATGGCTTAACTTCTCCCTCTTTCACAAAAACTGCAGGGAAAGTTTTGTATAAAATCTCAAGGGTCTCTTTAATATGATCAAAATGAGAACCTTCAGCCGATGCAGTAGCATTCTTAACTTCAACTGATTCGTTTGCTGTAATCTGTTCTTTATTATCCTGGGTTTCCACAAGAAACTCCTTACTTAACTAAAACTGTATATGTACTTCTTGTACAGTTCTATACAAGAATTGTACACTTATGAGTATTTTACATTATCCTAATTTTTTTTGGAAAAATAAATACTTTAATAAGTATCGGCAGGGCTTTTTATCAATTTAGCTCTATGTGTCACACAAACTTTTTAATAATTGTCATATTCAGCGCTTTTAAATTTACTTAATATTCTGTTTAACCTCATTAGAGATAATGATTTTTTATCATTACATTTTTTTAACATTATCAGTATATATTGTGTACAAAATACAGGCTTTTATCGTGCACTACTTTGAGATTTTATCCACAGATGTGCACGAAGAGCCAGAAAAAGTGGTGTACAAAGGCTGATAGATTTCAATCACTCACATAAGAACCTTACCTAAAAAGACTACTTAAGTCTTTTTTTGTTTCTTTATCAATCAAAGCTATCTTATGTGTGCTCATCAATGGAGTTTAAAGATAATAACTGATACAATCAGACAAGTTAATTTTTAGGAGATTTGTTTTATGTCAATGCCAGAGCGTTATCATCCAGAATGTCCACCAGATGCACACAAGGTTATAAGACCACCAGAGTCAGAAGTTTTAGCAACCTTATGCGTAAAAGTAGAAGATTGTGAAGAATCAAACGGTATGGTTAATGTTGTCAAGATCTTATCTTTAATGAGCAAAAAACCGCTCATTTTATGCTCAGAGAAAATGAAACAGCTTATCCTTGACAATATTTCAGACAGTGAATTCTCTCCATCATTTATAAGAATTCATGATGATGCCTCAAAGGCATCTGTAAGTTATGTTGACGGAGCTGTTGGTCCTACTATGGATTTTTACGATCTGTCAGCAAAAGGTTCAGACTGCTCAGGATTTTTAGATTTACTTTCAAAAAAGTGCCTTATCTGCCTTAACACTCTTTCAATGTTCACTTTAAGATCTGTTTCTACTGTTTATCCATGGGATAAACTCCTAGCAAACCAGTTCTTAGGGCAGTACACCGAGGCTGTGTCTCAGTTAAGTGAAGATGATGTAAAACTCTTAACTGATGTCCGTTATGGCAGGTTTGATGCTTTAGAAGTTGAAAACAAGTCAAAAACTGCATATAAGTTCTTACGTTTAGAAAGAAAACTGTTCTTACAGTACCCAACCGAAGATGATTAATAATCTTTCAGATACCTTAAAGCTTGCTGTAAGCCTGATTAAGATCCCATCAGTTACTCCTGACGACTTAGGATGTCAGGAGCTTGTGAGAAAACGTTTATCAGCAGCCGGATTCAAATGCCTCACCTTAAAAGACAGCGGAACTGAAAACCTGCTGGCACTGCACGGTCAAGGCTCCCCTTTTCTTCTGTTTTTAGGACATACTGATGTGGTACCACCTGGTGACGAGAGTCAGTGGATCCACAAGCCATATTCAGCAGATATTGAAGAAAAAGATGGTGTAACCTATCTTCACGGTCGCGGCTCACAGGATATGAAAGGATCTGATGCTGCAATGACTGAAGCTTTAGTAAGTTTTGTCAGAAATAATCCTGAGCATAAGGGTACAGTTGGTCTGCTTTTAACATCAAACGAAGAAGGTGATGCCAAAGGTGGCACTCCCTTTGTAGTTGAGTATTTAAAGAAGCAGAATCTCATCCCTGATTACTGCCTGGTTGGAGAACCTTCTTCAGCTGACAGATTCGGCGATACCATTAAAAACGGACGCAGAGGCTCACTTACTGCACACATCACTGTTAAGGGCGTTCAGGGCCATGTAGCTTACCCTGACCGATGTGACAATGCAGCACATCATGCCGGTGTTCTTATCAATGCACTGTCCACTTACAAGTGGGATGAAGGTTCTAAGTTCTTCCCGCCAAGCTCCTTTCAGGTAACCAATATCAAATGTGGAACCGGAGCTGAAAACGTTGTTCCTGGTGAGTGCTATATCATGTGCAACTGGCGTTACAACGATGCCTTAAACCAGGATAAGATAAGTGCGGTTGTGGACGGCCTTGTCAAGGACAACAATATTAAAGCAGATATCAGATATGTATTAAACGGTCTTCCATTTATCACTGAAGGCGGAGTTCTGCTAGACGCTTTAAAAGCTTCAATTTTTGAAGAATTAGGTCAGGAAGCTGCACTGTCTACAGCAGGAGGAACTTCAGACGGCCGATTTATTGCGCCTCTTGGCACCAAAGTTGTAGAATTTGGACCAAGATCATCGCTTATACATAAGGTTAATGAAGCAGTTGAACTTGACTCGTTAGACAAGCTCCACTCTATCTATGTAAGACTGCTTACAAAGATTTTTGCTTAATTTTAAGAAGAAGGCTTAGGCCTTCTTCTTTTTTATATTGGCCAAATATACGCCTGAAATTACCAGCACCACACCAAAGCTCTGCATTAAAGTAAAACTCTCATTTAAGAACAGCACGCCTGAGATAATTGATACTACCGTAGTAATACCAATAAAAGACGAAGCAGAATTAGCGCCGACAACTGAAATAGCGTAATTTGAAAAAAGAAAAGCCAAAACTGAACTTGCACCGCCTAAATATAAAACCGCAATAAAGAAATCTGTATTTACAAAAGGCAGCATCAGATATGAAGATACATCTTCATGAACTGTATGATATAAAAGTGCAGTGATGTTAAAGACAAAAGCTCCAATACAAATCATAACGTAAGTTATTTCGTAGGCTGAAAACTCAGAAGCTTTTCTTACAAAAACCGTATACAGACTGTAGGATAAAACCGCCATCAAAAGACACAAATAACCTGCAATGGACAAGGATGCTGTCATTCCTTTTGAAAGTACACAGGTGAACACTCCCAAAAGAGAAATTGCTATGCCAAAAAACTGTATCAGAGAGGTTTTCTCTTTGATTATGATTCTGGCACAAAGCAATGTGGCTACAGGAATACATGAAATCACACAACCTGTTTCTGATGCTGTGGTAAAACCTACACCTAAAGTTTCAAATACAAAGTAAGAAATAGGCTGGAACAGAGCAATTAAAAGCAGTAGTCTTAAATTTTTACCTTTAAAATTGAGCTTTGCCAAACCAAACATCAATGGCAGATTAAAAAGAGCAAAGGCTATGGTAAAGCGCCAGGATAAAATTGTAATCGTATCAACATTATTGGTTGACTGTTTGATGAAAAGGTAACTCAGACCAAAAATCACCTGAGCGAGGATCACACTAAGATAGCCTGATTGAACTTTATATTTGCTGTTCATTTTCTGCCTTAAATAAATATTAAATAATGCAATGTGACAGATATTGGGATGTAAAATTAAATGAGATACCAGAAGTAACAGATGTTTTAAGAAATATTCTGATGTTTTACACTGATATTAGAATTATCTGTTTAAATTTTAATACATTTTAACATATTTTATGTTGTAGGTACTTTACAAAACAGTCACAGCAAATACTTTGTTGTGACCTTTCTTGTGAACTGACACTCTGTCAGGCGTTTTTCTTGAAATGGTTAATCATGGTCTTTGTAAGAGAGATGGTTGATCCTTGAGATTCTAATTGTTCTCTATTCACCCATAAAGCTTCAGAGAGCTCACTTTCATCCATTTTTATGGTTCTATCACCATCAATCTTTGCAAAATATCCGATTAAAAGATTGCTATCCATTCCCCATGGCTGAGATCCAAAGTATTCTAAATCTTTAATCTTTAAACCTGTTTCTTCGAATACTTCTCTTACGGCAGTCTGTTCAGGTGTTTCTCCAAATTCACAGAAACCAGCAATAAGAGCAAGACCTCTGTAAGGTCTGTCTTTATAGCGGGTAACCACAATTTTATCCCCGTCTGTTACACCTACAATTACCGCAGGAGCAATCTTTGGATAAATGATATTACCGCATTTACTGCAGACTAAAGCCCTTTCAGACTTTGAATGCTCAAGTAAAGAGCCACACTGACCGCAATAACGGTTAACCTTATACCAGCAGTAAAGATGGAACGCACAGAAACCTGCAAAACAGGTAACTCTGTCATTATCGCTTCTGAAAATCTGCACAGGATAATATGAAAAGCCATCGACTCTTACAGATAAAGGGTCACCTGTATATAAAAAATATGCCTTTTCATCGATTAAAAAGAGAAACTGCAGTTTATCTTTTTCAAATAAAGAAGCTTCAGGTAATGAAACCTTAGCTGTTTTTCCATCGGCAGAACTTAAAACATCTCTATCTTTAAAGACAAACACTTCATCATTTAAAAGAGGATCTCTTGCTTTTGCAAATGCATTGTTAAAAACTTTTTGTCCAATATCCTGAATCATCAGTAATTCTCTAATAAATATTTTTCCACATCCAGAGCAGCTTTACAGCCCTGGCCTGCTGAAGTAATAGCCTGCCTGTATACAGAATCCGCACAGTCACCAGCAGCAAATACACCTGTAGCTGAAGTACCTGTTTCACAACCAAAACCTGTCTTTACAGTACCATTTTCATTGAGCTCAAGCACGCCTTCAAAAATTTCAGTAGCACTCTGATGACCAATTGCAACGAAAAGACCATCTAAAGGCAGATTAACCTGTTCATTGTTCTTTTCATACACAATGCCGGTAACCATATTTCCGTTACCTGTTACCTCCTTTACAGAGGCTTCAAGGATAAATTCAACTTTTCCGCTCTCCTGTAAAGATAAGAGCTTATCAACCAGGACCTTTTCTGCTCTGAAAGAAGAACGTCTGTGAATGAGGTAAACCTTTTTACACAGATTGGTTAGATACAGAGCTTCAACAAAGGCTGCAGAACCACCTCCAACAACAGCTGTAATCTTATTTCTGAAGAAAAAGCCATCACAGGTTGCACAGGCAGAAACCCCCTTTCCTTTATATAAGGTCTCAGACTCAAGGCCCAGATACTTTGCTCTTGCACCGGTACATACAATCACGCTGTATGCGCAGTATTCCTTACCAGAAGCTAAATAAACCTTCTTTACACGCTCTGAAAAATCAACCTTCACTACCTTATCATTGACAAGTTTTGCACCTAACTTTTCAGCGTGTTTCTGCAGTGAATACATAAGTGTAAAACCATCAGGAGCATCATCTCTGCCAGGCCAGTTTTCAATCTCTGGAGTTGTTATAAGCTGTCCTCCAACCTCATCGCCAGTTACAATCACTGGATTAAGACCAGAACGGCAGGCATATATGGCTGCTGTAAAACCAGCAGGTCCAGATCCGATGATCAGAACCTTTAAAATATCAGAATTCATAATTTAAATACTTAAAAATAACGAAGTGAATTATGCTTTTAAGAGATCTTTATAGTGTTCTTTTGCATACTCTGCGGCGAATTTAACCCATGGCTCATTAAATGAAGTTAAATACTCAAGAGCATAATCAAGATCAAAAGCTTTTAAAAACTCATCAGCCTTTTTGTCATATGAAATATGCCATGGCTCATAGGCAATGGTACCTTTACCATTGTACGGACGGATAAAGCCAAATTTAGGCAGATTCTGACCTAAATATTGACCTAAAGAATAGAAATAATTGTCTTTGGCGTATTCTCTTGCGGTAAGTTCAAGATCCTTACCTTCAGGCAGGAGATTTATCGCATAAACATCAAAATCTGTTCCAAAATGATGTCTTGAAAAGCCAGGAATTGCAGAAAATCTAACGATTTCCAATACTTTCTGCTCATCAGACAGATTTGAAATATCTATTGGATTCTCGTCTTTATCAAGAACAGCTCTCTTACCTTTGAACTTGTCATCAAAGATTTTAAACTGCTTGTAAAAACTGCGATAGGCTGAAGCAATTCTAAGTTCAAAGCCCTTTTCATATGCATCCATAAATAAAGGGCCTAAAGCCTTGGCAGCATCTCTGTCAGCCATCAGCACGGACATCCTGCGAGGATCATCCTTGAAATTGACAAGCTTGCTGTCGTCAATACCTAAAATCTGTTCATTAGTTGGCATAGCTTTCAACTACCTTATCAGCCTCTTCGATCAGGTCGGCTGAGCCATGGGACTTAACGTCCTCAATTATCTTTAATGCCTCTTCAGTATCGCCGGTTTCAAAGTAGAGTCTTGCAAGGTTGAGTTCATCGGTATAATACTGATGCTCTTTTGGAGATAAAACATTATCAGAATCATCAATTGATTCAGATTTATCTTCATCAGCACCATCTTCATCGATAGGGCCAATCTTATCTGATACAGTATCAAGCTCTTCTTCTACAGGATCTTGAGCTGGTGAAACTTCCTCAGGCTCTTCATATGAATCAACATCATCTAATGATTCATCAGATACAGCGGCTGAACTTAACATTGAAGCGATATCATCAGCACTGAATGGCTCTTCATCAGGCTCTTCCTCGCTTAATGACTCCTTAACATCAGTTACATCTTCTGTACCGAGCATATTGGCAAGATCATTCTCTGATTCTGCATCATAGTGCTCTTTAGACATGCTGAAACGTTTTTCAAGTTCCTTTAAGTCTTCCTCATCAGAACTTTCATCCTCAGCCTCTACACTATCCTCAGACTTGCCATTAAGATCATCATCCTCAGGAACAGTCCAAGATACAGTTTCATTTTCAGCCTGTTCTGATGCCTGCTCTTCATGAGCCTTCTCAGTTAAGAGTTCCTCTAAATTCAGATCATCCTCAACAACTTCATGGATGGACTCAGGAACATCTTCTGATAAAGGAATATTGAAATCATCTTCAGTAAAGTCTTCATTCTTGGCAGCTTTCTTGGTATGTTCTCCAGTCAGAGCATCAAGCATTGCCTTTTCTTCATCTGAAGATAAAACAGCACCACCATCTTCAACCTCATAGTGCTGTTCTTCAACAGGCTCTTCAACTTCCTCCTGAATATCATCCTCAGGACCATCACCAGTGCTTGCTAAAAGAGCTTCTAATTCTTCAGTATCTGCAGCAGCATCACTTGTATCCTCATCATGAACTTCTACCTTGTCGTCATCAACATTAGACAGAACTTCATTTAATTCAGCAACCTCATCTGACTGAGTAAGCTTATTCTCTTCAGGAAGCTCAACATGCTCATCCTCTGATGGAATATCTGATGCAAACTCGCTGTCATCAAAATCTTCATCAAAATCATCTTCAGATTCATCTTCAGGAACTTCTTCAGCCTGTGAACTCATTGCCCCGGCAAGAGACTGAGCCTCTAAAGACATCTCATTATCACTGTTGGATGCAACATATGATGATAACAGTTCATCATCGCTCTGTGATAAATCAGGTGCTTCATCCGATGGTGATTCAATATCGCTTAAATTAGGAGCTTCATCTGATGCTGAAGTAGTATCTTCAATATCAGTTAAATCTGGAGCTTCATCTGATGCTGAAGTTATTTCTTTGCTTTCTGATTCGTCAATGAGATCTGATGCGATGTCATCAAGTTTGTCAAATGCCTTTGCAGCATCTTCAACATTCTGTTTTACTTCCTCTGCATCCTTGGCAAAAGCATTGGCAAGATCATTTAACTCACCAGGAAGCTCTTCTGAGATTGGTGCAACGTCTGAAGCAGGCTCTGATTTTGTTTCACCTAAAACATCATCTAAAGAAATTTCTTCAGTGAATTCTTCTTTTTCTTTCTGCTTTAAGGCATTTTCCAAATCAACTGCCTCGGAAGCAACTTCTGGAGCAGACTCTCCTAATGAAGCTAGAATGTCATCAGCAGACTCTGGAGCTTTTTCCTCTGATGATGAATCCATAAGAGCATCTAAATCAATATCATCTTTAGCTGGCTCTTCTTTCTTGTCCACAGATTCATCAAGTAAATCGTTTAAATCAGGTGCTATATCAGAAGCAGCTTCAACCTTTTCATCTGACTTGTTCTCTTCAAGTGATGGAGCTATGTCAGAGGCAGGCTCAATATCTTTGTCGTCCTTCTTTTCATCAAGTGAAGGAGCCTCATCTGATGCAGGGCTTACTTCATTATTTTCAATTTCAACGCTCTTAGAATCATTCTTGTCAAGATCATCTAAAGCAGCAGTCCAGGCGGCTGCCATAGCTTCCTGTTCAGCCTTGGCCTTCTCTTCAGCAGACTTCTCATCTTCTGCAGCCTTCTCCTGCTCACCTAAAGCAGCAGCCCAGGCATCAGCCATATTTTCCTGACTAGATTCTTCCTTCTTTTCGCCTTCAGCCTGCTCGCCTAAAGCAGCAGCCCAGGCGTCAGCCATGTCTTCCTGACTTGATTCTTCCTTCTTTTCGCCTTCAGCCTGCTCACCTAAAGCTGCAGCCCAGGCATCAGCCATATCTTCCTGACTTGACTCTTCCTTCTTTTCGCCCTCAGCCTGTTCATTTAAGGCTGCAGCCCAGGCATCGGCACCAGAACTGTCTGAAGATGCAGCACTATCCCACTGCTTCTGTGCTTCAGCCTCATCAGGAGATTTAGCCTGTTCTGAAGCAGCGCCGTCAAGAGCTGCCTGAACTTCAGAAGGATTAGATGATGGTGCGTCAAGAGCATTAGCATTAACAGTTTCAGATCTGCCTCCCTTAGATTGATCTTCATCTTCAACATCAGTTGGAGTTTCAAGATCAATAGAACCGTCAGCATTTGATAAAAGCACGTCATCTGCTACAGAATCATCAAAGTCAAAGTCATCAGACAGAGCTCTCTGACTTGCTCTGGTTCTCAGTTTGAAGATAATTACAAGAATAATCAGAACCAGGGTTAAAAGACCTGAACCAAAGAGGATCATTAAAACAGGCTTATCAAGCTCTAAGTTTGCATCTGCAGTAGAAACAGAATACTGTGTCATCTGCAACTGAATATCTTCAAGCTTTTCGTCGTTGGCAAGAAGCATTTCACGCATACGGTCATTGTCCTGAGACATCTTGGACATACGGCCTTTAAGTTCGATAATATCCTGCTGAATACCTGCAATAATGTTGTCATATTGAGAAGCAAGAGTTGACACACTGTCAGCTGAAGTCTGAGCAGTCATAGCTGTAGACTTCTTCATTCTCTCAATAGCCTGTGCAAGCTGATTTTCAAGCTGTCTGGTCTTGGCATCAATGCTCTTCTTTGTTTCATCAAGCATGATTCTGATAGCCTGAGCATCTACAGATTCAGCTGAGGCACCGGTGTTGGCTAGAAGTTTTTCATCAAGATTCTTTTTGGCATCAGCTGTCTGAGAAGGTATTTCAAGATCTGCCTGACGGGTATCATTTTTATTGACAACAGGATCATCCATCTGCAGCTCTCTTTGAGCCTGAAGTTCCTTAACTCTAGTTTCAGTTGCAGTATATTCCTCTGTTGATAAATCAATGCCGGTGCTGCTGTTTCTGTTGGTCTTTAATGGTTGCAGAGTGTAAGAACCGTTCTTTAACAGAGCAGAACCTACATTTGAATCCTCAAGAGCGATCTCTGAGACAGGAGGAATTAATAAGTTTGCTCCTCTTACAAGAGAGTGAACATTATGATCGACAAAGGCGTTAGGATTATTACGGTAAATAGATGCAATGATCTGAAATTCATTGACTTTCTTGTCTACCGGAACCAGTCTGTGAGCTACAGACCAGATTGTTTCACCAGCAGAAACTCTGTAATTGGTTCCATTGGCAACTGTAGGGGTTGCAGGTGCACTCTGGGACTGATTTACAGCGGTTTGCTGACTGCTCTGAGGGGTATTCTGAGCAGACTGCTGTCTTTGCTGATTATGATTCTGATTTGAAGCTGCAGGCTGAGTCTGCTGCTGACGCTGATTCTGACGATTGGTATTACGGGCTGGACGAGTGTTGGTATCCTCGACTTCAGGGCCCTGAATAGTAATAGTAAATGTTCCGTCATCACTGGCTGAATAGCCTGATAACGGAATTAAAAATAATAAAGCTGCTGCAAGAGCAGATCTTTTAAACCATTGCATATAATACCCCTATTCTTATGCAGGATTTTACTAATTCAGAGCCTGTCAAAAATGTAACAGGATCGCAGTTTTTTAAAATCTATGCATAAATTGTGCAAGGTTAGAAAATTTTATAAACTTTTTTCAACAAGCTTCACAAGTTCAACAAGATTTATAGCCTCGCCACGGCGAGTATTATCCATCATTGCAATAAAACTGAAAGTCTTGGCGCAGGTATTATCCTGACGCAGTCGGCTTACCATAATCTTTCGCTCATTTATAATATCGGTCACAGGTGTTAAAAATGCATCGATATCATTAAAAGAAATGAGAGCTGAATTTGAGAATACGTTTTTTATATCATCTAATGTTGCATAATCCTCTGTTTCAACGCTCACAGACATAGTATGACCATAGAAAACAGGCACCTGCATACAGGTGATATCAAAACCACGTTCAATTTTGCCTAAAATCTCTTTTACTTCGTACTTGATAATGTTTTCATGATCTGAGTACCCGTCTTCATCCACAGCACCGATTCTAGGATGCAGATTAAAGGCCAGCTGAGCCTCAAAACCAGGATGTTCTGCAGGAAGGCCATTTAAAAGCATGGTAGATTCATGAGCCAAAGTCTCAGTACCTAATCTGCCTAACTCAGATACAGACTCCAAAGAGGTTACATTGACTCTGGCCAGACCGTATTCATCTGAAACCGCACTTAAAAGCAGAAGCAGCATTAAGGATGGTGCCATAGCTGGTACAATAAGCTTTTTATCAATACCATGCTTGATATCATAAGGATTTAACTCAGGTACTACCAGTTCACCCTTGTCAGTTCCAGAGAAAAGATGAGAGTTGTCAATAACTACACAACCTTTTTCCTGAGCCATGGAAATGACTCTTGAGGACTCATCCTGAGTTGAAAGAAGAAGTACAACATTTGCCTTTGAAAAATCAAAGCTGTCGACTGCTTCAACGAAGTAATTCTTTTTATCAATCATTACGGCATCATATTCGCCGGATAATGGAGATAATGGAAAAAAATCATCAAGAGGAAGATGCTGCTCTTCCAAAGTTTCAATAACTAACTTACCAATATCGGTATCATAACCGTAAACAGCTAATTTCAGTGCCACCTGGTCACTCCAAAGAATATATCCAATTATTTATATAATTTTAACACATTAAATAAAATCAACCATTTAAAACGGGCATAAAATTGTGACTATTTAAAGAATTACGTAAAAAACTTTATTTTTTGCGTAAATCATTTCTTTATTCTTCTGTTTTTTCTGATGATAGAAGAAACCACACCAAAAAGTTCAAAGGAAGAAACTGAATTTATATGAATATCAGAGACTGCTTCATTAGAACAGGTCAAAACAGGATCATCTCCATCGCAGAAGATTCTTATATAAAAACTTCCATTTAGAGAAACTAAAATTATGTCCCCGTCAGCAGGCACAAGATCTCTTCTGCATACAACAATATCGCCTTTTAAGATCCCGTCTTTTTCCATGGCATCAGATGACATGGAAAACAGAAATGTTGATGGTTTTCTCAGATCAAGAAATGAATTGAGATCCTGTTTTAAAACCAGACCTTCATTCAGTTTATTCCGAGTATCAGAAATTGACTCAAAATTTTGGTTCTGCATAGTGGTTATCAATCAATTATCATTGTATTAACTATAGTTTTTACAAGAATTTATTAACAAAAAAACAGGTGTAAATGTTCAAAAAAAGTTACCACCGTCAAATTTTATTTAATTATTTGATTAAAAGTTGAATTATTTAAAACCCGAATATAGAAAAAATCAGATTTTGTATTATATTACAAAAAGTAAAGTTTCATTATTTACTGGTATTTGGCAGACAAAAGGCTTTTAAATATCAGTATCGTTTTTAAAGGAATTTAACATGGCTTTAACACGTGCAGAAATTGCAGAAAGACTTATATCAAAATTATCTATGCCAAAGTCTACTGCTCAGGAATTTGTTGACTCTTTTTTTGAGCAGATTGCATCAACTCTGCAAAACGGAGATATCGTAAAGTTGACTGGATTTGGCAATTTTGAATTAAAGAACAAAAGTGCCCGCCCAGGAAGAAACCCTAAGACTGGAAAAGAAGTTACCATTTCAGCTCGCAGAGTAACTACCTTCAGAGCAGGACAGAAACTCAGAAACAGAATTGATTTCCAGGAAGAATAAAAAAGAGTATCATTGTAATAATATGTCGTTATTGACGTAGGAAAATCCAAAATGGAAAAATTTGAATATAAAATCAAAGACAGAGATGGCGTTCATGCTCGTCCTGCTGGTGCAATTTTACAGGCTATCAGAGGTTACAAGTCAGACATTACACTGATTCACAAAGATCGTAATGTAAACTTAAAAGGCGGTATTTTTGGTCTTTTAGGTTTAGGTATTCGCTTTAATGAAACTGTTTATGTACAGGTTTCAGGCGAAGATGAAGCTGAGGCTGTAAAAGGCGTAAAAGACGCTTTTGAAAAGCATCTTTAATTAAAGCTTATAAATTCCTGAAAAAATCCAGAATCACTCGATTCTGGATTTTTTTTCTTTAAATCTTCTCTTTTTTACTACTTCAGATTGAGAACAACAAATTCAATGATCACGATACCTGCAAGCAGCACCAGTGCACGCATGATTTCGTAGTTAAAATCAATAAATCTCGAAATATTCATCAACGTTCGCGTGTATTTAATGGTTTCATACAACTTTAAGATCTTTGTACCTATAAGAGAATTTACCACGCAGGTAATAATGCCTGCCACCACGCATATAATCATTGTTGCCGGATTTATGGCAAAAAACATTAAAAGCAGAGTTACAAACCAAGCACCTAAGGTTACAAAATCCCAGACTTTAGCAACACGTCTTGAACGGTATTTTAAGCAGTGGATGAACTCAATTACAGCCATAGCCATTTCTTTTGCAAAATCATGACTCATTAAAAATCTTGTGGAGGAAATAAGATTATTGGCCATAATATCTGCAACTTCGTCCTTTCTCACCGCAACGATACTCTCAAGTTTTGATTTTAGAGAAAAACGCTTGGTTATATAGGCGCTGTTAGATGCAGTTTCAAGTTTTAACTTTCTGGTTACCGCATCAAAGTTGCTCTCGTACGACTTTAGCAGCGCGTGAAAGAAACGGTCCTGAGAGAGCTGATTGAAAAGACTTATCTTATTATCAATCTTAAGCGCTCCTGTTTCCTTTACAGCAATCTGATTCAGTCTTGCCTTCATTGGTGCATAGATATCATCTAAAAGCGGAGGAATTGACATAGGACGGAAATTCTCACCGCAAACCATGTAGTTATAGGTTGTATCGTGACCTGCAATACAGAAAGAAACATAATGAACTACTGTATGACCTGTAAAATCAAGTCTGAAGGCGCTGTTTTCTGTAAATTCAGCACCAACCAGATGAAATTCAACTTCACCTAAAATATCATCGTAGCAGTCACGCTGAATCTTAACATTCGGTATGTCAAAACATGACTCTGCCCTGTCAAACTCAAAAGATAAATCAGGATATGACTTTGCTAAAAGACCTACTCTTCTTTCGATTGTAACAATACCAGTTGTCTTACATTTCTTGCAGGCAACCTTCTTCTGCTTGTGACAGGAAGGACAGTCAATAAATCCGGTTTTGTTGCAGCGCTGACAGCCACCTTCCTTTCCCTGACAGGAAGGACATAAAATAACACCATAACCAGAACATGAAGAGCAGTTTACTTTTTTGGTTCCATGACAGTCAGGACAGGCGCACCTGCCCTTTGCAGTTCTGGTTGAAATTCTATTTACCTGATTGCCAAGAGCAAAAAGATCTTTTGGCGACATCTCCTCTAAGGAATGACAGAAAGGCTTTTTAATCTCAACACCTTCGGTCAGAGCCTTGCGATGCTCACGTTCAAACTCGTTTAACTGCTCATCTGAAAGGATAACCTCTTCTGAGCCGTCAGGATTGGTGGTTGCACCGTTTTTGCAGACAGTATCCTTGGAAAATGGCAGAAAGCCCCACAGAATTGAGAATTTCAGTTTTACAGCAGCAGCAACAGTATTGCCAAAGATAATTTTATCATCGGCTATATCTACGCTGGTTAAGAGTTTTCTGACTCTTGGAACGATATCTGAATCTTTATTTTCCATAACTCAAAATACTCTTAACGGAGATAATGTAAAAACAGTGCCACCGCGCATATGAAAAATGCGCCTACGATAAGACGACCTGACTGAATTGCTT
The DNA here is from genome assembly GCA_900316175.1 of uncultured Succinatimonas sp. Taxonomy (GTDB): domain Bacteria; phylum Pseudomonadota; class Gammaproteobacteria; order Enterobacterales; family Succinivibrionaceae; genus Succinivibrio. The sequence continues at coordinate 26,856 of ONCB01000008.1, forward strand.
CTGTTGAAAGATCTGGGATTTTCTTAAATTTGTGCGTCAGCTTAAGTACGCTGACAGCAGAATAATATGCCCAGTTCTTTGTCAGAGCAAATGATGTAAAGGCACATATAATACCGCTCATGGTAACAGCAAACAGAGCACCAACCACAGTTGGCACAAGGTACATGAAAGCTACCAGAAGACACCAGGTAACAAGCGTGATCCCCGCCCAGATGAACTTGGTATTAGGATTTAACAAAAGCAGCATTGGCACAAAGGAAATCAGATTCTTGGCAAAGATTCTGGCAAAGTCCTGTGACACAAATCCCTCAGAATTATTAATAAACTCCTCTGTGATCTTCTTCAAAAGCTCTGCTCTTATCTTTAATCTCAGATTCTTGGCTCTGGCATTATCAATACCACTGTTATCATTCAGAATACTCTCAATAGTAACGCCCTGTTTTGCAGCAATGTCATGAGCAATCTTTAATTCATGATTTTCTATTGTTCTGATAGTCTTGGTGATAATAGCCTTTGAAGCTAATGCCTTAACACACTTGATCTTCTCGTCCACATCAACAGATGAGGTAAGCAGTGTTTCTGAAAGAATGCTTGCCTCATTTGCAAACACATAATCTATGATATGTGGCTTGCTGACAGCTTTAAGAGATTTGCCTACCAGAATAAAATCAAATGGTGTCTTTACACCTTCAAGATATACATGCACCGCACAGCATGATGTATTGCCAATAAAAGTAGCATTATAACCACGAGGGGTCTCTGTACCACTTGATGGATCATTGAATTCAGCAGCGGCAGTTAAAACCTTCTGATCCTGATCACTAAAAGATGTGATCTTCTGGTTAGTTTCAGGAATGGTCATACTTACAGATACTGACTTGTCACATTCAGCATCATAAATAATCTCGCGCTCAACCACCTGCTCACCGGTAGATTTACAGTCTTTGCACTTTTCAACACCTTTCTGCTGACAGTGCGCACAGTAAATAAAGCCTTTTCCGTTGCACACCTGACACTTTTTGCTAAGACCATGACAGGCAGGACATGAAACATGACCTTTTCCACCACAGATACCACAAGGAGAGTTTTTACTACCATGACAGGTTTTGCATTTGGTTTTACCAATTGCAGAGATACGGTTGAATGCAATAATCTGACCTGACAGATCATCTAATTCCTTAAATGAGGATTTTGATAATCGCTTTATGAATTCTTTTGTCTGAGCACTGCCTCTTTCAAGATCTTTTGAATTTAAAGTTGTAAACTCATCTAGCGCTGACACTGATAGCGGGCGCTCATCTTCAGGAACATTTTTAATTACCTTGTCCTGACAGCGGCAGCGGAAGTTCCAGTTTAAATTGTAGGTAACCTTAGCAGCGAACATGACAGGTTCAGAGATCCTGAAATTTGAAATAGGCACACCGCATCTTGAAAAGATATCTGATACGATCTTTTCAAGCTTATGTGCTAAAGGGGAATCTTTAGAAGCCTTTACAGGAATATCAGCGAATGTTGGCTGTGAAGCTGGTTTTGGCGACTCGCTGCCAGAATTATCCTCTTTACCTGATTTTTTATTAACAACAGCTCCGCCAGCTGCAGCCTTAGACTGTTCAGTTGGTGCTTTTTTTACAGAAACAGCCTGCTTTTGTACATCCTGATTCTGTTCATTCAATGGAGCTTCGTTCTGAGCCATATCAATTCAAGTTATTATTATTGTTTAATATTCTTACTATCTTTTACTAATGTTACTATAACATTCGTAATATTTGCATTTTTAAGCCATAACTTATACATAAAATATGATAATCTTCATATTTTGCGTATATTTTATTTTCATATAATAAAAATACTTTCTAGCCGTTAAGTATATCAACGACAAACTTAAAGAAGCCTGAACGGTAAAACTTAAAAAATCTCTTGTTGTCAAATGTAATACTGTTAAATACGCGCTTATACTCACGACTTAAGCTAAGATCCACAATCTTGTCCTGCTCTCCATCAATTCTGTAAATCATATGCTTGTTGGTTAGTGTCAGATAGCAGCGTTTACCGGTAAAACGCAGTGCATAATCATGAATAATTCTTGAAAGTAAGCCTGGAGCATCAGAAGCAATATAAGAATAACCTGCAAACTGAGCAATCACATTTTCATCATCATCGCAGACATAACCGTCTAAATCCATGGTAAAACGTAATTCATCCTTGCCTACAGTTGCCACTAAAGCATTAGTCTGAGCAATAAATACTGCAATTGGATAAGGAAGCTCAGCAAAAGAAAGATCTGCTCTACTGCAAAGCTCCAGTACACTCTTTGACAGTGAATCAAAATTGGAAATAAGCTTCTGTCTGTCATAACGGGCAATCATATAATGGAAAAGGAAAATAATCTGAGACTTTACTGTTACAGCCTGATCCTGAACCCAAGGCAGTACTGTAATTGCATTTAATGTAGCCTCTGCACCTTCTTCAAGAAGAGTGTCTGCTAAAACACGATTCTCTCTTTCTCTTGCAAAAAGCTCTTTAAAATAAAACTTAGGGCCGATTTCTCTCATGCGCTTAATACTGCCATCGAGAAAACCATATACGTCGTTGCCTGGCTCTACCATGTTAGCGTCAGCATTACTTAATACCTTAAGACCGCGACGATACTGTACATTGACATTGGTGTTAAGTCTGAAAACAGAAATTATTGCAATAATAAGTGGTACAACACCTAATACAAAAGGAAAAACACCCTGTTTAAAATCCCCATCCCATAAGAATGGAATTGAAACAAAGAGGTTGGTAAAGCCATACCAGCCTAAAAATCCCTGAAATTTGTTGATATAAACACCATCAGGAAACATAAACAGAGATAATCTGTAATTAAAGTGAGTTAACAGCAATGACAATAAAAAGAGAAAAACAAGAATACCAAACATAAAAACGTCTCAATTACTTTTAAATAAAACTGTTTAAATTTAGCAAATTTCTAAAAAAATAACTTTGATTGACAACTCTATTTAGGCAAATACTTTGCTCAACAGGCACTTTTTACGGTATTTTCTATGAGTGTTCAGGATAATCATCCAATATTCGTTTAAGCTCATTTATGTCACACATAATGACGCCAAAAACAGGATCAAAGTCACCTCCGTTTATCACCTCATCTATTTCTTTAACATGTTCAGAAAATGCATTCTTATTTTTTATTCATGTTAATTCATCAAGCCTTGCCAGACGTTCTGCAGATTGAAGCAGATTTTCCTGTTCAGCAATCTTCTCGTCATAC
>ONCB01000120.1 GCA_900316175.1 uncultured Succinatimonas sp.
CTTCCTAATCGAGGTGGATTAGGACTCAAAGTAGCTTAAATACAGGCTTTTATCGTGCACTACTTTGAGATTTTATCCACAGATGTGCACGAAGAGCCATAATTTTCTTTTTTAATATTGTGTGTTTTGATCTATTTAAAAAATGTTTAATAAGTTAAAATATCTGACGATAACAAAATAAGAAGAACTTATCTGAAATATCTTATTTTTTTTCTCAATATAAGCTTGTTTTGAAAACAGCGAAAAATAATTTTTTGCCTTTATTTTAAATCACGGGGTCTGTATGTTCGCAGGTGACATGAATTATGTGTTTTTTATTGTCGGAACGCTGCTGACCTTCGCTATTTTAGCTTCTAAGCTTTCTTCATTTTTCGGCACCCCACTGTTGCTCCTGTTCCTTGCAATCGGTATGTTATCAGGCGAGGACGGCCTTATTATTCACATTCAGTATCGTGACTATACCTCAGCATTCTTCATTGCCAATCTGATGCTGGCCATCATTCTGCTTGACGGCGGCTTAAGGACGAGCTTTTCTTCAATTAAGATTGTAGCCAAAGAATCGACCATTCTTGCGACCATCGGTGTTTTTTTAACCTCCGGTATTACTGGTTATATTGCCTATCTGCTGCTTGATATGTCGCTCATGCAGTCTCTGCTTTTAGGTTGCATTGTAGGTTCTACTGATGCTGCAGCCGTGTTCTCACTGCTAGGCAGAGCAAAGGATGTCTCTTTAAAATCAAGCGTATCAAACACTCTGCAGATTGAATCTGCCACTAACGATCCTATGGCTATTCTGCTTACTACTGCAATGATTTCCTTTGTGGCTGGTAAGGCTGATGGTGTTACTGATTTTGTACTGTTCTTCTTAGCTCAGTTTGGCTATGGTATTTTAATAGGTCTTATCGTAGGCTTCATTGCAAGAGTAATCGTATCTTCATTAAGCCTTGGTGTGGGGCTTTACTCGCTTTTGGTGCTTGGTATTGGTTTAATCGGATTTGGCATTACATCCTTTGTCGGTGGTTCCGGATTCCTTGCCATCTTTATCATCGGCATGTGCGTAGGTAATCAGAAGATTCGACCTGTAGGCTATATCCTGCCTGTGTCTGAAGGTTTAACCTGGTTAAGTCAGATCACGCTGTTCTTACTCTTAGGTCTTTTGGTTTCACCACACGAGATGATCAATTACTGGTATCAGGGCGTGGTTATTGCTATTGTAATCACTTTTATCGCAAGACCTGTTGCTGTATTTTTATGCGTTAAGCCATTTTTCAGAGCCTATAACAACAACGATCTGATGTTTATGTCGCTGGTGGGTTTAAGAGGTTCTGTTCCGATTGTACTTGCCATTTACCCTGTATTTGAGAATCTTGACTATCCTCAGCTTTACTTTAATGTGGCTTTTGTGGTGGTAATTGTATCATTACTGTTCCAGGGCACATTGATTGTACCTCTTGCAAAGTTCTTAAAGGTATACGCTCCATCTAGTATGGCACCTATGACCAAGTCAGATGTGGGTATCATGATTTCAAATGACTATGAGCTTTTCAATTACCGTGTTTCAGAGACTTCACTGTGCGACAAGCCTCTGCGCTCAATCTCATTCCCAAAGGGCACTACCATTGCTGCCTTATTCAGAGATGCCAAGCTTGTAAAGTGCCATGGAGATATTACTTTAAAGTTAGGGGATATTCTTTCAATCATTGGTACTGATGCAGATGAACCGATGTTGAATGCTCTGTTCTCACGTGCCTGCAGAGTCAAGAATTCTCCTCAGTACAATGGTGACAAGATTTATGATGCCTCATCATCAATGCTGTCTCTGTCAGAACAGTTTAACTTTGAGCTGACATCATATGAGAAGACTCTGACTTTGGGTGATTTCATGTCATTCCATATTGGCGGTTATCCACAGCCAGGTGACATTGTAAACCTCATCAAAGTGACCTTTGTGGTGGTGAAGCTTGAAGGTGACAAGATTTCCAAAGTTGGTATGTATATGGCTTCAGAAAGAGCAGCTGAATTTGAGAAGAAGCGTAAGCAGAAACTTGAGATTCAGCGTTCAGAGCATGAAGAACTTTTAAAGAGAAGACAACAGGCTCAAAAGCAGCTCTTTGACAGTATCAACGATGATGATGAATATCTGTAAAGAAAAGAATGAACACCTTAGATAAATTTATTGATAATGTAAAAAAAATGTCTGCTTCATTAACCTGCAGACACTCAATGCTGATTTCAAGAGAGCTTAAAAAGCTCTCTTCTTATTCTATCGAGCATAAGAATGTGAATGATGAAAAGCTCGTGGATATGCAGCTTGCTATTTCTTCAAAGCTTGATGAATACAAAGCCTTTTATGAAAACAGGTTAAAGAATGTTCCTAAAGTCTCCTTTGATGAGTCTCTGCCTGTTAGTGCCCGCCACGATGAAATTGTTAATGCAATCAAAAACAATCAGGTAGTGATTATTTCTGGTGAAACAGGTTCTGGTAAAACCACTCAGATCCCTAAGATGTGTCTTGAGGCAGGCCTTGGTGTAAAAGGATATATCGGACATACTCAGCCACGAAGAATCGCTGCCAGGGCTGTATCTGAGCGTATCGCCAGTGAGCTTAACGAAGAGTTAGGCAAAAGTGTGGGCTATAAGGTGCGTTTTACCGATGTAACTTCACCTGAATCTTACATAAAGCTCATGACTGATGGTATTTTGCTTTCTGAAACCGCATCAGATCGCCTGCTTTTAAACTATGACTGCATCATCATTGATGAAGCTCATGAACGCTCTTTGAACATCGATTTTCTGTTAGGCTATTTAAAACGTCTTTTAGAGAAAAGAAAAGATTTAAAGCTGATTATCACTTCTGCAACCATCAATACTGAGCGTTTTTCAGAACATTTTAATAATGCTCCGATTATTGAGGTATCAGGCAGAACCTATCCTGTTGAAGTTGTTTATATGCCGCTTGGAATTCAGGATGCAGAAGAGGATGATGATGAGTTCGAAGAAGAAGAGCTTGATTTAAGAAATGGTATTTTAAAGGCTGTAAAGTATCTTTTTTCAGAACACGGCAGAGGAGATGTTTTAGTCTTTTTACCTGGTGAGCGCGAGATTATGGATATTTCCATATTCTTAAACAAGGCTCATCTGTCAGGTGTTGAAATTCTGCCATTATACGCAAGACTTGCAACCTCCGAGCAGAACAAAATCTTTGCTCCTCATCAGAACGTCAGAATTGTTCTTTGTACCAACGTGGCAGAAACCTCTCTTACTGTGCCAGGTATTCGCTATGTAATTGATCCTGGTTCTGCCAGAATCAGTCGCTATTCACCTAAAACCAAGGTGCAGCGACTGCCAGTTGAAAAGATTTCCCGTGCCAGCGCCGATCAGCGAAAAGGTCGTTGCGGACGTGTCAGCGAAGGTGTCTGTGTAAGACTGTATTCTAAAGAGGATTTTGAAGCTCGCGATGCCTTTACCGATCCAGAAATTTTAAGAACCAATCTTGCAGCTGTAATTCTGCAGATGGTGGCACTGCGTCTTGGCAATATTGCCTCATTTCCATTTATTGATCCACCTCTGCCTCGTCAGGTTACCGATGGCATCAGGCTGCTTGAAGAAATAGGTGCAATTTCCGAGTCCAGAAACTTGAGTACTGATGAGATTGTTTTAACCAGAATTGGTCAGTCACTATCAAAAATACCGGCTGATCCTCGTCTTTCAAGAATGCTTATTGAGGCTGACAAGGAAGACTGCCTGAGCGAGGTATTAGTAATTGTCTCAGCTCTTGCGGTTATGGATCCAAGAGAAAGACCACTTGATCGCCAGGAGCAGAGCAGACAGAGCCATCACCGTTTTGATGATGAGAAATCAGATTTTATCTCCTATCTGAATCTGTATCATTATATCTGCAAGTGCCAGAAGGAGATGTCAAACTCTGCTTTAAGAAGAAAATTAAAGCAGGAGTTTTTATCTTACCTAAGAGTGCGAGAGTGGTTTGATCTTTTACGTCAGTTAAGAGCCAGCTGTCAGATGCTCAAGTATCGTTTCAACGAGAAGGAGGCATCCTATGATGCCATTCATCGTTCAGTACTCTCAGGTCTGCTCTCACAGGTAGGTATGTTTGATGATAATAACAATTCTCTTTACCTGGGGGCACGAGGGGTAAAATTCATTATTCATCCTGGTTCTGTGCTTAACAAAAAGAAACCTAAGTGGATCTGCTCAAGTGAGCTTAATGAAACATCAAGACTGTTTGCTAAAACTGTAGCGGTAATTGATCCTTTATGGATTGAAAAAATCGGTGCCCACCTGATTAAAAAAACATATGCTGAGCCTCACTGGTCAAGAAAGCAGGGGGCTGTTGTAGCAAAAATGACAATCTCTCTGTACGGTCTGCCTGTGGTAACCGGAAGAACTGTTCAGTACTCAAATATTGATAAAAAGCTCTGTCGAGAACTGTTCATACGTGATGGTCTGGTTGAAGGTGATCTTGATACAAGACATTCATTCTTTAAGCGCAATATGGAGCTTATTGATGAGGTGGAGCATATTGAAGACAAGATGCGCCGTCGTGATCTGATTGTTGATGATACCGTGCTTTATGAATTCTATGATAAGAAGCTTCCTGAAGATATCATCACCATCCGTCATTTTGACAAATGGTGGAAGGATAAAAGTAAAGAAGATCCTTCCTATCTTGATTTCTCATTGGAGATGATTGTAAAGGATGGTTTTAACTCGGTTAAAGAAGAGGCTTTTCCTGAGTTCTGGCAGACCAAGGATTTTAAGCTTCCTTTATCTTACATCTTTGATCCAACCTCAAAAGATGATGGCGTAACTGTAAAAATTCCTCTGGCTGTTTTAAACAGAGTAAATGCCAGGGAATTTGCCTATCAGATCCCCGGATTGAGACTTGAGCTTTACACCGCATTGATTAAATCTCTGCCAAAGAGACTTAGAAAGAATCTTATACCTGCACCAAATTACGCATCTGCTCTTTTAGATTCTATGGGTGAACCGTCAAATGATGATATGTACGTAAGAGCAGCCAAGGAGCTTACAAGGATCGGTGGAGAGATTGTAAGTGCAGATGACTTTGACAAGACCCTGATTGACAGACACCTTTTTATGAACTTCGCCATTGTTGATGAAAAAGGCAATGTCATAAAGTCTGGTAAAAATTTGGAGTCTCTTTGTGCAAATCTGCAGGGGCAGGTAAAGGAAGTTCTGCACAAGGTGGTTAAAAACGCAGCTACAAATGTTAAAAGTTCCAGCTGGAATTTTGGAATCATTAAACGTGAGCAGGTCAAAAAGCACGGATCGGTTGAAATTAAGGCATATCCTGCTTTAACCGATAAAGGCGATGGTGTGACCTTAGAGCTTTATGACTCACCATTCAAGCAGGAAAAAGCAATGTGGCTTGGTCAGAGAAAACTTCTTGCTCTGTCAATAAAACAGCCTACAGCCTATCTTGAGCAGCACCTTCCAAACAAGGCCAAGCTGTCAATGTACTATCAGCCTTTAGGTTCTGTAAAGGAACTTATAAATGATTTAATGAATGGTGCAATTGACGTCATTATGAAGAAAAATAATGCTCCTTGTTATGACGAGGAGAGTTTTAATGTGCTCTTGTCAAAGGTGAAGGCAGATCTTAATGATGAGGCCTTGAACCTTTGCACTAAGGTTGAAAAAATTCTTTATCTTGCTCATGACTTAAAGGGTCAGCTAAAGAAGTCCTTAAACCTTACTGTTGCCTATACCTATGCGGATGTGGGGAGTCAGCTAGATTCTCTTGTCTATAAAGGATTTATCGGTGAGACCGATACTGAAGCTCTTGAGAATATGCCAAGATATCTTGAGGCGGCCTTGTATCGTCTTGAAAAGGTGCATCG
>ONCB01000039.1 GCA_900316175.1 uncultured Succinatimonas sp.
TTATTTATTAGTAATATATCTGATTTTTTAGAAAGAAGTAGAAATTTGCCGTTTTCTTCAAAGGGAGTAGTTGATAAAGAAGAAATCGGTTCTGTTGACAGAATCCCTCAGTATGTTGCAAGAGCAAAGGATAAGAACGATCCATTCAGACTCTTTGGTTTCGGTCACCGTGTATATAAGACCTTTGATCCTCGTGCCATCGTAATGAGAGACACCTGCCATGAGGTTTTAGATGCTCTGCATATTGAAAACAATCCTCTGCTTAAGGTTGCAACTGAACTTGAGAAGATTGCGCTGTCAGACGAATACTTCATTGAAAGAAATCTCTACCCTAACGTAGACTTCTATTCAGGTATTATTCTCAATGCAATTGGTATTCCTACATCCATGTTCACCGTAATTTTTGCTCTTGCAAGAACCATCGGATGGATCACTCACTGGAATGAGATGCACTCAATTGCTGATTCACGTATCGGAAGACCTCGTCAGATTTATACCGGTAAAGAATCAAGAGTTGTAAAATCATTAACCAGACGCTCTTAAGTGTAGTATCAGCGCAAGGTTAATATTACATTTCATTAAATTTTATAAAAGCTCTAAAGTTGATTTAGAGCTTTTATTTTTTCTTTCAATCATTAGACAATCAACGCTCTCCAATTCTTCTGATGTTTATCTTTATTTGATGTAAAGGAAGTTTGAAAAAACGATATTTTCACTTTGGCGAACAGATTTCAACAATCTGCTTGATATTGATTTTTTTTCGCCTGTTTTGTGATTAAGACTCAGTAACAATAAAAGAACAGCAAAAACTTTATTCCAACAATTTAACTTTTGCTTAGAATTAAACATATAAACGTTTGGGAGAAATATAATGAAGTCAAAACTTCTTGTAAGTAATAATTCAGATGAACTTATTATCTTTATGGCTGGATGGGGATCTGACAATTACTAGTACGAGAACATTAGCTCAAGCAAGGATGTGGTTATATTCTATGACTATTCAGATCTTGAAATTGACTTTGATTTTAGCTCATACAGAAAGTTTTATCTGTTAGCATTTTCTTCAGGAGTATTTGTTTCAGCACTTATCAAAGATAAGCTTCCTAAACTGTCGTTGACTGTGGCAGCTAATGGAAATATAAATCTGTTTGACCAGAATCTTGGGCTTGATGATTTCATCGTAAAATTATTTTAAGAGCATAGATTTGAGCAACTATATGGATTTTAGAAGAAACTATCTATGCTTTTCAGATGAGGAACTTGAGCTTTTCAACAAGTACTCATGCAGAAGATCTTCATTGTCATGCTCAGAGGAGATTGATGCTTTGTATAAATACTACAAAGAACATACTGTTGATTTTATTTTTGACAAAGTGCTGCTATCTGACTCTGACAGGATTTTTAAACCTAAATATGAATTAGAGTATTATCTTGGTTTAAAAAGCACTGAGGTTTATCGTATAGAAAACGCAAATCACAATATCTTTACAGTACATCTTAAGGATTTTGATGATCTTCTAAATCCTTCTTCTGCAATTTACAGTAAAAGGATTGTGAAATAATCTCATAATTTCAGAACTGGAATAATCAGATTTAAGTGATGCTCATAATGCAATTATCTGAAAATAAGTAACTGTTTTTAAGATTGCCAGTTATATAAAGCAGCAAATGTATAACACGCACATCACTTAATACATGACAAAATTAGTTTGAGTATTTTAGATAAAACAACTGATTTACTCATCTTTAAATGAGTTAATCATTTATCGGAAATACAGTCTGACTAACACATAAACGAGAGATTTATGCAATTTTGCTAAAGAAAAACTATCTGATTTATGCCAGCTTTGCACAATAGCCATACATCTCTTTACATTGAGAATGCATGGATCTTTTTTAACTGCGCATAAAAAAGATAGTTAACAAATATGTTCAACAGTTGACACAATTGATTGTGTCAACTTCAACTAGAACTGGTTAATTGCAGGCCAGTTGACACTTGAAGGCCAGTCATCAGGAGATAACAATTCCTTACTGAACTTGACCTTGATAAAGAGCACACTCTTCTCGCCTTCTTTTGAAATCAGATTCAGAGGAAGAAGGACTGATTTCTTCTTGGCATCATAAATTCCATCTTCATCAAGATACAGACGAACCGGAGCATAATTACCAAGTTTAGAGTAATTAGCCTGTGCTATCTTCTCATCAGAGAATCTGAAGAAGCTGAACTTGAGATCAGATAAGGTCGCATTACCATTGTAAATCTCAATTTCCTCTTTTGGTGTTACTGTAGGATATCTTGTAACATCCTCAACATCACTGTCATCATCAGCCCTTACAGAAACGTCTACATATCTGAATCTCAAAGCGCCAATCTGAGACCCTCTTGCATAGGTCTTGATAAGCTTCTTCTGAGTTTCAATATCAGGAATGGTGATAACAGCCTTAACAGGAGACTGAAGATTACCAAATGAAGTTAACAGTAAACTTACATTCTGTCCCCAGGTTTCAACATCGACACGACCTGCAAGAACATTCTTTAAGATTGGTTCCTGGAGGTTGTCTACACCTTCATCTGCACCATTAAGACCTAAGAGATTATCTGACTGAGAATCAGTCTCTTCATCTGGCTGTACCTTGTCATTCTTCTTAGGAGGCTTGATGCCATAGGTTCTCAATTCTCGGTTTAACGCAAACATGGCCTCTGGGTTAATGCCCATTGCACCTTCCTTGGAATCACGGAGAATTGGGAAATAGAACAGTTTAGTCTGGAACTTGTCCAGTCCATAAACAGTGTCATATGAAGCATCTGCCTTTAACAAGGCTGTACCAAGCTCAATGAAGTTTGTCCACCATGGGATAGAACCATTCTTTGACTTGTCGTCCTTCACCATAGTAAATGAGTGACGGATCTGCTTTTTAGACAGAGTCTGAATGTAGTGATTTGCTCTTACTGCATCATCAGGGAGTAAGGACCAGCTGTCCAAAACCTGAGCACAGAAATTAGTAAACTGAAGAGTAATACTCTTTCGTGTGTTTTCAAGATTCTTGATTGCAACTTCACGTACATGCTTTGTCTTAGGAGAAAGTCCGGTTGGACTTACGTTTGAAAGCAAATCATGACAGAATGAATATAAATCAAGAAGCTGATCATTGATCACATAAGCTTTACTTGCAACCGCAAACTCATGGAACGAGTAATAATCGCCAACCTTAGGTCTGATGTTGTCTACAAGAGTTGACCAGTAATCAACATAGTTTCCTGTATATGCGGTTAAAACTTCAGATACCTTTGCAAAGACAGGATCTGTCTGAAGGAAAATCTTAAATGGATCTTTTGACAGATTACCCTTTGAATCTTCCTTGTCTGCTGAATTCTTGATATCCAGAAGATAAAAAATCGGATTTATGTAAACATCAAGAGCTGCTGGATTGTACTCAAGTCTTAAATCGATGTTGCCCAATGCCTCAATTGCATTAGAGAATGACATCTGAGGTTCACGGCTGTAGTCGTAATTAAGAGATGAAACCATTGAAGACAAATCAATCAGATTTCTTGAAAGTGAACCCTTGTATGGGTACAGTTCGAGCAGAGATCTGGTTAATGCAACCTTGTATTCATATTCTGAGTAATCAACAAGAGCTTCACTTAATGTTTTGAACTGAACAAATAAATCATCATTCTTGTAATCGTCAAAGAACAGAAGCAGCAACTGACGTTTAGACTCAAAAAGCTTTACGATGTCCTTGAAAGCTGACTTATATTCACCAGGGTTTGTAATCCTAGGATTCAACTCATTCTGAGGTACATAAAGAATTTCAAAGAAAGTCTCATATGCAGCATATCTTAATTTTGCGTCAGAGTTTTTATCAGTTACAGTAATGTGATCAAACAGGCGATACTCGTTAACAGTATCAGCAAGTTTCTTTAATTTTGCAAAGTCATTCTGGAGTGAAATTAAAGTGTCACTTTTAACCTTGCGGAAGTTTTCACCGATATTGCCATGAGCTGTTAATGATGAAGATTGCTCACTGTATCTGCTTTCAGCCAGATTGATGAAGTTGTTAAAATCATCAGTCATGACCTTCTTGTAGGACAGATATGCCGCATTTAACAGCTGGTTTCTGTAAAGGTTGATAGCTTCTTTAGCATTACCGCCATTAGATTTGTTTGCATTTATACCACTGGCATAGTCAGAAACAAATACTCTGTGCTTATCAATCTGGTAACATAAATCCAGACATTCTTTAATACTCTGATTGATAGAGTTGAAGTTGGTAAGATCACCTGCCTCATGCTGAGTATCATGCATGAAATCCATCATGATGAACTTATTAAGAATAGTTATAAGATCTTTTCCAAGAGAGAGTGTTTTTCTTGCAACCTGATAATCAGATTCAGGATATGCTGATATATCCATAAGCTGCTTGGTTAGCATCTCAACACCAGACTCATAGCTTGGAGTGTAAGTAGGATTATTGATAATCTGAGTTGCAGCAGCATAAGCGTAACTGTCATCACCATCGAGAATATCAGTAATATTCTTTACCACTTCATTTCCAAGATCAGGATACATCACGTTGATGATCTTTGAAAGACATGAACGGATAAGCTCTGAGTTATTCAGATCGTTGTCCTTGACACTGGCTTTTGAAAGCAGAATATATGCATAAAGGGCATCAGCCTTGGCCTCAGAGAAAAGCTCATCTGAATGCATAAGATTATAGCCAAATGCATTGCATGCCGGACCGAATACCATATCAATCAGAACCTGATTGTAAATCGTATTTCTGTCACTCTCTCTTAAATTGTTTCCGTCAAAGAAGAGATAAGCTGATGGCTGATAGATAAAACGCAGTGAAGTTTCAGTCAGAAGAATACGTTTGATATCATTAAAGAAATTGATACGGCTCTCTTTTGAACCGTTAACCATCAGATTATTGAATCTGGAAATTCCGTTACCAGAATAGTCTACATCCAGAAGTGGTGATCCCTGAATGTAACCAGACTTGAACATGTCATCTAAAGAATCATAATAGATGGTGTATTTGTTCAGAGGCTGCTCAATCAGATTATTAGCAAAGATTGCACCTACAAGGTAGGTGAATGACATCACAAGCATGGTAGCAATCAGAGTGTACTTTGGAAGTGCTCTTCTGGTTCTTTCTGCAGCAATGAAATTTGCTTTCTCATGAAGTGAGAACAGAAGGCTTGAGAAGAACTTTCTTGTAAAGTATGACTTCTGAGATGATGCATTCTCATCAAATAAAATTGCCTCATCAATAGGCTTGCCAAGATACTGGGCATAGTTAGGAAATAATGAAGCACCAAGATCAAGAGCTGAGGAAAGGTATACACCGTCAAGCATCAGAAGCTGAGTTGAGAAGTGCTTTGAGAAAATAGTGCTTAAGTAAATCTCAATCTTCTCTTTTAAAGAAGCAAGCTGCTCTGGGAAAATAAAGAACAGCGATGACTGATTGATACGGTTCTCTCCATTATAACTTGAATCAATAACAGACTTAGAGGTCATAAGACCCATTGAGCCGTCTCTTAAGCGCTGAATAAATTTGTCAAACTCAACAGAATAGCGGTCAAGATTGAATACACCTTCTTCTGAAGACAGGTCAAAACCTACAGCCTGCTCTCTAAGTTTATCCTCAAAATCTCTGAAATACTCTCTAAAGCCCAGGATACAGTCACACTTGGAGATCATAATGCGGATAGGCAGATGCATACGAACAGAAGATACAAGTCTTAAAAGTTCAGTATGAATCAAAGTTGCCTTCTTGGCGGTAAGATCCTTGTCATCAGCTAACAGAGCATCAGCAGGAATTGTGAGAATAACACCTGATAAAGGACGCTCATGGTGATACTTGTTGATGGCTTCACAGATGTAAGCCCATTCAGCAGAAGAACCGCCAAGCCAGTTATCAAAGAAAACCTTGCCCTTTACATCAAGGAAGACCGTATCGCGGTTGATTGAAAAGTGAAGACACTCTTCATCCCTGGCATCAACTACAGATCTCTGTCTTTCAAAAGAATGATTACCAGAGTTGCTAAGCAAGGAGCTCTTACCGGCAAGAGGCTCACCTAAAAGCAGGAACCATGGAGCCTTGGTCTTGGCAAAAACCTTAGACTTGATAGCATCAAGACCACTGTCAAAGATTTCCTTGATAAGCTTGATATTAACTGATAAGTCTTCCTTACCCTGCTTGGTTTTGCTTCCGCCTGAAACCAGCTTTGACAGGTTTGACCATATCATTAAATCCTTTTTAATGTCACGCTTCTCATAGTGCTGACTTGCCTTTAGTTTTAGCTTTTTGATAACAAACCAGGCAAAGAGTAAAACAATCAGCGCTAGAATAATTAAAATAATTATTCCAGTTGCACTTGAAAAAAGAGACGAAAAGAAACCATCTTCAGGAGTGCTGACTAAAGCATCTGCTCCAAGATCTGAGCTAGCCTTCTCTTTCATCTTTAATCCTCATTAGTTGAATTTGTTGCGTCATCAGATGATGCATTTTTATCCTGTAAATCAGATACAGACATGTTCTCTGTTTCATCATCGTCATCATCGTCATCATCGTCATCATCGTCATCATCGTCATCGTCTACTTTTCCGTCCTCTGGAGTTTCCATAGGGGCAGTTACAGTAGCTCGAGCCATATTCTTGTATGGTGAGGCATCACGTAGAGCAGCTTGAATCATGTCGTTATACTTGTCCACGTGTTCATAGATACTGAACAGATTCAGAGTAAAACAGAAAACCAGAAGCAAAATGGCTGCTATATAAGGGTGTCTTCTGATAATCGCTAAACGTCCGGTCTCCTCACCCTTGTTATTTATCTTTTCCTGAACTTCAGGGAACAAGGTTTCTTTTACAGGATTGAGCATATCACCAATCTGACGTTGGCACTCATAAATTCTGTTTACAACTTCCTTTGGCTCCCTCTTGTAGGCACCGTCAAATCCAAGACCTAAAAGAATATAGAACACCTGAAGCACATCTTTGTCTGCTGATTTGTCTTCCAGGGTATAATCCAGAATATCAAAGAACTTGTCGTCACCTGACAGTTCGTTGTAGCGCCTTGCCAGAGGCTCATATTCTCTTGAGAAGGAGAATTTTGATTCCTTGATGATATAGTCAACAAAGAACACCAGAGGCTTTTCTACCTGAACGTATTTCTTTGAAAGATACTCAGATCTGTCCACTGCCTTTTTTATCACAGCAAACAAAGCATTGAGGTCATTAAGAACTTCAGCGTGTTTGACCTCTACGCCATTCTGCTTGAAAGTATTATATTCACACACTTTAAGCAGCACCGTTGGTAGATGCCATTTACTTATCCTCGTCTACTACAACCAGATACAGCTTTGCCTTGAAGTCCTTGAAGATATTCTGAGAATAATCAATTGCAATCTTGTGGTCTTCTACAATATAGCGCCATACTCTTGGAGATTCGTCCTTCATTACCTTGAAGTAAATGGTGTCACTTCCAGGCATTGGCAGATATCTTGGAGGGAAACGAACATAACTTAACTTCACACCACGAACGCGATCTTCATGAGAAGCCTCATCAATAAGTCTGAAGTTGTCGCCTGTTTCAATATCCTCAATTAAATCCTTCCAGTTGTTGCCACCCTCAAGTGCCAGATAGTAGTCGCGGGCCTTGATAATGCATTCATCAGAAAGATCAGTAACCATACAGTTGATTTCAGGCTTGTACTTGAACTCAAGCTCAATGCATTCAGCCTTGCCCTGAGTACTTAAAAGTGTTCTGATTGAGGTGATTACATCATCAAAAACATAGTACAGGTTATAGTGATCATATGCCTGAATATCCTTGTGATCTGACAGAGGGAACAGAGCTCTTAACTCAGCTAACAGTCCTGAAATCTGCAGATAGAAACAAAGAGGATGTACACGCTCTGGAATGAGCAGGTTTGACAGTGTATTGATATAAAGATTTATGATCTGCAGCTGCATGATTCTTAAAAGACTAGAACCTGTCACAAGCTTTGGATCAAATCCTTCTGTTTCAATATCAGTCAGAATCTTTGACTTGCATGACTTTAACTCAAATACAAACTCACGGATCCTTCTGAAGATATTGTTATCACCGTCAAAAACTACACATGGTGGAGTGTATTTGTCATCAATCACCAGCCTGATGTCCTTATTCTCCATATTCTCAAGTCTGAGTTTTAAAATTGGGAGAATAGAACAGTCTGTAGCCTTTGATGGATCGGTAATCAGTCTGGCATTGTAAAAACGGGTAACAACAGGAATTTCATTGTCACCAGAATTTTCATCAATAACGCTGATCTCAGAGAGGTTGAATCTGCCAAGATTTGAACTTCCGGCCTCAGAAATATTTGGTTTTAACTTTGAGTAAAATGGAACAGCAAGATAAACCATAATACCAGTACCGAGATCTTCAGATGAAACATCTAAAGTCAGAGGCATGATTTCACAGTTTCCAGGCATGCTCAAAGAAGAACCGTCAGGCATAAGAGCTGTAAGAGAGTTGATAACAACACGCTTTGATCTTAATGAATCCTGATCAACATTGATGTTTATAAGACCTTCCTTGTATGGAAGATAAAAATCACGCTCACTATTTAAACGCTCAATAGCAGACTTCTGGAACTGCTGAAAATGATGTGGCTGAAGGAACTGACCTTCAGACCAGTGAATTAACTGTGGAAATCTCATTGCTCAACTCCTCCTGGTAAAGGCTCCTTCTTTTCCTTACATTCCATTGTAGACTTACCTTTTTCTGATACGCACTTAAGATCAAGAGTCTTAGGCAGTTCATCAGTACTCTTAGGAGCTTCAGGACGTTCTGCTCTTGCGCCTTCCATAGTGGTTCTTACAAGACCTGTAGCACCAATTTTTACATAAATATCAGGTGACATTGAGAAAAAGCCTTTAGGAACTTTATAAAAATACTTTCTAGGATCGTTTTCTTTCATTTCAGGATCGCTGTATGGGAGATTTGCAATCATAACAATGTAGGATATATCGCTATCTACCCACTCTTTAAACAAAGGATCTGATGAATGTAAAACTTTGTTTGAAAGATCTGACTCTGAGAATTTGAATTTGACAGGATTAAGGTATGTTCTGACAGGATTATCCTTTTCAAAATACTTCTCAATTGGATATGGCTTCAGGCGCATTGCGTCTTCATCTGAAGCGCCGATAATATCAACTTCAATTGATGGATAATAGCCATAAACCTTTTCAAGCTCCTTAGTTGGAGATACCTGAATATCAAAAGTGCTTCCGCCCGATGAACAGCCAGTTGCAAACACTGCTGGCACAAGCAGAGCTAAGAGAAATTTCTTCATACAAAGACTCCGGAATAATCTTTATGAATACATATGTTTTATAAAAATAAAACTGGTAGAAAATTTCATACTTAGTTGAATTTTTATAAAGCATTCGCCTTTAAATCGGAAAAAAAATATAAAACTTTTCCTCTAATACTTAATTATGAACATTAAAGGATTAACTATAAAGATAATTAAATGAATTTTTGTAACTCTATCAAATAAAAATAAAAAAAAAATAATCCCAGACATACAAATCCGGGATTATATTCAAAGCTATGTCAGAATCAGACTGTTATTCTGCCTCTACATCCTCAAAATTGTAGATGAACTTGCCGTCCATGCAGTCTGCTTCAACAGACACAATCTTTCGGTTGTTCATGGTCTTCTCAAGGAACTGTGTAGAGATCTGTGGCAGCAGATCGTTTGAAATGATGGCATCGATCATACGGGCACCTGAGGCAATGTTATTGCAGCGTCCGATAATCTCATCACGAACTGCCTGAGTATAGGTAAACTCAGCACCATAGTTCTCCTGAACACGCTTTACGATCTTGTTTAACTTGAGATCGATAATCATATTCAGATTCTTATGAGACAGTGGATAGTAAGGAACAATGCTCATACGGCCGATTAAGGCTGCAGGGAATACCTTGTACATAGCAGGTCTTGCGGCCTTCTCTAAAGAATCCACATCAGGCATGTTGTTCTCATCCTTGCACATCTCCATAATTTCGTTATCACCTGCGTTGGTGGTAAGAATAATAATGGTGTTTCTAAAGTTGATGAGTCTGCCTTCACCATCTTCCATCTGACCTTTGTCAAATACCTGGAAGAACAGCTCGTGAACATCCTTGTGAGCCTTCTCTACCTCATCTAAGAGCACAACAGAATAAGGCTTGCGTCTTACTGCTTCGGTTAATACACCACCCTCGCCATAACCTACGTATCCTGGAGGCGCACCCTTTAAGGTTGATACAGTATGAGCTTCCTGGAACTCACTCATATTGATGGTGATAAGGTTCTGCTCTGAACCGTACACAGTCTCTGCAAGAGTTAAAGCAGTTTCAGTCTTACCAACACCAGATGGACCTGCAAGCATAATTACAGCAATTGGCTTGTTTGGATCACCTAATGAGGCACGGGCTGTGGTAATTCTCTTGGCAATCAGATCAATACCCTGATCCTGACCGATAACACGCTTCTTCATGATGTCAGAGAGGTGAAGAATTGAATCAATCTCATTCTTAACCATCTTGCCTAAAGGAATACCGGTCCACTCTGCGATAACTGCTGCTACAGCCTGAGAGTCAACCTCTGGCAGGAACATTGGAGTTTCACCCTGCAGATCGTTGAGCTTGCTACGCTCAGCCATCAGCTCATCTTTCTGTGCTTTGACAGCAGCCTCATCATCTACCTTTCCCTCACGGATAGCTTCACGCTTTTCAAGGTATATCTTGGCCTGTTCGCGGATCTCATTTAAGAGCCTGGTCTGTTCTTCAAGCTTGGCCTCACAGTCAGCAAGAGCAGCCTTTGACTTTTGCAGACGCTCTTCAGCATCAAAGCCTGAATTGTTTTCCTTCTCTAAAATTGAAATCTCGGTATTTAAGCCTTCAATCTTGCGACGCAGATACTCAACAGCATATGGCTCAGCATTTTGAGATAAGGCAACCTTGGCACATGCTGTATCAAGAATTGATACTGCCTTGTCTGGAAGCTGTCTTGTAGGAATATAACGGCGTGACAGAGATACGGCTGCAAATAAGGCTTCATCAAGAATAGTAACCTTATGGTACTTCTCTAATACACCAACCATTCCTCTTAACATCTGAACAGCCTTCTCATCATTTGGCTCATCAACTAAAATCTTTTCAAAGCGACGTGATAAAGCAGGATCTTTTTCAAAGAACTTAACATACTCTTTCCAGGTGGTAGCTGCGATACAGCGGAGCTGACCACGTGCTAAAGCTGGCTTTAAGAGATTTGCAGCATCACCCTGACCTGCTGCACCGCCGGCACCAACAAGGTTATGAGCTTCGTCGATAAACAGAATAATTGGAGTATCAGAGTGCTGAACCTCTTCAATTACCTGCTTTAATCTTTCCTCAAACTCACCCTTCATGGAAGCTCCAGCCTGAAGCAGAGCAAGATCTAATGAAAGGAGTTTTGCACCCTTTAATGAATCTGGTACATCACCTGAGGCAAGACGGCAGGCAAAACCTTCAACAACAGCTGTTTTACCTACACCGGCCTCACCAGTTAAGATAGGATTGTTCTGACGACGGCGCATCAGAATATCCACAATCTTGCGGATTTCCTCATCACGGCCAACGATATTATCAATCTTGCCTTCCTTGGCTCTTTCAGTCAGATCCTGGCAGTAAAGACTTAAGGCCTCACCCTTGCCCATGGCAGGAGAACTCATCATCGAACCTGCCTGACCAGTTGAAGCATCTGCACCGGTTGCCTTTACAGATACTTCTTCAGAATTGCTTACAATAGAAACGAAGTTGTCCTGTAAAAGGTCACCGTTAATCTTCTTGAACTCAGAAGAAATAGCATGAAGCACTCTTGCAAGATCTGTATTAAGTTTGATTGCAAGTAAAAGATGACCGGTTCTGATGGCGTTATCTTTGTATATCAAAGAACTTACCATCCAGCCTTCCTTGATTGACATCTCGATATCAGGAGCAAAATCCTCAATTGAAGATGCACCACGTGGAAGTGAATCCATAGCCTCAATTAGATCCTTTGCAAGCTTTGCCTCATCAATACCAAAATGAGAAACGATCTGATGAACATCGGTATTCTTGGTTAGAAAAATCTGATTTAAAAAATGAGATAATTCAACGTATGGATTGCCTCGAGTTTTACATAAAACCGTAGCACTTTCCAGTGCCTTATAAGCCGTTTTATTCAGCCTTTCAAAAAGCTGAATTCTTTTTAGCTTCATATTTACTCCTTATCTAGTTTTTAATAAACGCTGTTTGATTCAGTATCGAGGAAACATTGATAGATACCTTCTTGTATCCTGCTCCCCCTTCAGAAGATCTTAAATGCACACTCTGACCTAAAGCGAACTTGCCGTTGGTTTTGGCTTTTAAAATTGAATGAGTATCAATAAGCAGTGTAATGTCAAATTCAACAGGCTTAGAGAAGAATGACTTAACGAGATAACATAAAAGATCAAAATATTCTCTCTTTGGCATGAAATGCATACTGCGTCTGTAGGAAATTGGCCCGATTTCAATTGAAACATCTCTGGTTCTTGTCAGATACTTTGAACCTAACTGAGCACACACGCCTAAAACAGAGCTTTCCTTAACACCAAGCTGACATCTTAAATCCTCAGGGATGACATGGTAACGCTCAACAAATGGTTTTACCTTTACAGGGACCCTGAAAAAGTCATAAAGCATTCTTGACAGAGCCTCAACAGATCGACTCTGATTGCAGAAAAACTTGGATAATGACGGAATAATCATCTCATCGCGACTGGTACCGTCATCAGCTGAAGGACAACCTGACAGGGCTCTGAAAACTGATACTGCTGTAGACTTTCTTCTGTCATACATCAAAGGCAGTTCATGATGAGAAAATGCCCTGTAAAACAGAGTCAGCAGGCGGTGATTGATTAAATCAAGGAAACGCCTCAGAGTAGAATCATAATCATGAATGTTTCTTGAATATACAAGATCAGTGATCTCAAGAGGCATTGGTCCGTTCACACCTAAAAGGCCAAAAAAGTACACTAAAATTGTCACATCCTCTGAATGACGATGGCTTTCAGAAATTGTGGCAATGGATGTTGACGGAAAATTCAGATAAGGCATCTGACCAAAGCGGAAAGCTTCCTCAGAAGGTGTCTTTGCATAACCTACTGCAGGAAGATCTTTTCTCATCAGCTCAATCAGACGCATCAGATAGAAAAAGTCAGGTTCTCCTTTCTGCTGCTTTAACTGATTTGAATATTTGACTATTAGTCGTTTGAGATCTTGCATGAATAAACAAGGCCTCCATCACTAGTCAGAATATCAGCCTTAACAGGAGTATTTACAGGTGAATAGTACTGCAGCACCCTGACAATTACTCTTGAGAATGTATATAAACCTACACCCTGAAGTTTCTTAGGGTCGAAGCTTAAAGCTACATTAAAGCCGTTTTCAAAATAGATGCAGCCCTTTGATGTATATCTGAAGACCTTATCCTTAATCTCAACTGCTGTAAGCGAATTTACAAGACGCTCAGTTTCATCAGCTGAACGTACAGAGAACTGAGAAATCAGGTGTTTTAAGTTATCAAGACAGGCTTGTGATCCGTTATTTAAAATGGTGCACACATTCTGCATGATAAAAGACATCTTAACAAACTCATCCTCACCACAGTTCTGCACATATGGTGCTCTTGGCTTTAAGATTGGAGTAACCACTCTTAAATCATGAATGCCGTTTAACTGAGATAGAGAGAATGAATCCTTCTGTGAGAGGAACATTGGCAAATCTGCATTGGTAGCATAACAGTTGGCACTGACAAGCATTTCTTCGCCGGCATGCTTTTCAAAGTCCTCTCCGGCAATTGAAACAAATACTTCAGACTTGTTGTAATGGGTTCTCTTGTTTCCATCAATACCAGACTGACGGGCCCTTCTGTGAAGAGAAAAATAGTTTCTGTACTTGGTCATATCGCCTTCAACACCAGTGGTGAAGAAAGGACTTGCTGAAAACAGATACTGGTTTGAATTGTTATAAAACTCAAGTGAGTTGATATAGCAGATTTCATTATCAAGTGGTGCTGTATTATCAATTACAACATTCAGTTCATAATTCTGATTTAAAGTCAGACGGTTTGATCTTACTTTGTACATATTCAGAAGCGGAATGCAGTTTAATAAGAAAGATTCCTTACTGAATGAATGCTCTGAAAATGAGTCTTCAATCTTGAAGATAAACAGTAAACTCAGACGGTTGACACTGTCACCAAAATTATTCTTGTCAAGGCCCTTTAATCTGATGAACTTGAATAAATCAGGGTAGCACATGAAATCCTTGATGATGGTGGTTCCTCTGATAGAATCGATGTGCTTGTCAAATAAAACTGTTTCTTCACAGAAAGCTGTAAAATCAAACTCTATACCTGAAAGCTTTTCATAGGAACCATCAGATTTCTTTAAATATACAGATTCAAGTTTCTCACACAGACACTCACAGATATATGAAGCATCCTGATCATTTAAGTTGATAAAGAAATCAAGAGATGAAATATCAATAGAATCAAAGGTTGCACCCTGAACTGTTGATAATGAAAGCTCCAAAGCAGAATGAGTACCTAAAGCAGAAATTCTAGATACGTTTATATCATGAGTTAAAATTGATGCCTTATCAACAAGAACAGGTACGATGTCTGTTTGCCAGTAGTTAGAGAAAACCACAGTAGAAAGGCCTTTACCAATAACCTTTTTAAATTCTGTATTTACCGAAACTTTTTTTACAACACCGTTTAAGGATGCAAGATCAGAATCAGATACTCTTACAACCGTAAATGCAGGTTTTGGAGCAAGCACATCAGGAGATACAGAATAAAGAATTGATTCTAAGAATCTTGGGTAGCCGTCATCAAGCTTTTTTTCTACTCTGGCAGATAAAAAAGCTGTACCCTCTAAAAGTCTTTCAACAAACGGATCAAGACACTCAAGACCACTAATATCAAGTCTTGAAGCGATCTTAGGGAATTCTGAAGCAAATTCTGCTGATGATTTTCTTAAAAATGAAAGATTACTGCTGTAGTAGTCTAAAAACTCTTTTGCCATACTGTTAATCCTTAAGCTTTACAGTAGCAAATCCAGATTCCAGGTCAAGATATGAAATACAGCTGAAGAATCCTGTAAGCGCCTTTACCGCAAACTGAGCGCTGATCCTTAGTGAAAATGAAAAGTTATTATGAGCAACATCAGAAGAATCAACCTCAACTGATATTGTAGATGGAATAAGTCTTGGTTCAAACACCTTCAGAAGCTCAACAATTTCATGCTGTAATTTTACACTTTCAATTTCTGAATTTGATAATCCACAGAAATCAGGAAGACCAAAACCAAGCACGGAATTTACTACTTCCTGATTGTAGTTAAGGTCCCAAATCTGAGGACGTGATTTTGAATTCAGGATATGAGAAATATTTAATACTATTTCTTCCTTGATTTTTTCAAGAGACACGTACTTAAAGTTCCTGTCTATCTTTGACTGCGGTTCATCATCACACAGTCTTGAGAGCAGGCATGGTAAGTATTTATCTTCTGCTGAAATTGACATATTTCCTGAAAAAATCCCTGATTAAATAAGGCAGGGGGACCGCCCCCTGCCAGTAAAATTATTTAGCGCCAGATGGCATCTTGGTTGTCAGTCTTAATGAGGTGGTTAAACCTTCTAACTGATAATGAGGTCTTAAGTAGAACTTGGCTGAATAGTAGCCTGGCTGACCTTCGATGGTATCTACGGTAACCTTGGCCTCAGCTAATGGATACTTAGCCTTAACATCCTCAGAAGCATTAGGATCTGAAGTTACATAGTTACTGATCCAGTCAGATAACCAGCGCTCCATATCTGCTCTTTCCTTGAATGAACCAATCTTGTCGCGAACGATACACTTTAAGTAGTGAGCGAAACGGCAGGTTGCAAAAATGTATGGAAGACGAGCTGATAATGATGCGTTTGCAGTAGCATCAGGATTATCGTATTCCTGTGGCTTGTTTACAGTCTGACCACCTAAGAATACTGCATAGTCAGTGTTCTTCCAGTGAATGAGAGGTAAGAAACCGTTCTTTGAAAGTTCTGCTTCACGACGATCGGTAATTGCAATCTCAGTTGGGCACTTCATGGCAACACCACCATCATCGGTTGGGAAGGTGTGGGTTGGAAGTGACTCAACGATACCACCTGACTCAACGCCGCGGATACGTGCGCACCAGCCGTAGTCAACGAATGAACGGTTGATGTTTACACCCATTGCGTAAGCTGCGTTCATCCAGTTGTAGTTTGCTGAATTGCCAGCACCGGTATCCTCAGTGAAGTTAAAGCCCTCAACCGGGTTGGTATCTGCACCATATGGAACACGGCTTAATACACGTGGCATTGTCAGTGCTACATAACGGCTGTCATCCATTTCACGGAATGAACGCCATGCAGCATACTCAGGGGTTGAGAAGATCTTGGTTAAATCACGTGGATTTGCAAGCTCCTGCCATGAATCTAAATTCATGATTGAAGGATCTGAGGCTGCAATGAATGGAGCATGAGCTGCTGCTGCAATCTGAGCAATACCCTTTAATAACTCGATATCAGGTGCAGTATGGTTGAAGTAGTAATCACCAATAATTGCGCCATATGGCTCACCACCAGCGGTGCCGTACTCTTCTTCATAGAGCTTCTTGAATAATGGGCTCTGATCCCATGCAGTACCCTTGAACTTCTTCATCATCTTCTGAAGATCTTTCTTTGAGATGTTCATAACACGGATCTTCATGCTCTCAGATGTCTGAGTGTTGTTTACAAGGTATGATAAACCGCGCCATGCACTTTCCATCTTGGCAAAGTCTTCATGGTGAATAACTGCGTTAATCTGAGCAGAAATCTTCTTGTCAAGTTCAGCAACCATACCCTCAATGGTCTTGATTGAGTCGGTTGAAATTAAGGTGGCATTTGCAAGAGCCTGCTGAACTAAAGTCTGAACAGCACCTTTAACAGCGTTGTTTGCTTCTTCTGACTTTGGTCTGAATTCCTGGCCTAATAATTTTTCAAAATCTGAAACTTCTAATGTTTCTGTTTGCTGGGCCTGTTGTGCTAAGGTATCTGACATTTATTATTCCTCCTTCTTTTCTTCTTCAGCAGCTGGTTCTTTTGCCTTTGAAGCTAAAGCCTTTAATAAAGCCTCATCCTTTAAGAGCTTGTTTAATAACTCTTCAGCACCTGACTTGCCGTCCATATAGCTTAATAAGTTAGAAAGCTGTTTTCTGGCCTCTAAGAGCTCCTTAACGCCATCGATGTTCTCTGCTACCTTATCAGGAGAAAAGTCATCCATGTTCTCAAAGCTCAGGTCTACTGCCATATTGCCTTCACCAGAAATTACATTTGGAACATTGAAAGCTACACGAGGCTTGATGCTCTTCATGCGATCGTTGAAATTATCAACATCAATATCCATAAACTTGCGATCATCAGGACGCTCTGCAGCTGCAACTTCGCTCTTGCCTGCAAGGTCTGACATAACGCCCATTACGAATGGAAGGTTAACCTTCTTCTCTGCACCATATAACTCAACATCATATTCAACCTGAACACGAGGTGCTCTGTTCTTGCTTATGAATTTCTGACCACTCTGAGCCATATAAAACTCCTTAAGAAAAGTAAGTAAAAATTAAAAACTAATCATCTGGGTTAGGAACACCTAACTGCTCTCTACCCTTGCTTAATGCGTCTCTGTCAATTTCACCTAACAAGTCAATAAAGTTCATGTTAGACATCTTTAAAGCACGATTAATCAGGAATGGTACAGGACTTGTAGGTTCAGCCTTTTCAAAGTACTCTGAACTCTTCTTGAGAAGCAGCAGTGCCTCATTACGGGTCTTTGGCACAAAAGTCTCAAGATTGAATGTCTGTTGTTGTACCTGCACTGGAGATGCAGCAGCCTGAGGTGCAGTTGCAACGCTATTTGCAGTTGGTTCTACACCAGATGAAGCTTCATCTGATGATGGTACTGATACATTCTTTAAGTGCTGTACATAAATATTCTTAATACCGTTGAGCTCATGCTCTAAGGTAGTCATGGTAAGATAACCGGTATCTCCAGTCTTCTCATTAAACTTCTCAGTAATACTCTTTACAAGCGCAAGGATCTCATCAACAAGTGCCTTTCTTGATTCAAGAGAAGAAACAGGAATTGATGATAACTGGGCATTGATAATGTTAATATCAACCTCATTCCCTTCCTTTGCGGTAATGAAGCCGGTGCCTACCAGATAATCTCTGTAAGTGTATGGCAGCTCAGGTACAAGTTTGATTTCTCTGAACTTTACAACGAAAGAATAGCCGTCAGCATATGCTCCATCCTCAGGAGAAATCATAGACAGAATGTTGATTCTTTCGGTTGGATCATTGTCATCATCAGGATCAAGCTGAGGGTAAAAACTGTCGTATAAATCAGTTACGAGGTAATCAATTACTTTTAAGCCGCCTAATAATCCTTCAATGCCGCCAATACATAATGATGAAAGGGTCAGGAATGAAGCTACGCGAAGATCACGTGTCTTCTTCCATAAGGTCATACAGTTTTTGTATAAAGTTCTATAGTCAGGATCTTTACCATCAATAATGCTGTCACCCATCTCACTTGCAGGAGTTCCCTGAGCAAGAGTATCTAAAGCAAGGTAAAGATCATCATACTCGCAGTTCTCACCACAGCTATCGCCTGGTAAGGGTGCAAGCATCTCTTCTAAATCTTGTGAAGTTAAAACGTCCACTTCTACCACCTAAAAAAATAAATACATTATCTAATTTACAAAAAATTTCCGAACATGGGATAGACTGCAAAACGCAATCTGTGACAATACATAAATTGTTATAATACAATTGTAACGGATATGTGATCATAGTCATACACAAAAGATTTTCTTAAGATTAAGACACTAGAATTTGAACGAAAAAAAAAGAAATTTAAACAAGAAAAATGAGGATCATATTCTTAAACTTTAAGAATATGAATATTGTTATTGTTTTAAGAAAAAATTTATAGATTGTAGTGACGAAAAATCCCAGCCGAAGCTGGGATTTGAAACTTGAAAGAACTTAACGAATTAAGCCTTTAATGCAGCCTTTGCCTGCTCAGCAATAGCCTGGAAAGCTGCCTTATCATTGATAGCGATATCAGATAATACCTTACGATCGATTTCAATGTTAGCCTTCTTTAAGCCATTGATTAACTGGCTGTAGCTTAAATCGTGCTGACGAGCAGCTGCGTTGATACGTACAATCCATAATGCACGGAACTGACGCTTCTTCTGACGACGATCACGATATGCATACTGACCAGCCTTGGTTACAGCCTGGACGGCAACACGGTAAGTACGTGAACGTGCACCGTAGTAACCCTTAGCAGCCTTTAAAACCTTCTTGTGACGAGCACGTGCGGTTACACCGCGTTTAACTCTAGCCATTTGTCAATCCTCCAAACATTAAGCGTATGGTAACTGACGTGCGATAGCACGCAGATTACAAGTCTTTACAAATACCATGTTGCGTAACTGACGCTTACGCTTTGATGACTTCTTTGTAAGGATGTGACGAAGGTTCTGGTGACGGCACTTGTAGTGACCGCTACCGGTTTTCTTGAAACGCTTTGCAACGCCTCTATCGGTCTTCATTTTGACCTTGACTTTACCAGCCATTTTATTACTCCGCATTATTGCAGTTGAACACGATACAGGAGCTTTAATTACTTAAAGACTTTATTCCCTGTACTATTTCTTTTTAGGAGCTAACACCATAGTTGCCTGTCTGCCTTCAACACGTGAAGAAGACTCAACTGATGCAATTCCCTTTTCAACGCATAGATCATTCTCTACACGCTTGAGAACATCTAAACCTAAAGACTGATGCGCCATCTCGCGACCGCGGAAACGCAGTGTTACTTTAGCCTTATTGCCCTCTTCTAAGAAACGGATTAGGTTGCGTAGTTTAACCTGATAATCCGCTTCATCTGTACCAGGTCGGAATTTGATTTCCTTAACCTGAACAACCTTTTGCTTCTTACTCTTCTGATCTTTACTCTTCTGATAAAGATACTTGCCATACTCAATGAGTTTACATACAGGAGGCTCAGCATTAGGACTGATCTCAACGAGGTCAATACCCTGCTCTTTGGCCATACGTAATGCATCAGCTGTTGGCATAACACCAATAAGCTCATTCTCTGCGTCTAATACACGCACCTCACGACATCTGATGTCACTGTTAATCCGGTTCTTCTGAAGAGTTTTACCGGTTTTTCTGTTGTTGTTTATAGCAAGTACTCCTAACAAAATTTCAATTCAAAGATAAAGCTGAAGCTTAATCTTTATCTGCCTTGGCAGCCTCTTTTCTTGATTTTTCAATCTCTAAGTCTGCATCAGGCATATTTTTGCGCATAATGATATCTGATTTTACGAGTTTGATCAAGTCTTCAATTGACATTGTTCCAAGATCTGCACCTTTTCGGGTACGAACAGCAACCTGACCCTGCTCTGCCTCGCGGGCACCGCAGACAACCAGATATGGAATATGCATTAAAGTATGCTCACGGATCTTAAAGCCAATCTTATCATTTCTTAAATCAGTCTTGGCTCTGATACCCTCAGCATCAAGCTTCTCCCAAACCTGCTTTACGTAATCAACCTGATCATCTGTAATTGACATTACTTCAACCTGGGTTGGAGATAACCATGTTGGGAATGCGCCAGCATACTCCTCGGTGAGAATACCTAAGAAACGCTCAATAGAACCTAACATTGCACGGTGAATCATTACAGGTACGTGTTCCTGATTGTCTTCACCTATATAAGCTGCACCTAAACGACCTGGCAGAGCAAAGTCAAGCTGTACAGTACCGCACTGCCAAGCTCTGTCTAATGAGTCATGTAAGGTGAACTCGATCTTAGGACCGTAGAAAGCACCTTCGCCAGGCTGCAGCTCATATTCAAGACCATTTGCCTCTAATGCCTTCTTTAAGCCATCTTCTGCTCTATCCCAGATTTCGTCTGAACCAATGCGTTTTTCAGGACGGGTTGATAACTTGATATCAACATTCTTGAAGTTGAATACATTGTAAACATCGTAAACCATACGGATACAGTCTGATACAACATCAAGGATCTGACTGTCAGTACAGAAAATATGAGCATCATCCTGCTCAAAGCCTCTTACACGCATTAAACCGTGTAATGAACCTGATGGCTCGTTACGGTGATCCTTACCAAACTCAGCCATTCTGATTGGAAGGTCACGATATGAACGGGTACGTGAATTAAAGATCTGAATTGCGCCTGGGCAGTTCATTGGCTTAATAGCATAATCACGGTTTTCTGACTTGGTGGTAAACATGTTTTCTGCATATTTATCCCAGTGACCGGATCTCTCCCACAGAACTCTATCCATAATCTGAGGAGTATTAACTTCAATGTAGTGATACTTGTGAAGCATCTCTCTCATGAAGTTTTCGATTACTCTGTAAATGGTCCAGCCGTCATTGTGCCAGAATACTAAACCAGGAGCTTCCTGCTGGAAGTGGAATAAATCAAGCTTCTTGCCGATTACACGGTGGTCACGCTTTGCAGCCTCTTCACGACGCTGAATGTAAGTCTTTAACTCATCCTTAGATGCAAAGGCACAGCCGTAGATACGCTGCAGCATCTTGTTCTTTGAGTCACCTCTCCAGTATGCACCAGCAAAGTGAGTTAACTTGAAGTACTGACAGAAACCCATACGAGGTACGTGAGGACCGCGACACATATCAGTATATTCATTGTGGTGATAAAGACCGATCTTGTCAGCTGACTTATCGATGTTCTCTTCTAAGATAAGCTTCTTGTAAGGCTCGTTTCTCTCAGAGAAGGTGTCATAGCACTTCTGCCAGTTTGCGTACTCCTTAACAACTTTATAATCAGTCTTTGCAAGCTCATGCATTCTCTTGTCTAAAGCTTCAAGATCTTCGGCGGTTAACTTATGATCGATATCAACATCGTAGTAGAAACCGTTGTCAATAACAGGACCGATAGCCATCTGAGTATTTGGCCATAACTGCTTGATAGCATGACCTAACAGATGTGCACATGAGTGACGGATAATCTCCATACCCTCTTTGTCCTTAGGGGTGATAATTGATACTTCTGCATCGTTTTCGATAATTTCACAAGCATCAAATAACTCACCGTTGATTTTGCCGGCAACACAGTTACGAGCTAAACCAGGACCGATACTTAAAGCTAAATCATAAATTGAGAGTGGCTTATCAAACTCTTTGATATCGCCGTTAGGAAGTGTAATTTTTGGCATTTTTTAAACCTCGATGCATACTCTGCATCTCAAGGCTCCATAGTAAAAAGAAAAAAATGTATCCTGTATCTGTCTGAAATTACTCATTAAGACCAATGAACAGGAAAACGGATTGTGCAATTATACTATTTTTTTTACAAAGTTTACTTAAATTTGTGAAAAGGTATGCAGAATATGTAATTAAATATGCCAATTAAAGGTAATATCTGATGATTTAGCATAGTTGCATATTGAATTATGAAAATATCTTGATATAATCTGTTCACATTTCTTATGCGTCGTTAGCTCAGCTTGGTTAGAGCATCACCTTGACATGGTGGGGGTCGGTGGTTCGAGTCCACTACGACGCACCATTCGCTATAGTTTTCCTTTCATAATTTCTCTTAAATTCTCAAAAATTTTCTTCTCATCCCCTTGATTTACAGTTTATTTTTAAATTTCTTAAAATTTTTACAAAATAAGAAAAATTATTAAAAAAGATTATAATTTTTAAACCTAGGTGTCACGATGGTGTCATAAGTGGTGTCATTTAGGTGTCATGCGGTTTTATTTAGAAATGTATGTAAAATTTAAACACCAAATCATACATACTATAAAGATATTATTAATAAATATTAATTATTTAATATTATTAAGAACTAGTAAAATGTGGGAAACTGCTTAATACAAAATAAGTGCTTTTAGGAAATAACAAATGGAATCAAAGCAACAGCATATCAATGCAATAGAGTTCGCTGAACGTTGGAAAGATCATGGTGATGAAAAGCAAGAGTTGTTGGTTATCTTAAAAAATGCACTACCTGCTATAGCAAAATATATAGTGTTTCAGTTACTCAGTTCTTTAACATATAATTGAAACAAAATTCAAGGAGATAAAATAAAATGGCAACTGTGTTTCAGTTACTCAGTTCTTTAACATATAATTGAAACCAAATATTCTTGAAAATGGTTGGGTGCAAAGGGTTAGTTTCAGTTACTCAGTTCTTTAACATATAATTGAAACGTAAGCTCCCCATCACCTAGATGAGACCTTTTTCAAAATCTTGCATAATTACTCCCGTTGAGAAACTTCAGTAAGGAGTAATTTATGAGAAACGATAAC
>ONCB01000016.1 GCA_900316175.1 uncultured Succinatimonas sp.
TAAGAGTCACAATATTTCCTCTGATGTCCTAGATAAACTTATGCCATGGAATATGGCTTAATTTGGAATAAGGTAATTGGTTATTTCTTACCAATTACATAATTATTGTTAATTCTATTAAATACAGTATAGCTACAAGGCTAATTAAGTGCTAATTTTCCTGATCCAAAATCAGGAAAGAAAAGAGTTTTACCCTTAAGAAGGCAGTTTATGAGTATCAGTATTATGTCTGTACAAAGACAGAAAGAGCATCTTTTAGGTGTATCTCGTACCTTTGCACTTACAATTCCAATGCTGCCAGAACCAATAGATGACTATATTTCAAATGCTTATCTTCTATGCCGTATTGCAGATACAGTTGAAGATGACCCCGTTGCAGAGAAAAATGCAAAAATTGCATGGCTGAATTCTTTTTCAAAACTTGCAAAAGATCGCTTTTCAGATGATGACTTATGCCAGTCCTTAAAAGATCAGGCTGTTTTATTATGCACAGATGGCGCAAAAAAGGCAGAGTTTGATTTGCTCACGGAGATGGTTGAAACTGTAAAAAGATGTAAAAGCTTTGATAGCAGAACTGTCGACATTATCAGCCGTGGTGTCGCTATTATGGCTCATGGTATGGCAAAATCTCTTGCAGGAATAAAGATAGAAAATCTTAATGATGTAGATCTTTACTGCTACTATGTAGCAGGTGTTGTCGGCGAGTTTTTAGCAGCACTCTTTGCAGCCCATAACAAGGAAGCTGATGCTAAGAAGCTGATGGATCTTTCTGTAAGTTTTGGTGAAGGTTTGCAACTTACCAACATCTTAAAAGACAGATTTACAGACGCAAAAAGGGGGGCTTCGTTCCTTCCTCCTGTAAAATCAGTTGCTGAAGATACAACTCAGTTTTATGAATATGCAGCCCTTACAAAAGGTCATCTTGAGGATGCTTTAGAGTTTATTTTGACTCTCCCTTCAAAGGAGAAGGGAATAAGGCAGTTCTGCCTTTTAAATATATGTATGGCTGCTGCAACCTTGAAGCTTATGGCAAAAACGCAGTCTTCAGGCAGCCCCCTTTTAAAGATCTCAAGAAATAGGGTTAAAATGCTGTATGTTTTAACAAAGGTTTTTTCATCAATCGATTTTTGTTGTAAATTCATATTTAAAATATGTTGTTTTAGAGACAAGAGCATTAAGCGCGATCCACTGCAGTTAAGAAATCGCGTATCATGCTGGGATAAACAATAAGTAGAAATTAAGGATATGAAAATGAAGTTTATTAAAAAGGCTGTCGCAGTTGCTGTTCTTGCCATTGGTGCAGTTTGTTTTTCTTCATCTGCTCTCGCCCGTGACTATGTAGAGGGTAAAGATTATGAAATTAGAAATCCTAACCGTACTGTGGAGCCCGAAATTAGAGAGTTCTTTTCTTTCTTCTGTTCACACTGCTTTATGATGCAGGAACATTTTTCAAAGATGAAGGATCACTTTAAAGATCAGGCAAAGTTTGTTTTCAATCCTATCGGCATGCTTGGCGGACAGATGGGGATTGATACTCAGAAAGCCTATGCTGTCGCATACAATATCGGTCTTGAAGATGAGTTTAAAGAAGAACTTTTTTCACGTATTCATACTAAGGATGAACGTCCAGACGGAGAAGCATACTATGCTTCCTTATTTGAGGGTTTAGGTGTTACCAAAGAGGATTTCTCTCGTTTGTATTCTTCTTTTATCACTCAGGGAAAGGTATCTGAGTATGACCGTTATACTGAACTTTATAAAATTCAGGCTGTTCCTGAAATCATCGTTAACGGAAAGTATCTGGTATTAACAGAGAATCTTGAGTCAGAAGAAGACTACTACAATGTTGTAGCTTATCTTCTTTCTTTAGAAAAGTAATACCATATTACATATACAAAAAAGGCGACTAAATTGATTTTAGTCGCCTTCTTTTGACAGAAATTATAATAATTTATTTCTTTTCAAGTTTCTGATATTCAGATTTCATATTTTCAATCACAGCATCTTTTTCTTCCCAGAGATCACGTACTTTTAATGTGAACTGATGCTTGAATTCCTTATCTTCAAGGTAGTTACCGATTAGACCGTCGGTGTTTTTCATTATCTCGATATTAACAAAGACGTTCTTTACACGGCCCTTGAGCAGATCAATAAATGCTTTCTTATTATTGTCAGGATAATAGAATGTATTATTGAAAATATACTCAACTCTGTTGCCAATTTCTCCTAATGCAACACCTAAAGATGTGGTCTTAGGTGGAAGCAGATTATTATATGGAGTTTTTGCCTTTTTTGCCTTTTCTGGGGTATAACGGCTGCCTTCTACAAAGTTGATTAGGGTTGATGGGTATTCAATAAGTCTGTCACAGGCTTTTTTTGTGCTATCAATATCTTTCTTGCGCAGCTTTGGATTTTTGATGAGCTGGCTCTTTGAATATCTTTTAAGGAATGGCATTCCAAGAGCATAGCAGGCAAGACCTACAAAAGGTATATAAATCAGATTCTGCTTCATAAAGAACTTGGTTACAGGCACGTTTCCCTTATAAATACAGCCGATGAATAAAATATCCGCCCAGCTTAAATGATTTGAAATGATCATACAGCTTTTTTTTGTGGAAGGTATTTCATCACCTGTAATGTGCCACTTGATGTTGTTGGTAAGACCGATAATCCAGCGGTTGTTAAACACCCAGGTTTTATAAAGATAGTAGTTAAAAAACTCGATTGCATAGCGTATTGGTTTTACTGGCATAAGTATGCGGATTATGCCTAGAAGCATAATCGGGGTGGCAATTACAATACAGTTTATGGCAATCAGAATACAGTTAATTAAAAGAAGGATAGGAGAAGGTAAAAATGAAATCATATATGTGCCTTATCTTAAGATATCTCACATGTATTCTAGTACATATAAGCTAATTTTTTTTAAATTTTCTTCGCGATTTTGTTTTTTGCAAAAAATCGAACATAATATGCACTATGTTCCGTTTTTTAATATATAATGAATTTTAGTTGTTTCGGAGAAGAAATTCCTTTCCGTTGTTACATAAAACACAGATCGGCTGGTAAAAAGGTGTTAAACTCCGTGAAAATATATGGCCTTGTACAGGCCCTCCTTTTTTTGATTATTTCATGAGGATATAAAAATGGCAGATCAGACAAAGTATATCTGGTTTAACGGCAAGATGGTTCCATGGGCAGATGCAAAGGTTCACGTTACTGCTCACGCTTTACATTACGGTTCAGCAGTGTTTGAGGGTATTCGCGCATACGCAACCAAGAACGGTCCTCAGATTTTCCGTTTAAAGGAACACATTGACCGTTTATTCAATTCAGCAAAGATCTATCGTTTCCCTGTAGCACAGACCAAAGAAGAAATGATGGATGCATGTAAGAAGGTTATTTCTGAGAACGGTTTAGACTATGGCTACATCCGTCCTTTAATTTTCATGGGTGAAGTTGGTCTTGGTGTTAAGTTCAAGCCAGGTTTCAATGCTGATGCTATGGTATGTGCTCTTCCATGGGGTGCTTATCTTGGTGAAGAAGGCTTAAAGAAGGGTATTAAGGTTTGCGTTTCATCATGGAGACGTTTAGCTCCTGATACCATCCCAACCGAGGCAAAGGCTGCAGGTAACTACTTATCATCAATCCTCATTGCAAACGAGTGCTTAAACAACGGCTATGCAGAGGCTATTGCTCTTGATGTTAACGGTTACATTTCAGAAGGCTCAGGTGAGAACGTATTCTTTGTAAAAGATAATGTAATCTACACCTCACCTAACACTGCAGGTCTGCTCCCTGGTATTACCCGTGATGCAGTTATAAAGGTTGCAGCAGATTTAGGTTACGAAGTTCGTACTCAGCCTATCCCACGTGAGATGGTTTATCTTGCTGACGAAATGTTCTTTACCGGTACTGCAGCAGAAATTACTCCAATTGCTTCTGTTGACGGTATTGATGTTGGCTGTGGCTACCGTGGTCCAGTAACTGAGAAGTTACAGAATGCCTTCTTTGCTATCGTAAGAGGCGAAGTTGAAGACAAGTATGGTTGGTTAACTCCAGTTAAGTAGTCATATTTATATAAGTTCAGGACCCACTCCCCAAAAGGCGTGGGTCTTTTGTCAAAATGGCGCAACCAGTTTTAGTTTTCAGCAAACTGAATTGAAAAATCAGGATTTTACGTAAAAATTGTTATTTTTACATAATTAAAACTGTAAATTCTGATGAATTATTGAGTATTTAAAGGATCTTCATATGGCTAATAACTACCGTTCAAAGGTTACTTACGAAGGCAAGATTATGGCCGGTGCCCGTGCTTTATGGAAGGCAACCGGTGTTAAAGACGGCGATTTTGGCAAGCCAATTATTGCAGTTGCAAATTCATTTACCCAGTTCGTTCCAGGTCATGTTCATTTACATGACGTAGGCCAGCTGGTGGTTCAGGAAATTGAAAAGGCTGGTGGTATTGCTAAGGAATTCAATACCATCGCAGTGGATGACGGTATTGCAATGGGCCATACCGGCATGCTTTACTCTCTGCCAAGCCGCGACATTATTGCAGATTCTGTTGAGTACATGGTAAATGCCCATAAGGCTGATGCATTAGTATGTATCTCTAACTGCGACAAGGTTACCCCAGGTATGCTGATGGCTTCAATGCGCCTTAACATTCCTGTAATCTTTGTATCTGGCGGTCCAATGGAAGCCGGTAAGATGGATAACTGCGATCACAAGGTTGATCTTATTGATGCTATGATCGTATCAGCTGAACCAAATGTAACTGATGAAGAGGTTAGAGCTGTAGAATCTGCTGCCTGCCCAACCTGTGGTTCATGTTCAGGTATGTTCACTGCAAATTCAATGAATTCACTTACTGAGGCTTTAGGTCTGTCTCTTCCTGGCAACGGTTCTTTAATTGCAACTCACGCCTATAGAAAGCAGCTCTTTGTAAAGGCAGCTCAGCGCATTGTTGAAATGGCAAAGGCTCACTACGAGCAGGGTGACAATTCTGTACTTCCTCGTTCAATTGCAACCAAGGATACCTTTGAAAATGCTATGACTCTTGATATTGCAATGGGCGGTTCAACCAACACTGTTCTGCATCTTTTAGCTGTAGCTCAGGAAGCTGGTGTTGACTTTACCATGCAGGATATTGACAGATTATCAAGAAAGGTTCCTCATATCTGCAAGATGTCTCCATCTACACCTCTGTGGCATATGGAAGATCTGCACAATGCAGGCGGTATTATGAACATCATGGCTCAGTTAAAGAAGAACGGTTTAATTCACGAGCAGAGCCGTACTGTGCTTGGTATGTCTATCGGTGAACAGATTGAAAAATACGATCTTGAGA
This sequence comes from uncultured Succinatimonas sp., assembly GCA_900316175.1. Taxonomy (GTDB): domain Bacteria; phylum Pseudomonadota; class Gammaproteobacteria; order Enterobacterales; family Succinivibrionaceae; genus Succinivibrio. Next base: position 5,354 of record ONCB01000016.1, read on the forward strand.
AGACTACTGATGCTGAAGTAAAGAAGTTCTATACAGCATGCGCTGGTGGCAAGTACAACATCAAGGCATTCTCTCAGGAGAATACAATCGATGTATCTAAGCTCGATACTGACAGAACCAATGGCTGTATTCATGACTTTGAGCATGCCTATTCACAGGATGGCGGTTTAGCTGTTCTGTACGGTAACCTCGCTTTAAACGGCTGTATCGTAAAGACTGCAGGTGTTGATGCTTCTATCTTAAAGTTTGTTGGCCCAGCCAGAATCTTTGAGAGTCAGGAAGATGCTGTTGAAGGTATCTTAGGCGGTACCTTAAAGGAAGGCGATGTTGTAATTATTCGTTACGAAGGTCCACGTGGCGGTCCTGGTATGCAGGAAATGCTCTATCCTACCTCATACATCAAGTCTGTAGGTTTAGGCAAGAAGTGTGCTTTAGTAACTGACGGCCGCTTCTCAGGTGGTTCTTCAGGACTTTCAATTGGTCACGTATCTCCTGAGGCTGCAAATGGCGGTAATATCGGTCTGTTAAAAGAAGGCGATATCATCGAGATTGATATTCCTAACAGATCAATCCGTATGGCAGTATCAGATGAAGAGCTAGCTTCCCGTCGTGAAAAGATGAATGCTTTAGGTAACAAGGCATGGCAGCCAGTTAACCGCGACAGAGAGATTTCATTTGCGTTAAAGGCATACGGCAAGCTTGCATCAAGTGCCGACAAGGGTGGCGTACGCGATAGAAGCAAGTTAGAAGGATTATAAAATATGGTTGAAAAACAGTTGGATGCTCAGGGCTATCTTAAGAAGATCCTGCTTGCCAGAATCTATGATCTGGTAAAGGTTACTCCTCTTCAGAAGCTCGATACATTATCTTCACGTTTAGGTGTTAACGTCCTGTTAAAGCGTGAGGATTATCAGCATATTCATTCTTTCAAGCTGCGTGGTGCCTATCACAAGATCAAGAATCTTGATGATGCTCAGCTAAAGGCTGGTATTATTACAGCTTCTGCTGGCAACCACGCTCAGGGTGTGGCTCTTTCAGCCAAGAATCTTGGTATTACTGCAGTTATCGTAATGCCTACCACCACTCCTGATTTAAAGATTGATGCTGTAAGAAGCTATGGAGCAGAGGTTGTTTTATATGGCAGCTGCTTCAATGAGTCTTATGACTATGCTCAGCAGCTTTCAAAGAAGAAGGGACTTACTATGATCCCTCCTTACGATGATGAAGATGTTATTGCAGGTCAGGGAACCATTGCTCATGAGCTTATCGGTCAGTGCGATAATATCGATACCATCTATGTTCAGATAGGTGGTGGTGGTCTTGCTGCAGGTATTGCTGTATATATCAAGTCACTGTTGCCTCATATCAAGGTTATTGGTGTTGAGTCTGAAGGCAGCGCCTGTATGAAGGCTGCCTTAAAGGCTGGAAGCCCTGTTGATATCGGCTATGTTTCTCACTTTGCTGACGGTGTTGCCGTATCAAAGGCAGGTACCGAGACTTTCAGAGTGTTAAGCAAGTATATCGATGATATTGTTACCTGTTCAAATGATGAGATCTGTGCAGCCATGAAGGATATCTTTGATGATACCAGAGCTATCGCAGAGCCATCAGGCGCATTATCACTTGCTGGTTTAAAGAAGTACGTGCGTGAGCACAATATCAAATCAGGCAATCACATTGCAATTCTCTCAGGCGCAAACGTTAAGTTCCATACTCTGCGTATGGTTGCAGAGCGTTGCGACGTTGGTGAGATGGCTGAAGGCATTATGGCTGTTGAAATCCCAGAGAAGAGCGGTGCTTTCCTTGACCTTACCAAGACTTTAGGCGATCGTGTTGTAACTGAGTTCAGTTACAGATACTCTCAGTCTGACAAGGCTATGGTATTTGCTTCTGTTGAACTTACAGACGGCAAGAAGGAAATGGTTGAGATTGGCAAGGCATTAAAGAAGAACGGTTATACCGTAACTGATCTGACTGATGATACTTTAGCTAAAGATCATATGCGCTACATGGTAGGTGGCCATCCACATACTGAATTAAATGAGCGTCTGTTCCTCTTTGAGTTCCCTGCAACAGCCAATGCTCTGCCTAAGTTCTTAGAGACTTTAGGTGATGCATACAACATTACTCTGTTCCACTTCAGAATCACAGGTTTAGAGTTCTGCTCTGTGCTGTGTGCTCTTGATGTGACCGGCAAGGAAGATAACGTATTAGACTTTGTTAAGTCTGTAGGTTACCCTGTTGAGGAAGTAACAGATAACGCAGCATACAGACTGTTTGTTAAGTAAGTATGAAAAGATTATTAGCTTTATTTACTTTATTATGTGTATCAGGTGCATCTTTTGCACTTGATATTGAATATCAGGAAATTACAGATAAGGATTCTGTCAGATTTGAAGCTGCAGACGGCTCCTTTTCTGCATCCTTAAAGGTAATGAGTGCTAAGGCTAATATTGCTACAACCAAAGAATATGCTGAGTATGTCATGGACAGCTACAGAGGGTGGGGCTTAAAGCCTGTAGTGGATTTAAGAGGATTCTCCTTTAACTACGTGGATAACGCTCCCTGCTCTTTTTTAGTATCCTATTTTGACGGCAGGGCATATTTAGGATTTTCAGCCTGTGGCAGAATCAGTCCTGAGGATTTGACCTTACTGTTTAAGAAGGCCAATGATAAACTTAAATTGGATGAAATTCTAAAACAGCAGTCTCATGCAACTACTTACTGACATCAGATATGCATAGATAAAATACAAAGCCGAGTTCACTGACTCGGCTTTTTTCGTAAGTATGTCTATTTGCCTGTTATTTTATCTGAAGAGCTTTCTTCTCATTGATAATTGCGTTTGCCTTTGAATAATACTCATTGGCCTGAGTATAATTCTGCAGGGCAGAGCAGATAGCACCCATCTTCATATAGATATCTGATGATGGAGAGATTGAAAGCGCCTGATTAAAGTCATCTAAGGATTCACGCAGCAGTCCAGATTTGAACTCAAGATTTGCAATTGCCTTTAACAGAGGCTGGTTAATCTGAGAGGTAATAAGGTTTTTCTGCGCATACTTCTTTAACAGGGAGAGCACATCAGGAATTGCAATATCCCATCTTGAAACAGACTCAAGGAAGTTTGAATCAGGCTTTACCTTAAGGATATCCATTGCAATTTCTCGCGCCTTATTCGCATCACCTAAATGGATAAATTTGTATGCAAAGGCGCCCATGATCTTAGGATCTTTCTTATCTGCCTTAGGAAGCTTCTTTAAGACCTTATTAAGCTCATCGACATTTGTAGTTGATGTAAGCTTTGCTTCAACCTGACGGACATAAATCTCATGGGCCTGCTGTTCGTCAATAACTTTAAACTTCAGTAAATGAGGTGTGATTTCCTGCAATTTTTCAAGATCATTTAAAGAGTTGTAGCAGTCATAATAGAGTTTGAGAACATTCTGATTTAAGAATTTCTTATCATTTTTATCAAGAAATTCGAGTGCAGCTTTGACGTTGCCGATTTTGTAGTTAAGCTTTGCCCTTATGATATTTGCGGCAATACGGGCGTCTTTACCTCTGCTTTCAGCCTCATTCAATGCCTGGCGGGTAAATTCATAGTTGCCGGTAAAGAATGCAGCCTGAGCTGCGATAAGCAGAGACTTTTCTGCCATATGCTCAATAGGATCTGCATGCTCAAGTAGGCTTAAAACCCTTTCATACTCACCCTGTTCAAACTTGATAATTGCTTCATCCTGAATGGAGTGATTTTTGATTTTTGCTCTTACTCTGAATGCTTTTAAAGCTCCTTTTGGAATAGAAATAATCTTTTTAACCACAAAGTAAACAATAAAGATGGTAATCAGGCTGAAAAGATATACTGTAAATGCTGTTGTGATGGATGTTTCAATCACATGGCTTGTGGTTGAAATATGCACATAGCCCTGAGTATCTGCAAGCATTGGTCCTAAGATCACCGCTGCAGAGGTCAGAATGATAAAAGTAAGCAGTTTAATCATTTCACCTGTCCTTTATCTTGATTTTTTCTTGTCGCCTGCAGAGGCATTTTTAGTTTTCTCTTCTTTTACATCAGCTGCAGCCTCTTGAGCTTCTTTTGCTCTTTGAGCTGAATAGAGATTAAACTTGTCGGTTGCCACTTTTGAAATCAGAGGGTAGCTCTTTAAAGATTCTGGTTTCTTTAAGACGATTGTGCCTTCCTTTAATTCCTTTAAGGTCTCAAGGTTAGCCGCTACTGTAGAATTCTTTAAGTCATAATAGTTGTTGAGGCTTGAGATAACCTCATCGATATTATGCATGAATGCCTGTTCGTCCTGCTGATAGAGAGCTACCTTTGCAAGTAAAAGCTGAGTTTTAAGATTCTTTAAAAGAATGCCTGTCTGCTCTGGTGAGAGGAACTGGTTAACAATAGCCTCGTCTCTTCTTCTGATTTCAATGAATCGTGATGAGAAGCTCTTTAAAGAGGTTAAAAGATTCTGCTTCCAGTCTTTAATGTCATCAGTTACCTCATCTTTTTTCTTAAAGACTTTGATATTTGATTCTAAAAATTCGTTTAATGGCATTGCATCAGTGTTGTTGAGCACACTGTCAAGCTTGAATGAAATGCCGCGTACATCTACAGGTGATACACTCTTTAATGTCTGTATGTCGCTGAAAATGGCATCACGAACCTTGATAATCTCTGGATCATCTATGCGGGCAAGTATAACCTGGGCATTTTCAAGGTTAAATAACGCAGCTTTAATGTTGTCTGAAGTTTCAAGAAGATTCTGGGCATTTGAAACCAGAAAATAGCTCTTTGCGACCAGCCAGTCATTTGGATTACGGCTCTCATACTGATGCAGACGAACATTGATTTTTTCTTCATTTTCAATAGAAGTTCCTACCAGTTTCTGCAGTTCATCAACGCTGTTTTTCAGTACATTATTGATGCCTTTTAACTCATCATTCTCGTGAAGCAGTGCTGCAATGCGATCATCCTTTGCCTTAACTTCTTCATAAATAGACTGGATCTTCTGGAATGTCTTATCAACATTAGCAGCATTGGCGCTGATTTTTTTCTCAAACTCAGCAAGATGGTCGTATTTATGCTGTTCCATATAGTAAGCACCATAGCCTGCAGCACCAATTGCAAGGGCAAGGGCCAGATACAGGAAGGTTACACTGCGCTTGATTGATGAATACTGAGGTGGAGTCTGCACACTCAGCTGAGAATTATTTGAATTAGACTTTTCATTCATGATGTGAATATCTTCTTTATCTTTCTTAATCAAAACCTGATTATCTGCTTTTTCATTCACAGAAGACTCTTCTAAAGAGTTTCTGTCTGCAGATGCATTTTTGTTTTCTACTTCATTTTCACCTGACTGAGTGTTCATTTTCTCTTCATTCAGTAAAGCTTCTGCATTTTCATGAATCGCCATTTCCTGAGCTTCAAGATCTCTAATCACTTCCTGCTCTTTAGCATCCAGAGCGATATTTTCAGACTGCTTATCTGAATTTAATTCTATAACATCATTTTCAGGTTGAGTTTTATCCTGATTGTCTGTCTTTCTGTTACGTCTGCTCATATGCTTCTCTTAATCTAAAAACATATTTTAATAATAGCACGTATTTTGGGGCTGATTAGTTTTGAACCCATGAGTATAATGACATCTTTGGGGTAGATCACGTATCGTATGATTTTATAGCTTATTCTAAGATTTATCTATAGATTTACGCTTTTTTTTACTTTAAATGACAGTACAGTTTTTTAATATTTTTACTTAAGTATAAATATGAAAAAAATACAATAAACCTGTAAAAAAAACTGCCTTAAATTTCACTGATACGGCGTTTTTGCTATAATAAATAAACAAAATGGTCCTTTGGACATAAAAGCACAAACCAGATTCTGGTTTATCTGCAACTTTTGATTGAGTCAGTAAAAATGTTAAAAGCAGAATTTGATGAGCGCCTTTCTAAGGTAAACGAGCTGTACAAGGTTCGTTTAAAGTATGCTCTTCAGATTATGCGCAAGGACACTATCGAAGTGCTGATGCAGGTACCTCTGCTTTTACATTACAATCACCCGCTTTTGCCAGGATACCGTGACGACGGTGTGCCATGCGGTATAGATCTTTTTGAACCAGATGAAACTCAGATTGAGTTTTTAGCCTCCCGCAATATCGATTATAAGAAAAATGCTCCTAAGGAGACTTCCATTTATGCTCTGTACTGTATGGGAAGTACATCTTCAATAGCTCAGGGGCAGAAATCAGATCTTGATATCTGGGTATGCATAAGCAAGGACATGAGTTTTCACAATATGAACCTCCTGTCCGAAAAATGCCGATTCATTTCCTCTTATGCAAAAGCAAAGGGAGTGGAGATCAATCTGTTTGTGACAGCGGAGAACCGTTTTACCAGTGGTGAACACGGACAGATGGATACAGAAGACTGCGGAAGCGCTCAGAATCTGTTCCTGCTTGACGAGTTCTACCGATCTTCTGTTAAATTATGTGGTCGCAACATTGCCTGGTACATGATTAGCGTCGAGGAAGAGCAGGAGAATTACCAGAAATATCTTAACGCTTTTTATGAATGTGACTGCGTTAAAAAGAGAGAGTGGTTTGATTTTGGTTCGGTTGCCAAATGTTCTCCTGTTGAATATTTCGGCTCAGGATTATGGCTTGTTTACAAGGGCATTGATCATCCTTTCAAGGCCGTTTTAAAGATCCTTCTTATGGAGGCATATTCTTCTGAATATCCAAAGACCAAACTTTTGTCTCTTGAAATCAAAAGGGCAACCTACAATACAGGTCTTTTCTCCTTAAGTAAGGACGCCTACTACCAGATGTACCGTAAGGTAGAGTCGTATCTTAAAAAGAAAGGTGATACTGACAGACTTATCCTTGCCAGAATCTGTTTTTACCTTAAAGTTAAAGGATCAATCGACAACATTCCTCCATGCACAATCAAAGATCTTCGCTCAAGATTTTTAAGAAGAATGGCTATAAAGTGGGGGCTTGACAGGTCAAGCATTGAAGATTTGAACAATGCAGCCTACTGGAAAATTGATAAGGCTACCAAGGTTAACAATCAGCTTTTATCATCTCTGCTTGCAAGTTATCAGGCTCTGCTTCGCTTCTGTGTTGAGTATGGTATTGAATATGCCATTACATCTGATGATGCAGGTGTACTATCAAGAAAGATTTATGCTGCAATTGATAGATACCCGGGCAAAATTCTTTTGACCTCCAAAGATCACAGCTTTGTTGAAGATACCTTAAGTTTTATCAGTCCGTCAAAGGGATCTGTATGCAGAAACGGTGTTCACTGCTATACATCATCCTTAACAGATATATCCCTGCTCTCCTGCAGAGCAATTTACATTGCAAAAACTCTCGCTGAAGCTGTCTGTTTTACAACTTTAAATCATGTTCTGCATCCGACTACCAAAGTTGAGCTGTTAGGATGTGGAAACGCTGCAACTCCAGCTAAGATAGCGACACTGTCTGCTCAGATTTACGGGTTTTTCGGCCATCATCGCCAGAAAGTTACTGAAGGTGATCTGCAAAAACCAAGAGCAGTTATCAAATCGATGCTGATTGTAAATTTTGAGCGCGATATTACAAGAGATCTGCTCATTTCCCAGTCAGATCTGGAAATCGGCAACTCACTGTCCTGTGGCCGCCAGAAAATGTGCCTAATCGGTTCAATTGATGTGATCACCTTAAATTCCTGGGGTGAAATCAACTGCCTTAATTTCCAGGATGGAGAAGATGGTCTTGTGGATGTTCTTGCATCAATTGTAAGAAATATCAGCAGTGTTAAGCTCGGACAGTGGGATGATCTGTCTGATATTATAAAAATCTGTTCTTATTCCCATCAGCACAGTGACTATATCCGTTTTGATCTTGATGTGCTGTTAAGAAGTGTGTTCGGCTGTCTTAACCATTACGAAACCAACACTGTCTTTTCTATCGGTAACAACTCATACGAAGCAAGAAGCGATGAGGAGAATAATATTTCCATCATAAAACGAAGCAGATTTGTAAATGAAGAACTGACAGTGCTTTCCCGCTTTGGCATGAGACCAGAATATGCGCTGCAGGTTCCATCTTCTGTTGAACGTAATGCTACGGTTGGCGTTATTCAGTATTTCTTTGAAAGAAAGAAAAATTCATGGGATATCTATATTGTCAACGAGCGCAATGAAGTCAAGATCTACTCTGGCTTCTCAGGCTCCCGTTCTGCTCTTGTAAATTCCATCAACCGTTTTTACACTACTTCATTTGAACATTCATCTTCAAACTCGCTGTACTTTAACCTTCCTCAGTATTTTGTATTAAGCCGTGACGGCGCTACTTTGCATCCTTTTACTATCAAACAGGAAAGATACTAGCACTGCCACAATACTAATATTCTTAATTCATATTATTGGCTGATGTAAATTGTCTGCATTGTGATGATCCAAAAGATTATTAACAGACAAGATAACCCAATATTTGTTATACTTGATACCCAATATCCTTCATTTGCTTTTATAGGTTCTGAAAGTGAAAAACTTTTTATATATCTTGCTTGTTTTAGGCTTAACACAGTTCACTGTATCCTGCGGTATCAAAGGACCTCTGTATATGCCTCCTGAGCCACCAGATCCAGCAGCTGAGGCCAAAAACAGAGCAATGCAGCTTAAGAAAGAGAAACTTCTTGCTGTAAAGGATTGTGCTGTGGTTCTTGATGATGAAGATCGCGAATGGTGTTTTGAACTGCACGATGAAAGAGAAGAGGCTTTAAAGGTTTGTGATCTCATTGTAGATGAAGAAAATGAAAAGCTCTGCCGCAAGGATGTTTTAGGTAAAGCATATAAGGAAGATCCTTATCTTGAAGATGCAAAGGACAAGTGCGATGCCATCGAGGATGAGGACAAGAAGCTTACCTGCATTGAAGAGGTTAATGAAAATACTCTTGATGAAGAGGCTATTGAAAAGTGCAATCTCATTATTGATGATTCACAGAGAGATACCTGCCTTGCCAACTACAGAATCAAGAAAAAGAAGCGTCTTGATGCAAAAGAGGCCTTTGCAAAGCAAAAGCTTGAAGAAGAGCAGGCAAAACCATCTTCTGAGATGCTGATCCTTGATATCGATGGTATGGAAAATGATCTTGAAGGTCAGAAAAAGACAAACAAAGATAATGAAGATCTTCTTTACAGAAATCGTTAAAAATTAAAGATTATTGAACTGATATTTGCAGATTCTGCAAAAAAAAGGAAAAAAAATGGCATTTATTGATTTTAAAGACTCCGAACTCTATGTGGAAAACTTACAGGCAAAAGAGCTTGCTGCAGAATATGGCACTCCTCTTTACGTATATTCAAAGGGCGCTCTTTCAGATCGCTTTAATGCTTTTGAAGATGCCTTAAAGAGCAAAAAGCATCAGGTATGCTTTGCGGTCAAAGCCTGCTCATCTCTTGCTGTATTACATCTGATGGCAAAGTTAGGCGCTGGATTTGATATCGTGTCAGAAGGTGAACTCCGCCGTGTTATTGCTGCAGGCGGTGACCCAAAGAAAGTTGTTTATTCAGGTGTTGGCAAAACTGAGAGTGAAATTGAATATGCCCTTTCAGCAGGTATTAACTGTCTTAACATCGAGTCTCCAGAGGAAATTGATACTGTTATTGCAGTAGCAAAGCGTTTAGGCGTTGTAGCTCCAGTTGCCTTAAGAGTAAATCCTGGTGTGGATGCCAAGACTCATCCATACATCTCAACCGGACTTAAGAACAACAAGTTTGGTGTATGTGAGGAAGAGGCTTTTGAGCTTTACAAGAAAATGGCAAAAGAGCCTTGTTTAAAGGTTTCAGGTATTGACTGCCACATCGGTTCACAGATGACCACCGGTGCTCCAATTTTAGAAGCAACTGATAAGATTTTATCTTTATATAACAAGCTTCTTGCTGAAGGAATCAAGGTTGACCATATTGATATGGGTGGTGGTCTTGGTGTTACCTACGACAAGGAGACTCCTCCTTCTGTAGCAGAATATGTATCTCCAATTTTAAAGAAGCTTGAGAATATTGATGTTGCCTTATATCTTGAGCCAGGCCGTGCCATGGTGGCAAATGCATGTCTGCTTCTTTCAAAGGTTGTATACCAGAAGAATAACGGCGGCAAGCACTTTGTAATTACTGATACCGGTATGAATGACATGATTCGTCCTGCTTTATATGGCTCTTACATGACTATTGTAAATGCAACTGTTCATGCTGACGGCGAAACTGTAGTTTCAGATATCGTAGGTCCTATCTGTGAGTCTGATGATTTCCTTGGCAAGGACAGAGCTCTTAATGTGAGAAATGGAGATATTCTGGCAGTTAAGGGTGCAGGTGCCTATGGTTCATCAATGTCATCAACCTACAATTCAAGAAGACTTCCTTGCGAGGTAATGGTTGACGGTGACAAGTCTTACGTTATCAAGAAGCGTCAGAGCTTTGAGGATATCTGGAAGGACGAGACTGTAATTGACTAATTGAGTAAAAGCGTAAAAATTAAAGGTTCTGTATGTTATTAAAATTCACCAAAATGCACGGTCTTGGCAATGACTTTATGGTTGTTGACGGAGTTACCCAGAAAGTATTCTTTTCAACAGATTTGATTAAAAAATTGTCTGACAGGCATTTTGGTATCGGTTTTGATCAGCTTCTGCTGGTTGAACCCCCTTTTGACCCTGAGGTTGATTTTCATTACAGAATCTTTAATGCAGACGGTTCTGAGGTTCAGATGTGCGGCAACGGAGCAAGATGCTTTGTTCGTTTCGTAATTGATCAGCAGCTGACCAATAAAAGGGATATTACTGTTAGCACTGTATCTGGTGTCCTCAGACTCAAACTCAATGATGACGATACTGTAACTGTGAATATGGGTACTCCAAGGTTTGATCCAAAAGCCCTCCCATTTACAGCTCCAGAACAGAATCTAAGTTATAAGATTAAGGTAAGTGACGGTACTGAGTTTGAGCACGGAGCCGTTTCCATGGGTAATCCTCATGCGGTTTTCTTCTTTGACGATGTATCCACTGCTCCTGTTGAGAAGTATGGCAGTGAACTTGAGTGTCACGAGAATTTCCCAGAAAAGGTTAACGTTGGCTTTGCTCAGGTGGTAAATCCACACACCATGAATTTAAGAGTATTTGAACGTGGCTGCGGTGAAACCATGGCCTGCGGAACCGGAGCATGTGCAGCTGCGGTTGTGGCAATTGCTCAGGGCAGAGTAAAATCACCTGTAAGTGTGACCCTTCCTGGCGGCACCTTAAGAATTTCATGGGATGGCGGTAACTCTCCTGTAATGATGTCAGGTCCAGCCACCAGCGTATATGAAGGCACCATTCAGATTTAAAGGCAGTCTATGCTCGACAGTCTTGTTGCCCGCTATATTGATTATCTGAAATTTGAAAGGCGTGCCTCTGAGCATACCATTATCTCTTATGAACATATCCTTAATAAAGCCTTAAAGGTTATTAAGGATAATTTTCCATATATAAACTCCTTTAACGAAATTTCACTCAAGGAAATGAGAACCATTCAGAAGGAGTTTAATTATGATAAGGAGCTTGATAAACTCAACAACAACTCTGTTGCTCATGATCTTTACGCTTTAAGTTCATTTTTCAGATACCTGATCCGTACAGGTGATCTTGAGAGTAATCCTGTCAAACTTATTTCCGTTCCAAAGGTAAAAAGACATCTTCCAAAGGTTTTAACCTTAAATGAGGTTGAAAAGCTCCTTGATTATGAACCTAAGAATGTACTTGAGTTCAGGGATAATGCCATAGCAGAATTGCTGTTCTCATCCGGACTGCGTGTGTCAGAAGCTGTTTCATTAAATATCGAAAACCTCAATTTTGAGAACATGGAAGTAAGAGTCTTAGGTAAGGGAGCAAAGGAGCGAATCGTTCCGGTAGGTCCTCTTGCCATGGACAAGATCTGTGATTACCTTGAAAGAAGAGATGAGCTTAAACCTGTAGATAATGCTCTGTTTTTAAATAGATTTGGAAAGCGTATTACCACCAGGGCAATTGAACAGAATTTAGAAAAACTCTCTGCAAGATCTGGAGTTACAACTCATGTAAATCCGCATAAGCTGCGTCATTCCTTTGCTACAGAGCTTCTACAGGGGGGCGCTGATTTAAGAGCTGTGCAGGAGATGCTAGGCCACGCCTCGCTTGCGGCAACACAGATTTATACTCATCTTGATTTTGAGCACTTGAAAAAGGTCTATCAGGATGCTCATCCAAAAGCGAAAAAGAAAGATAAAGACAGAAATGATGAATAGCACAGGGAAGTTTTAATGAAGTTTTATAAGAATGTGGATTTAAGCAGAATTAAGGTATTATCCTTTGATTTGGACAATACCATTTATGACTGTCAGTCTGTTTTAACTGCTGCAGAGAACTGGCTTACTGCTTTCTTATGCGAGAAATTTTCTTTAGGCGGTGAGTGTCTTGAGTATGCTTTCTGGGCAAAGATAAAATCAGAAATTCTGCATCAGAACCGTGAACTTGCCAATGATGTCGGCTATTTAAGAGCTCTATCCCTTGTTGAAGCTTTTAATCGCTTAAAACTTCCTTTAAAAGGTGGCATTGATGAGGCTACAGAATATGTAAATGAGTTTGTCATTCACAGATCATCTGGGGTGGTACATGATGATGTTCATGAGCTTTTAAAGAAACTCAAAGCAAAATATCGTCTTATAGCTGTGTCAAATGGTAATCTTGATCCAAAAATCCTTGGGGTTAATCATTATTTTGAGTATGATGTCAGACCTAAGATGTATGAACTTCAATGCAAACCACATGAGGATATGTTCAATCATGCGGCTGCACTGATGGGGGTTAAAAAAGATGAAATGCTGCATATTGGTGATGATCCATATACGGATGTTTACGGTGCTGTAAAAAGCTCAATCCCATGTGCCTGGATTTATAAAGGTTATACCGGCATTTCTCCTGATGAACGCCATTTAAAGCATTTGCCTGAGATCGTGCTCAACAACGTACTTGAGCTGGAAGCATTGCTTTTATAGTCACTATCAAAAGATAACAATAAAGAATTTACTATGGAATATTCAAACGACGAAAATCTGCTCGATGAGGGTAACTTTGACAGGGAAGTTATCATAAAGGGACTTAATGATTCTCAGAAAGAAGCAGTTACCTCTCCTCTGCAGAATATGCTGATTGTAGCTGGTGCCGGAACCGGTAAGACCAGAGTTTTAGTTTCCCGCATTGCCTGGCTTATCAATGTTGAGGGAATATATCCAAGAAACATTCTGGCCGTAACTTTCACCAACAAGGCAGCCAATGAAATGCGTGAAAGAATCGGTCAGATGGTTGGAAATACCGCTAAAACACAGCTTTGGGCCAGCACTTTCCATTCTGTATGTTTAAGATTATTAAGATCATATGCTCAGTATGCGGATTTAAAGCCAGGTTTTACTGTGCTTGATACAGATGCTCAGACTGCTCTTGTTCGTCGTATTATGAAAGACAAGAACATGGATACCAAGGATTTAAAACCATCTGAGGTTGCCTGTCGAATCAGTTCTTTAAAAGAAAAAGGTATCAGAGCGCTTGAGTTTTCAAAAAGCATGAGAAGTCGAACCGATGTATTCTTTGATGAGGTAAGCTCTGTTTATACTGCATATGAAAGACTCTGCAATCAGGAGAATTCTGTAGATTTTTCAGAACTACTTTTGAGAACTGTTGAGCTTTTAGAACGCAACGATGAGATTAGAAATCTCCAGCACAGAAGATTTAAGGAAATTCTTATTGACGAGTTTCAGGATACCAACTCAATTCAGTTCAAGTTTGCAAAACTTATGACCGGGCCTGACTCTCATGTGCTGGTTGTAGGTGATGATGATCAGTCAATTTATGGCTGGAGAGGCGCAGATTATACCAATATGGAGCGCTTTATCAGTGAGTTTCCAAATGTAAAACAGATCCTGCTGTCTTTAAATTACCGTTCATACCAGAAAATTCTGGATATGGCCAATACCATTATCAATGACAACACCGACAGACTTATGAAAAAGGTGCTTAAGGGCAATATTGGTGAAGGCGAGGATGTTGAGATTATCAACTGCGCCACCAACTCCCTTGAGACCGAGTTTGTTGGATCGACCATCAGAATGTTAAAAGATCAGGGTGAAAAACTTTCTGACATAGCTATTCTGTACCGCAACAACTATCTGTCTTTAGGCTTTGAGCAGAAGTTAACCCAGAGAAATATTCCATTTATCATTTATGGTGGTCAGAAGTTCTTTGAACGTGCCGAAATTTTAGATGCCCTTGCCTATTTAAGAATTCTTGTAAATGAAGATGACGATACGGCGGTTTTAAGAATCATCAATGTACCGGCAAGAAAGATTGGTCCTAAGGTTGTGGCTGATTTAAGAGCTATAAGCTCAGAGCGTCACTGTTCCATTCTGAAGGCAATTGCGCTTTTGGAGTTTTATGCAAACTCAGAGAACGCAGATAAGGCTCTGAAGACTCTTTATAAGAAGGTAGAGCCTTTCTACAGCCTGATTAAGGAGCTTAAGGCCTTTAAGAAAAACGCTCCTTTGAGCAAGCTTACTCAGCATATGCTTTCAGTTACCGGACTTAATGATTTTTATCAGGCCAAGGATGAAAAGGAAGGCAGAAGTTCTGAAGGTAACAGCCGTTTTGGCAACCTTGGCGTGCTCGTTTCAAACGTAAAGGACTTTGAAGAGGCGCTTAACAACCAGTCCTTATCAGAAGGTGAAGTGCTTGAAAATGCTTTAACTTTTGATGATCCTCTTTTAACCTATCTGTCTAATATTACTTTAGTATCCACAGGTGAGCTTAATGAAGACGGTTCAAATGGTGCTCCTGTATGTGATGCTGTTAATATGATGACGATTCATTCATCAAAAGGTCTTGAGTTCAAGTATGTATTCTTAGTGGGTTTTGAATCTGGTATTCTGCCTTCATCCCGTTCAGAAGGGAACTGCTCTGAAGAGAGACGCCTGGCTTATGTAGGTATCACCAGAGCTAAAAAGCAGCTTTATATTACCTATGCCAGAGCCCGCAATATTTTTGGTAATACCCAGATTTCAGGTGCAAGTCAGTTTCTTCGTGATATTGTCAGAAAGTATAACGAGAGTGACTCAAAACCTTACATAATCAGGAAAGCATAAGCTTAAGTAACGGACAGATAGAATATTTTTGTCTGTCCTTTTTTATGTTTTTTTGTGATATAATGCGCGTGAAGTGGCGCTATTTACAAAATAGCGTTACTGCATTTCAGAATTTCTATTTCCTACACAGGATTTTTTTTAACGTTTATCAACTCTTCTGCATTCCCGTGCAGTTCATTATAAAAGTAAATCTATGAATCTTACTGAATTAAAAAACACACCCATTGCCAGATTAGTGGAGATGTGTGAACAGAACAATATCGAAAACACTGCCCGTATGAGCAAAAAAGATATTATCTTTCAGCTCTTAAAATTCTGCTCAAAAAATGGTGAAGACATTTTTGGTGAAGGTGTTATCGAAATTCTGCCAGATGGCTTTGGTTTCTTAAGAAGTGCCGACAGCTCCTATCTGGCAGGTCCCGATGACATCTATGTTTCTCCAAGCCAGGTTCGCAAATTCAATTTAAGAACCGGTGATTCAATCTCTGGTAAAATCAGACCTCCAAAAGACACTGAAAGATACTTTGCTCTGTTAAAGGTAGACTCAGTTAATGGAGATGATCCAGAAAAATCCCGCCACAAGATCTTATTTGAAAACTTAACCCCATTGTTTGCTCAAGACAGAATGCGTCTTGAAATTGGTAACGGTTCAAAAGAGGATTTAACCGCCAGAGTTATTGATCTTGTTGCTCCAATCGGTAAGGGCCAGCGTGGTCTTATCGTTGCCCCTCCAAAAGCTGGTAAACCCATGCTTTTACAGAATGTTGCCCATTCAATTTCAACCAACTATCCAGAGTGCGAGCTCATCGTTCTGTTAATTGATGAGCGTCCTGAAGAAGTTACTGAAATGCAGCGTAACGTTAAGGGTGAAGTTGTGGCCTCAACCTTCGATGAGCCTGCAACCCGTCACGTTCAGGTAGCTGAAATGGTTATTGAAAAGGCAAAGCGCCTGGTTGAACATAAGAAGGACGTTGTGATCCTGATGGACTCAATCACCCGTCTTGCACGTGCATACAATACTGTGATACCGGCATCTGGCAAAGTTTTGACCGGTGGTGTTGATGCAAATGCGCTGCAGAGACCAAAGCGTGTTTTCGGTGCAGCCCGTAACGTAGAAGAAGGCGGTTCACTTACCATTATTGCAACCGCTCTTGTTGATACCGGTTCAAAGATGGACGAAGTTATTTACGAAGAGTTTAAGGGTACAGGTAATATGGAATTACACCTTTCTCGCAAGATTGCTGAAAAGCGTGTATATCCAGCTATTGATGTAACTTCTTCTGGTACCCGTCGTGAAGAGCTTATCACTACTCCTGATGAACTGCAGAAGATGTGGATCCTTCGCAAGTTTGTTCATCCTATGGGTGAGATTGAGGCTATGGAGTTCTTAATCGACAAGCTTTCAATTACAAAGACTAACGAAGAGTTCTTTGATGCTATGAAGAGAGGTTAATTCTCTTTGACAGCATAGCATAAGGGCGCCTGATGGCGCCCTTTGTATTGGTTTAATAAATCACTGTAATATCAGTGCATTATTATTTGTGCTTCTGTGCAATTGCACGTCTTACAGCTTTTGCGAGGAAATCCACCATAGTGTCGCCATTGTGCTCTAACATCTTAGGGAACATGGAGATTGGGGTTTCACCAGGGAAGGTGTTAATCTCATTGATGAGAATACCGTCTTCTTTTGACAGGAAGAAATCGATTCTAGACAGATCACGAAGCTTTAAGCCTACGAAGGTTCTTCTTGCCATCTGACGGATGGTGTCAATTTCTTCCTGAGTAAGGTTCTCTGGGGTTACAGTAGTAACGGTACCTGAATTCTTTGAATATTTTTCTTCAAAGGTATAGAACATATTATCAGGGATAATGATTTCACCTGGATTTGTGATCTTCAATCCATCGTCCATTTCATAGGCAGCAACTTCAAGCTCACGGTGGATAATGTTCTTTTCAATTACAACTTCTGAACTGAAAGAGAAGGCTTCTACGATTGAATCCCATACATCATCACGCTTGGTTACGTGGTAGCAGCCAACTGATGAGCCCTGAGATGCTGCCTTTACATAGATATCCTGATACTTGTCAAAGAAGTCTAAAGCAACCTTCTTATACTCCTCTGTCTGCTGTGGAATAATTGCGTATGGAGAGTTTTTAATGCCTAAAGCATCTAAATAGAGCTTGGTGGTGATCTTGTTAAAGCAGTAGCGTGAAGCTTCAGCCTTACAGCCGATATATGGAATATCAAAGATCTCAAGTAATGACTGAATATCACCGGTTTCGCCTGGAACTCCGTGAAGACATGGAACCACGCAGTCAATCTTTATGTTCTGACCTTTTAATGAGAATTCCTGATTGCCAGCAAAGTAGCCTGGGAAATCATCAACTAAGAACTGATTATTGTGAATAACTGCCTTGATTACATTAAAATCTGGAGTTTCTTTTAATTTTTCTTCAATAAAAGCTGCTGAGGTTACTGAAATGTCGTGCTCTGAACCGTCGCCGCCACACAGCAGCAGAATGTTAATTGCCATACTTGATTCGTTTTTATAATTAAAAATCTGTAATAAAAGCCATTGGGTCTGAAAACTATGAACATAATAGTTTTATTGACAGATCTATTCAAGTGAAAAAGAGATCATTTGAAAAATAGTGCAAAAAGGATAAATAAAGATGCCTGGAAAATAAATCCTATCTTAATGAAAGCATATGTTTAAGAGCCTGTCACAAAAGCGCACAATTTGTGTTTTGATTTTTCTTTTATTAAACGATAATTATTACTGTTTAATTCTTAAGGATAAAAATATGGCTGAATACTCTCAAGACAATTATGGTAACTACTATAGAGACGGAGAACAGATCTCGTCCTCTGAATATCATCATGCAAAAGCACAGTATGATGCGCAAAGTGCATCGAACATTAAGAACCTGCTCATCGCGGCAGCAGCTATAGCTTTCATTTACGTGTTAGTTGTATGGACTGTTACAATTGTTGTATGTATTCTTATTTTTTTCCCAGTTATAATTGCTTTAATTAAAGGTTTGATTTCGCTTATTGAGACAGTTTCTTATCATCGAGGTGGTAGAAATGAATAAGATCTTAGCCTTTAAAAATTATATTTTCAGAAAATCTGTTTTTGATTTATTAAGCCTTTTTAAGGTTTTCTGGAAAATTGACTTTTATACAATCAGTAATCTGTTTAATAATTATCCGGCCATTTCAGTAATATTCTTTCCTGTTGTTATATGGCTCTTTTTCTGGCTTATTCTTGCCGGTAATCTGTATATTATTCCAGCAGTTGTTCTTTTTGCTGCCTTTATTATTATCAGCTTCCCGCTATGTATTCTCATATGGCTTTTTGAACTAGCTTTTTTAAGAAAAGGCAAATCGCAGGATATGGTTTCTGAAGTATCTGCTTCAGGTAAAGCTGATGCAGCAGAAGCTGTTTGTGCTCACAGCTCACAAGGTAATGCTCTTTTAGCAGAGCAGTATTCATTGTTTCCAGGTGGCAATGACAGCTTTTCCTTTAACTGGATCTTCTGGTCTGCAGCTATAGCTGCCGCATTTGCAATATCATTTTTTTATTCTTTCATACTGGCAGATAAGCTTGATTTAACAAGCTCATTTGATAGATTTGAGTATACCATTGGCTTGTTTGACGGAATATCAACTAATTATTATGTGTTTTTTAATCATCTGATATTTCTTGAATATACTGGAATCTTGCTGCTGTTACTGTGGTTTGCACTAACACCAGTATGCGCACTTCTTACATTATTTTATAACCTGTGTTTTAGAAGAGGTAAAAAGCAGACCTCAAAGTGGTGCCTTTTTGCAATTGTTGCCTGGGCATCGCTTGCAGCAACAGAGTGTGCATATATTTATAATGTTTCAGTTAAGAAACTTAATGTCCCATCAATTATGGAATATGTTGAAAAAAATACATCTTATCCAGTGTGCAGGTATGTGTCCTCAAAAAGGAACAGTGGTGTTTTTAAAGTTCCATATATTGTTGCCTTTGTTGGAAAGTATGTGGATCCACTCTGTTATCTTAATGAAAAAGATTATAAAAAGAACAAAATCGGTTTTGGCTCTTTTGATATTGTTTCTTATGAAAAGCAGCTGCTAAAAGAGCAAAAGGTACGACAGTCTTCTCAAGCAAGAGAAAAAGCTTTAAAGCAGGGAAAAGAGATTGAAACAAAAGAAAAATCCTTAAAAAAGGAAAACGAAAAGATCAATAAAAATAATGCTGCTCAGCCTGCATCTGGTACAGCAAACCTGTCTCTTTCAGAGAAACTCAGTGCCATTAAGACAAAACTTAACAGTGAAGGATATAAAGTCAGTGCCGATGGCAGGTGGGACGTGAAAACACGTAAGGCTGTTAAGCAGTATTTAAAGGATAAAGGTATAAAAGCGAACCCGAATAGTGTCTCTTCTGTATATGAAGGTATGTTTCAGCACAAATAAATTCTTTTAGGAGGCTTCGTGCATATGTGTGGATAAAATCTCAAAGTAGTGCACGATAGCAGGTACGCATGAATAAAATAATTTTGTAAATGGTCTGAAATAAACTTTTAGACCATTATAAAACAGCCCCTTAAGCAGACTGTTTGTTCTTTAAAAAATCAGTGTGATTTCTTTCACAGT
>ONCB01000062.1 GCA_900316175.1 uncultured Succinatimonas sp.
TTTTCAGCAATAGCCTCTAACAGATGGCGGTCATGGGATACGAGAATGAGTGCGCCGTCATAGCTTGATAAGGCAAGGGATAAAGCTTCACGCATATCAAGATCAAGATGGTTGGTAGGCTCATCAAGTAAAAGCAGATTTGGTTTCTGATAGGCAATAATGGCAAGGGCAAGACGAGCCTGCTCACCGCCTGACATGGTCTCAACGGTCGCAGTTGCCTTATCGCCACTAAATGAGAAAGCTCCTAAAAAGGTTCTTAAATCCTTTTCCTTGGCATTTGGATCTACTGCTCTTAAATGATCGATGGCAGTCATCTGACCTGACAGAGAGTCAAGCTCATGCTGGGCAAAGTAGCCAATCTTAATGTTCTTGCCAAGAGTAAAGGTACCTGACACTGGTGGAATGACAGAGCAGAGGGTTTTGATAAGTGTAGACTTACCCTGACCGTTACGGCCTAAAAGACCAATTCTGTCACCGCGGGTCAACATCAGGTTTATATTCTTTAAAATGACTTCGTTTTCTGAGTAGCCAGCGTTTAAATCCTTTAAGTCGGCCAGAATATCTACAGTTCTTTCTGGATTGGTAAAGGAGATATGATATGGAGAATCTTCAGCTGTAACTGCTGTAAGCTTGAGTCTGTCAATTGCCTTTAACATACTCTGAGCCTGTTTTGCCTTTGAAGCTTTAAATCTGAAGCGATCTACGAAAGCCTGCATATGAGCAAGAGCTGCCTCTTCACGCTTGCGGTTTGCTCTTTCATTCTTGATGCGTTCGGCTCTTAATCTTTCATAGTCTGAATAGTTGCCTGTATACATCATGAGGCGGTTTGATTCAAAGTGCAGAATATGAGAACAGAAGGTATCTAAAAAGTCACGATCATGAGAAATACACATAATCGTACCTTCATAGTTCTTAAGATAATTCTCAAGGAAGATGATGGTGTCAAGATCAAGGTGGTTGGTAGGCTCGTCAAGCAGCAGAACATCAGAACGGTAGATAAGAGCCTGTGCAAGGTTTAATCTCATTCTCCAGCCGCCAGAGAACTGACAGACAGCTCTGTCCATCTCATCTTCAGAAAAACCTAAGCCGTGAAGCAGAATTCTGGCACGAGAATCGATTGTCCAGGCCCCTGCGATACCTAATTTATCTTCAATTAAAGCAATCTTTTCACCGTCATTTGCCTCATAGGCACGCTTTTTCTGTTCTAAAAGTTCGTTTAAATCCTTATCTCCAAGTTTTACATACTCTAAAGCGGAGATCTCAAGAGATGGAGTCTTCTGAGATACAGATGAAATCTTAAATCCTCTTGGGATGGAGATTGAGCCAATCTCAGGAGCGACTTCTCCCTTAATGGCGGCAAACAAGGTGGATTTACCGCAGCCGTTACGGCCGATAATACCTACTTTCTGACCTGGAAAAATGCTGGCAGAGGCCTTTTCTAAAAGGTACTTGCTGCCACGCATGATGGTTACATCACTTAACTGAATCACTTTATTAAATTAGAATTCTGATTGAAAACAAAGGACAGCCAGAGCTGTCCTTACAGATTAAAGCTGTGTGGTGTTCTGCGCCAGGGTAATACCATCCTTGACACGAATGTTGCGTATGGTAATTACAGTCTTAACGCCGATACTTCTAACCACAGACACATTTAAAAGAGGGATACCGCTCTGTTTGCACGCTTTGATAAGAGAAGGAATTAAGGTGGCTGAACCTGTGTTCTGAGCTGATACATTAACTCCTGCACCTTCAACTGTTAAAATGCCGTTCTGTGAAAAAGCTCTGTCAATTACAGGTGAGATATCAGATACGCAGCCAGTGTACTCATCAGGTACAACAGTTCTTGCAATATATACAGGACCTGTTTCATTCTTCAGTCTTGGAGCCTGGGATACGGCAATCTTATATGCAACTTCCTCAGCCTTTGATAAAGCCTGACACTTGCTCTCCTGCACACTAAGACTGTTTACGCTGTTCTCAAGGCTCTCGTTGATAACCTCAACTGAAGGGACAACTTCAGCAGCTGCTGAATTAACCTGTGCTATATCCTGCTCATCAGGAACATATGGCTTTGGCTGTTTGTCGTTTAAAGCCATAGGTGGTTTTACCTGACCTTCACCTGCAGCACTTAAAGCGGCATTAACTACACCTTCAGTATCAGTAACTGATGGTGCCTTAGCAGTATCACTCTTCTTTGCTTCCACCTTTGGAGCCTGCTTTGAAGGCTGCTTTTTCTGTGGAGCACTCTTTGTAGGTTTCAGATTATTGTCAAACTGTATTTTTTTACCGTCAGGGCCGATAGAGCTGTCAAAATAATCTGAAGAGCAGCCGTTTAAAGCAAACAGTGCTGCTGCAATAAGAGAAAGTGATGCTTTTTTTAAAATATTTTTAGTTTCTAACATAGTCTGTTAAATCTTGTCATGTGGGAAGCCAAAACCGCCTAAATAACCGCCGGCTAAAAGATGCATATGAATGTGAGGTACTTCCTGGCATCCGTCTTTACCAACATTAACGATAAGACGATAACCTGACTCATTTACACCAAGATCGGTGGCAATCTTTCTTGCAACGATAAAAAGATGGCCTAATGCCTGCTCATCTTCTGGTTCAACGTGTGCAACTGAAGGTATCGGCTTGTTGGTAACAATCAAGATATGGTGTTCAGCCTTTGGTGCAATATCTAAGAATGCGGTTACAAGATCATCATGATAAATGGTCTTTGATGGAATAGTGCCGTTGATAATCTTGGTAAATAAGGTCTCTTCTGCCATTTTTAACTCTCAATTGTTTGATAAAAAAAGAAATAAGGTGTTAATTATGATTCTATTTTATCACAGATTGAGTCTTAATGCGTAATCTTTAAGCTAATGGTAAAGCTAACATTAATTATCAGTTTGATTAAGATAATATCTTATTTTTCCGATAAATAGATAAGAGGATAGTATAAAGGAGGTTTATATGAGTCAGGAATTCGTATATGCCGCAATTGCGCGTCCAACTTTAAGACCATCTGATCTTATCTACAGAAGAAGAGTTGCTAAAACATCAGCATCTGAGCCTTCACGTGCCGCCTTGTCACGAGAGGAAAAATACAGACTTGAAGACAGCTCTGATCCTGAATATGAATACACGGAGGATGAAAATCTCTATCAGGAGCAAACAAAGAATGATACTGTCGATAACAGCGACAACAGAAGACACAGAATAGATGATACCGTTTAACCTGCCTTAGGCAGGTTTTTTACTGCTATAATGAAAATACTTAAGAAGGATTAAAAAATGGCAGATGAAGTAACTTCCTACGGTCTTGTCCCAGAGGCAAACACTCATGTGGAACTGCCCGTGGCACTTGAATCCATTCAGGCTGGTTTTCCAGCTCCAAATGGCGGTTATATTGATGGTAATCTTGATGTAAATGAGTTTCTGGTAAACTCACCATCGTCAACTTACATCTACAGAGTCTCTGGTGAATCCATGATTGAAGCTGGTATCATGCCAGGGGATTTTGTTCTTGTTGATTCCTCTGTAAAACCAGAAAACGGCGATGTGGTAGTAGCCTGTGTGGACGGGGAGTACACCATTAAAGAGTTAAGTTTAAAACCCAAACCCAAACTTGTCCCAAGAAACAGAGAATATCCTGAGGTTGAGATTACGGAAAACTCTGTGGTCGTAATTGTAGGACCTGTTATTTCGGTAGTCAGAAAATACCACTGAAATGATAAAAATTATTTGTACTGTTATTTGAAAGTATGATATAAGGTAGATATTAGAAAAAACAAATACAGATCTGAAAATTTGAAGACAGATCAGCTTTTATGCAGAATTTTTTGCGTAAAATATAGATATATTGAACTGGTAATAGGAGTTTCATAAATGATTGGTATCGTTGTTGTATCTCACAGCGTTAAGGTTGCTGAAGGTATTTGTGATATGGTTGAGAAGATCACCTACAGAGATGGTCAGAAGTTCCCAATTCTTGCAGCAGGCGGTAATGCAGAAGGTAAGTTAGGTACTGATCCAAAGCACATTATTGATGCCATCAAGAAAGTTGATCAGGGTGACGGCGTTGTGGTTGTATGTGACTTAGGTTCTGGTGTAATCAGCTCACAGGCTGCAATCTCAATGCTTGAGGAGCCATTAAAGTCACGTGTTAAGATTGCTGACGCTCCAATTTTAGAAGGTGCTGTTGGTGCTGCTGTTGAGGCTGCATCTGATGAGCACACCACCTTAGACAACGTAATTGCTCAGGCTGAAGCCTCACGTCAGCTTCACAAGAAATAATTCTAATCTAAGGATTATATTGAATAATAGAAGGCCAGGAATCGTATTTTCTGGCCTTCGTTCATTTAATAAGGAGTAGATTATGAAAAGGAATGTTTTATCTTTATTTGTTGCTTCGTCTGTTTTAGTTCTCTGTTCAAATGCTTTTGCTGATGCTGACTGCCAGGAGTCTGGAATTTTAGAGGCTAACGGTTATGGCAAGATTGAAGTTATGCCAGATACTGCTGTTTTAAGCTTTTCTGCTACAGCATCAGATATGAATTCAAAAGAAGCAAAGGATAAGGTTGAAAAACAGGTATCTGCTTTTGTACGCGGCGTAAGAGGCTTTGGTGTAGATAATGAGGATATCATATCAGACAGTATTTCAATTATGCCAAGATATGAGTATGTCAAGGACGAGCCAAGAAAGTTCACAGGCTATGAGGCAGTTCGTGCCGTTACTGTAAAGGTAAAGGATTTTACTCTTATTGAGAAGATCACTCAGGCTGCTGTTGATTCAAAGGTAAGCGAGGTTAACGGCGTTTATTATGAGCTCTCTGATGTCACCGAAGTTAAGAAGAAGGCAGATGAGCTTGCCATGAAGGATGCTCAGGATAAGGCCAGCCGTCTTTCTAAGGGTTTTGATGTAGACCTCAAGAAAGTTTGTTCTTTACGCTTCTCCGGTAACGCTGCACCTCGTGCTAATTACAAGGCTCAGCCTGTTGCCATGAATGCCATGGCCTCAGACAGTGCTGCACCTGAAGTATACGCTCCTGAAAAGCAGGTCGTAGAGTCATACGTATCAGTAACCTACGCAATTGATTAAAGGATCTATGAGTGGCAGATAAAAACATTTTCTATCCTGTGCATACTCCTGAAATTGACGAGGATGTAGAAAACTATTTAGGAGAGAATGGATATTTTTCTGCTAATTTGCCTTACTTTAAATTCAGACAGGGACAGCTTGACATGGCTAAAGCCTGGCAGAGCTGTCTTAAAGAGAGCAATATCCTGGTAAGTGAAGCCGGTACCGGTACCGGCAAGACCTATGCTTATCTGGTTCCGGCACTGCTCTCAAGAAAAAAAATAGTCATCTCCACAGCCTCAAAGGCACTGCAGGATCAGCTGGTTAATAAAGATCTTGAGGATGTCTTTTCGATGCTTAATCTTCCTCCAGACTATATGGCCTTAAAGGGCTTTAGCAATTATCTGTGTCTTGAGAAATACGAATCTGTAAAAAGATCACTATCTCAGACAGAACTTGCCTTTATTGTGGATGAAAAGGAACTTACCGATGAGGAGATGCTTAATGATGATCGGCATACACTTCATCAGATCTTTAATGATAATACCTTAAGAAAGCTCGATCTGCTGATTGAAATGAGCAATTATGAAATTGCCATGAATTCGCCAAACCCAAACTTTGCAGAGGTTAATTCCACCTTTTCAGAGGAAGTGGTGCATAAAGTTACCAGAGCCTCTGATACCTGCATTGGTAGAAAATGCAAATTTTATGACAGCTGTTTCCCATTTCAAGCCAGAGCCAGAGCTCTTGAAGTCAAGGTTCTTGTAGTTAACCATTCACTCTTTTTCTCAACACTTGGCTTTGATGATCCTTTTGATCCGATGTCTCCACCAATACTGCTGCCAAAATACAGGGCCATTATCTTTGATGAGGCCCATGAGATGCCAGCCATAGGTCGAGAGCATATGTCCTTAAGGATCGGATCAAATGATATGCGCAAGTTTAAAGAGGATTTAAAGTATCTATCCCGTGAAACATCCATTCCAAAGAAGCCTTTTGAAAAACGTGTGGAGCTTCTTGATAAGGCCTATAAGGAAGTTTTTGAGTATATGTCTGAAAAAGAAAAGGGGGAGATCAATAAACGAAATTTACTTTTCTACAAGTATCATGACTATGACCCAAACAGTAAAGATCCGTACTTTAAATACAAATTCCCAGATGAAAACTTCCGCGCTGTTGTAGGTAATCTTTACAAGACCTTAAAAGAGTATGAGGCATTTATTAAGTCTAATATTGACTGTGCTGAGGACTATCTTTCAAATCTTCAGGAATATGTGCATGAAAAGGCTGATGTGATTGTCAGGATCATGAACATTGATCTTGATGACAGACAGAAGAATCCTGGTTTTGGCAAATATGTGGCAACAGG
Source organism: uncultured Succinatimonas sp. (assembly GCA_900316175.1). Lineage (GTDB taxonomy): Bacteria > Pseudomonadota > Gammaproteobacteria > Enterobacterales > Succinivibrionaceae > Succinivibrio. The sequence goes on from ONCB01000062.1 coordinate 6,435, forward strand.
TGAGGTCTCAAGAAAGAACTTTGCCTTAAGTTTAACTCCTCTTGAGATAAGTGAGCTCTTTGGTGATTATCTTGATAAGTGTCAGTTAAATTCCTTAGGAGTTCTGATGACTTCTGCAACCTTGATGGTGGCAAAGAACTTCAACAAGTTTTTAACTGATATCGGTGCTCCTAATGATACTTCATGTATGGAGGTTAAAAGCTCCTTTAATTACCCTTATCAGGCTGGTGTCTACATGTCAGGGGACTTTCCGTCAACAGCAGATGAAAGACGTATTGACGGTATTGTTACTTCATTAAGAGATGTTCTTGAAAGTGTAGAGGGTGGTATATTCTTTTTAACCACTTCAAAAACAGCAATCAGTGCTGCTCGCAGTGCTATATCAAGACTGTTTAGAAACCGTCGCAAGATATATTCTCAGTACGGAAACCTCTCAAACTCAGAAATGCTTAAACGTTTTAAGGAAGACGGCAGGGCTGTTCTGATTGCTACTTCATCTTTCTGGGCCGGTGTAGATGTGCCAGGTTCTGCCTTATCGCTTTTAATTATTGACAAGCTTCCTTTTGAAACTCCGACAGATCCTATTTTCAATGCCCGCTGCATGTATTTTGATGCTGATACTAATAACAAACAGAATAAAAAGAGCAGCTTTATGTCTATTGCTGTTCCTGAAGCGATTATTGAGTTAAGACAGGGGGTTGGCAGACTTATCCGTCATGAGAATGACAGAGGAGGACTCATCATCTGTGATCCAAGAATTGTATCTGCAAGATATTCTGGCATGTTCAAAAAATCACTTCCAGATATGAGTTTGTGTTCAAATCTTCAAGAGCTTCAGTCATTTTTAAGTCATGATAAGAAACTTATGTCCTTAAACAGAATTTGTGATGATGTAAAAGATGAATTTGTAAATGAACATGAAGATCCTGGCTATGTTCATGAGTCAATTCCATTTGAAGAAAGTCTTGATGACAAATATGATGTGAATGTACACGCTGATAATCATAATTCTTCATTTAAATTTTCTGACAGCGATGTGATTGATGCTGATGTCATTGAGGTAAATGACAACACACAGTAGTTATAAATCATCCTTAATCATATCAATCACCATCATTACGTCTAAGGTTTCCTTCATAAAATAGTCAGCCTTCTCATAATCTTTACTGTCAATCATTAAGGCAAAGGCCTTGAACTCATCACACATGCGATGGTGTTTATCCTTAGGGATAAATTCAGTTTCAACTGCTGCTCTTACACTGGCTCCTGCTTTATCTCTTTGAGTGCCTTTTTTATCGTCAATGACTTTAATCTTAAGATTTGAAGCAACGTTAGGTTTTCCATCTATTCTTAAGGTGCCTTTTTCCCCCTGAATAGAGAAAAAGCATTCGCTGTCTGAATCTTTAGCTCCGGTTAAAACACAGATAAAGCTCTCATAGGATAGAACAAGTACACCAGAGGTATCGATTCCGTTAAATCCTCGGTTGGCTATATAGTTTGCCTTCTTTGGCATACCAAAGAGCGCGATGGTGTAATGCAGATTGTAAATATTGATATCTCTCATGCAGCCACCTAAATGAGCCTTGTCAAAGGCATGCGGAATACTGCCTTCTAAATAGCTGTCATAAGCTGATGAGTACTGAGAGTAGTTTGCGTTAACAATTCTGATACTGCCAATTTTTAAGAGTGACTCTTTGAGTTTTGAAAATACTTCTGTATGCAGGATAGTGACTGCTTCAAAGATCATCAGCTCTTTTTCTTTTGCAAGGTTATAAAGATCTTTGGCTTTGGAGTAATTGTCGGTAAACGGTTTTTCAACAATCACGTTTTTGCCATGCTCAAGCGCGATTTTTGAGTATTCATAGTGTGCTGAGTTTACAAGACCTATATAAACAGCATCGATATCGGCATTATCAAGCAGAGCTTCATAATCGGTAAAGACCATATCTTGAGGAATGTTGTGGTCTTTTGCAATTTCAATTCCTTTGTCAAGACTGTGTTCACGCACATATAATGCTTTAACTTCAACAGAATCTACTGCCTTTAAAGCATAAAGCGCATCAAGAATAATTCTGCCAGAGCCGATAAGTGCAAGCTTCATATAAACCTCAGAAATGTATTACCACGTTCTATTATTATAGATCCATTAAATTTTAATCTCATATAATTGCCTGGTATATATATTTAGTCTCAAGCATATTTTAAGCTTTTATAAGGACTTGATTTTAAAGCCTGATTGTACAAAAATACTCACATCATATTTTTGTGGAGATCTCTATGAAACTTTTAGCTTTGGAAACTTCAACTGAATGCCTTTCAGTTGCTCTTTTAAATGAAGATAATGTTTCTTTTAAAGAAGAGCTTACTCCACAGAAACACGCAGAACTTATCCTGCCTTTAATTGATGCTCTTTTAAAAGAGAACTCAATTACCAAAGATGACCTTGACGGTATTGTCCTGGGGGTAGGTCCAGGATCTTTTACCGGTGTCAGAATAGCAGCTTCAACTGCTCAGGGTCTTGCTTTAGGATTAAATCTTAAGGTCGCACTTGTTACATCTCTTAAAGCTATTGCCTTAGAGAGCTTTGAACACAGAAGCGCTCAGTACGTGGTTTCAAGCATTGATGCCCGTATGGGAGAAGTATATCTTGCTGTTTATAAAAATAAGAATGGCATTTTATCCTTACTTGATGAAGAGCGCGTTTTAAAACCTGAGGATGCACTTTTAAAGATTAAGGAATTAACTTCTGATTCTGTTGATGTGATCTTCGGTGGTTCTGGTGTTGAAGTTCTTAAAAATTCAGGTCTTAATAAAGATTTTGAAAAATTCTCAGATTTTCCTGGTGCACAGTATCTTTTAAAAGAAGGTCTTTTAAAATTTACAACAGGAGAGGTTGTAGATCCTGAGAATGCATTACCTCTGTATGTAAGAAACGAGGTTACCTGGAAAAAGGTAAACGAGCAGAAATAATTAATCTTTGTCTTTTCAACGAGCTAATACTAAGGTTAAAAAAATGAGATCCCAGCCTATGGTTCAGGGGCATTTTTTTACTAAAATTAATATGATAACGGCGTAGTTTTACTTTTTTTGAGAAGTAAAATTGCAGATATTATATAACTTATTAAAATATGGAAAGATAATGTCAGTATCAAGCTTACAGGACTCTACTTATAATCTTCAGGTTATACAGAGTCAGGTTAACCGTCAGAGAATTGACGAGCAGACCAACAGATCTGATGAGAACAGCAAACAGGGAGCTAATACCGCACAGGCAAGCTATAAGAGCGCTGTAGAAGTGGTTCCAAAGGCTGATGTTCGCGGCAATGAAATGGCTTATCAGGAAGCTTCTGTAGAATATATGCAGGATACCAAGGTACCTAATTCTATTCAGGCTTACAGTTCTGTTTTAAATCAGGATAAACGTGAGGCTATTTCTCAGGCTATGGGTATTTCTGTATACGCCTGATTTTTTATAAAATCGCTTTTCACCAATACAAAAGAGTAGCTTTAAGCTACTTTTTTTGTGCTCAAAACCATACAGTCTTTTCAAATTGTAATACATCCTTAGGCCTTTTAAATCTACCCCCTAAAGTACCTGGTTTCCCAGGTACTTCTTGGGGAGGTAAAGGATTTTAGATTACTAACCGCCTAAGAGGCTTAATGCGATCTGAGGTCTTGAGTTAGCCTGTGTTAATACAGTGGTTGAAGCCTGCTGAATAATGTTCTGAGCAGACAGGTTAGATGCTTCCTCAGCGTAGTCAGCATCACGGATACGTGATCTTGCGTCAGATACGTTCTCACCAGTGGTTTCCTGGTTACGGATGGTTGATTCCATACGGTTTTCCAGAGCACCGAACTCGGCACGTTTGGTATCTACTGCGTTAATCAGGGCGTCTACAGCTGCGATTGTAAACTGTGCTGCATCCTGAGTTGCACAAGAGAACTCATAACCATTACCGGTTTTAATGATACCAGCTTCAAAGTTTTGTGCATGATCACTTATGCCATCATTTGAAGGGTCAGTATTTCCGATTTTAGCTGTCAGAGTACATAAGCCTGACAGAGTAAAGCCTGTTGAAACAGATACAGATAAAGTATCAAAAGCGTAAGCACCAACCTGGAAGGTACACTTACCTTCAGCATCCAGCATTGAGTTAGGTGCAGGTACACCATTTAATATTGTACGTCCAGCGAAGGTTGTCTTACATGCAATTCTGGTAATTTCCATTGACAGAGCGGTAATTTCATCCTGAATTGACCTGCGGTCAACAGTGGTGTTTGTACCGTTAGCTGCCTGGATAGCTAAAGTTCTGATACGCTGTAACATATTGGTGGTTTCTTCTAACGCACCTTCCATGGTCTGACAAAGAGCGATACCATCGTTTGCATTACGGTTACCCTGCTTTAAACCGTTAATCTGTGAGGTTAAGCGGTTTGAAATCTGTAAACCTGCTGCATCGTCTTTTGCAGTGTTAATGCGAAGACCTGATGATAATCTCTGATAGGTTGTATCAAGAGCTTTGTTAGCGTGTGTTAAGTTTTTCTGGCCATTGATGGCAGAAGTATTTGTTTGAATAAATAGAGCCATTTTCTTTTCTCCCCTAAAATGCCTTTTCGGCGTTTATGTCTTTAAGAGGCTCTAAGTTGTCTCTTTTCTCTCCAAAGATGGCAACACTCTTAAAGTTATTTTTATATATGCTATATGCGTGCCAAAATTTTAAGAGAATTTAAAATAATTATTTATTTGTTGAAAAATAAGAAGAAAATAGTTAGAAAAATTTATCAAAAAAATTGATATTTGAATTTAGAGGAAAAAATTTTTTGAAGTGGCAAAAAACTGCCACTTTTTTGCCATCCTGTTGTTATCTATGTGTTTTATATTAATGTTGCTTGTTAGAAAAAGATTAACGTACTGAATAATAAGTAAATAATTTGAATTTTGATCGCAGTATAAGCTGTTAATTAATAACAAAGTGCTGCTTATCTATTAATAAAAGCTCTAATCAGGAAAAAAAGACTGGAAACTGGATATTAAGATTAGTTGTTACTGAAAATTATTTAATAATGTCCTATTGTGGCAAATGTTGCCAGTGATGGTATAAATTTGTGTCTACATTTTGCCACTTGTTTATATAAATGGCTTATATATAGGTTTGTTTGGAAATCAAATATTGAATAAGAGATCTTCTTTAAGCAGCGTTTCAGGATATTTAAATCATAACAAGTCACATAAAGCTAGAGGATACTTCTTTTTTATAACCTATAAAACTGATAAATATTAAAGTAAATGTGATCATATTAATTGGCATATTGACGGCTTATTAATGAAGTGAGCTATTAATAGAGCTCTTAACAATATATTAATAAGGTATTATTAATGCTCTTATGCTTAAGTTATCTTGAATATTATGATCCTGTCACTGTTATTATGCTGGCCTTCATTATTACTGGTGCCATGACTGTCAGAATGAAGTTTATTTTTTATGTAAATGGTCGGAAATAAAAATTTCTGACCTTCCTGTTAAGCCATATTCCATGGCATCAATTCATCAAGGATTTCAGAGGAAATTTTATGGCTCTTAT
>ONCB01000127.1 GCA_900316175.1 uncultured Succinatimonas sp.
AAGGAGGCTAAATAATGCTTAAGCAGATCGAAGGTTCATTAGGTGTTGCAGAGGCTGTTGCCTTATGCCGTCCAGGCGTTGTTTGTGCCTACCCTATTTCTCCTCAGACCCACATTGTTGAAAACTTAGGTAAGTTCGTAAAAGAAGGTTCTTTAAAGGACTGCGAATTCTTAAATGTTGAATCAGAGTTCTCTGCAATTTCTGTAGCTATCGGTTCAGAAGTTGGTGGTGCCCGTACTTATACAGCAACCGCATCACAGGGTCTTCTGTATATGGCTGAAGGTGTATATTCAGCTTCAGGTCTGGGACTTCCTATTGTTATGACCGTAGCATCACGTGCAATCGGCGGTCCTATCAATATCTGGAACGATCATTCTGATTCTCTTTCACAGCGTGATTCTGGCTGGCTGCAGTTATTCTGCGAATCAAACCAGGATGCTGTAGATACCCATATCATGGCATTCAAGATTGCTGAGAAGGTTGGCCTTCCTGTTATGGTTTGTATGGACGGCTTCGTACTGACCCATGCTTTTGAACGCCTTGATATTCCATCTCAGGAAATTGTAGACAAGTTCCTCCCAGCCTACGAGCCAAAAGAATACATCACCACCAAAGAGCCAGTATCCATCGGTTCTATGGTAGGTCCAGAAGCATTCACTGAGGTTCGCTTCCTCCAGCAGCGTAAGATGGCAAAAGCCCTTGACGTAATTGAAGAGGTAACTAAGGAATATCGCGAGCTGACTGGTTCTAAGTCAGGTGGTCTGCTCGACTGCTATAACTGCGAAAATGCTCAGTTAAAGCTTATTGTTTTAGGCTCTACAGTTGGTACAGCAAAGGATGAAGTTGACAGACTTAAGAAAGAAGGCATCAACGTTGGTATCATTTCATTAAAGTCATTCCGCCCATTCCCATATGCAGCACTTAAGGAAGCTATCGGCGACACCAAGAATGTTGTATGTGTTGAAAGAGCATTCTCATTTGGCGCAAGAGGTATTATCTGTCCTGAAGTCAAGAGAGCAATGGAAGGCACTGACTGCAAGGTTGTAACAGCACTGGCAGGCTTAGGTGGACGTCCTATTTTCGGCAGCACCATCAACGGTATCGTAAAGAGCGCATTAGATGGCAAGTTTACCGAGGAGTTTAACTGGTTCGATATCGATTCTGACGTATTAAACGGTTATACACAAAAGGCTGAGGGCGTATCTTTCAAACAGGGTCCTCTAACTCAGACTGATCTTGAGAACTCAGCAAAGGGTTAGTAAGGAGTAGATTATGTTAGAAAAAATTAAATTCTATCAGACTGGTTCAAACACTGTAGGTAACCGTCTGTTAAATCCTGCAATGAGATCTGTTCAGGCATCTTCGGACAGACCAAATTCTCTGGTTTCAGGTCACAGAGCTTGCCAGGGATGTGGTGAAGCTTTAGGCGCCCGTTATGCAATCGATGCAGCCATGAAGGCAACCAATGGCCAGATTATGCTGGTAAATGCTACAGGCTGTCTTGAAGTATTCTCAACTCCATATCCAGAATCAGCATGGAAACTTCCATGGGTTCACTCTCTGTTTGGTAACGCTGCAGCCGTAGGTTCAGGTCTTGCAGCCGCAGCTGGCGTTCTGGCAAAGAAGAATGGTGAGTCAGCTCCTCGTATTATCGCTCAAGGCGGTGACGGTGGTACCACCGATATTGGCTTTGGCGCATTATCAGGTATGTTTGAACGTAATGACGACGTTTTATATATCTGCTATGACAACGAAGCATATATGAACACAGGTGTTCAGCGTTCATCTGCTACACCTCCTGCTGCAAGAACTGCTACCACTCAGCTAGTAGGTCAGGAACCTGGTGCTGACTGGGGCAAGGGTAAAGATGTACCTTTAATTGCCATGGCTCATGGTATTCCTTATGTGGCTACTGCAACTGTTGCAGACTTAAGAGATCTTGAAAACAAGGTAACCAAGGCAATGTCATTCCACGGTGCCCGTTTCATCCAGATCCTCGTACCATGCCCATTAGGCTGGGGTCTGTCATCAAATTCAACCGTAACCGCAGCACGTATGGCTATGGAATCAGGTTTCTTCCCTGTTTATGAAGCTGAATACGGTAAGATCACTTCCGTACGCAAGATTAGACAGAAGCAGCCTGTATTGAACTATCTGAAGATGCAGCGCAGATATGCTCACTTAACAGGTAAAAAGGCTGATCCTAATGTTGTAGCAAGACTTCAGGCTCTTTGCGATACCAATATTAAGAATTTCGGTCTGTTAGGTGATGACGAGCCAGCTTTAACCCCTGTAGCAATGCAGGCTTACGAGCGTAGCTCAGCTGTTTAAGGAGATAGTATTATGTTGAAAAAATCATTTGCTGTTACCCTTGATCCAGCTTCTTCTCTGTCAAACAAAACTGGTTCATGGCGTACACTGCGTCCTGTTAATGTATTCAAGTTACCTCCATGTAACAATCAGTGTCCTGCCGGTGAAAACATTCAGCAGTGGCTGTTCTATGCTGCAGAAGGTGACTATGAGCATGCCTGGAGAATTTTAACCGAGGAAAACCCAATGCCAGCCTGTATGGGCCGTGTCTGCTATCACACCTGTGAAGGCAAGTGCAATCGTGGCTTCCTTGATGAGTCTGTAGGTATTAACTCTGTTGAGAGATTCTTAGGTGATTATGCTATCGAGCATAATCTTGCATTCAAACGCCCAACCAAAGAAACCGGCAAAAAGATCCTTATCGTAGGTTCAGGTCCTGCAGGTTTATCATGTGCCTATCAGCTACGCCGTTTCGGTCACAGCGTTCATATTGTTGACATGAACAAGGAAGGCGGCGGTATGATGCGTTACGGTATTCCTGTATACCGTCTGCCAAGAAACATTCTTGATGCTGAAATCAAGCGTATCGAAGATATGGGCGTAACTATTGAATACGGTCGTCGTATCGAAGATATCGAAGCTGAAAAGAAAAACGGCAGATATGATGCTGTTCTTCTGGCTATGGGTGCAAGCATTTCATCAAATGTTGATATTCCTCAGGGCGACACCAACCACATTCTCCACGCATTGAATGTTCTAGGTGAGTTCCAGGATAACGGTGAAATCCAGATTGCACGTAAGGTTGCAGTTTACGGCGGTGGTAATACTGCTGTTGACGTTGCACGCTGCCTGCGTCGAATCGGTGCTGAGCCTGTAATCGTTTATCGTCGTAACCGCGACAAGATGAAAGCCAACAAGGAAGAAATGCTGGCCGCTGAAGAAGAAGGTATTCAGGTTAAGTGGCTGTCTAAGATCAATTCTGCTTCAAGCAACACCCTTACTATTGAGAAGATGGAGCTTGATGAAAATGGCAGGCCTCAGCCTACAGGTGAATTTGAAGAAATGCCTGCAGATGCAGTTGTTCTTGCAGTAGGTCAGAACGTTGACAAGTCTGTTCTTGAAAAGATCACCGATCTGAAACTTGACAACGACAGCGTTGTTATTGATGAAGCTACTATGATGACTTCTGTTGACGGCATCTTCGCCGCAGGTGACGTTGCAACCAACGACAGAACCGTTACCCACGCTATTGGTATGGGTAAGAAGGCTGCAAGAAGCATCAATGCATACCTCAATGGTCGTGTATACTCAAAGGGTGAGAAGCATGAAATCGCCAAGTTCGAAGACATGCATCCTTGGTACTATACAGATGCACCAAAGACTGTAAGACAGGAGCTTGAGGTTGCACGCAGAACTAATACTTTCGATGAAGTTCAGCACGGTTTAACTGAAGAGAACGCAATCTTCGAAGCCAGACGCTGTCTTTCATGCGGTAACTGTATGGAATGCGACAACTGCTACGGCGTATGCCCTGACTCAGCTGTAATCAAGTTAGGTCCTGGTAAAGGATATGAGTTTAACTACGATTACTGCAAAGGCTGCGGTGTATGTGCTCAGGAATGCCCTTGTGGCCATATCAAGATGGTACCAGAGCAGATCTAGTAGCATTATGGTAACTGAAGGCAGCCTTAGTGCTGCCTTTTAAGTTTCAGGATTAACAATGGATCTTAATTACATAAAATATCAGTTAAAATCGTTCTTTATATCAGATTTCAGATATAAGGAAAAAGCAGATATTCTAAATAATCCAGAGCCGGAAATCTTTGCAAGAGACTACGTAAAATCGTTAAAACTTAATGAAAAGCACACTACTTTATTAAGACTCAAATTCAGAATGCTCATAGACAAGGCATATTCTGACGGAGTTCCTCTTGGAATAGAACAGGGAAACTTTCAATCTATGGAAGATGCGTATCTGTTCAGACAGAAATACTTAGAACAGTTTTACCTTGATACTTCTCTTTTATCCTTTATTAACAAGGCAATTATCATTCTTTTAACTGCTGCCGTGTGCATTATATTTATCTACCTGACTTAATTTCATATCATCCTTTAAAAAGGCTAGGCAACTGTAAATTGTTTTGCTAAAATCGTTGTTATGTAAGGGTAAAACCTTACAAAACAATTCCCTGGGGTGATATCCAGCGATTTCAACCCTGAGCCGATATCTACAGAAATTGGCGTCTGCCGGGTGTGGTGTGCAGGCCTGCTTTTGACAGGAAGCCTAAAATACCTTTTTGATGCCAGACTTGAACTTTTTGGTTCAAGGAGTCATAAATTGCAGATTCATTTCCGGGGATCTATCTAATTCTGCACCATAATGCAAACATAGTATTTATAAAACGTGAAATAGATTGCATAAATCCAAGAAAAAGATGTTTGTATTGTTAAATAAGTAACACTTAGTTCAAAAACTCCGTTATAATCAATATATAAATTTAATTAAAATTTTGACAATTTCAAAATTTGTACTATAGCAAAAAAAAATTATTGATTTTTAAGAGTGTTTATAAATGACCATACCTTCAATTATAAAACCACAGACTGATACTACTATCAGCTGGTTCTTAAGTCAGTGTCATATTCATAAGTATGGCGCTAAAAGCACCATCATTCATGCTGGTGAAAAAGCTGAAACCTTATATTATATTGCAAAAGGTTCAGTAGCTGTTCTGATTAAGGATTCTGATGGTCATGAGATGATCTTAAGTTACTTAAATCAGGGTGATTTCATTGGTGAAGTAGGTTTATTTGATGAATCAGAAACTCCAAAGCGTACTTCATGGGTGAAAGCTAAAACTGCCTGCGAAATTGCAGAAGTTTCATATAGCAAGTTCAAGCAGTTAGTTCAGGTAAATCCTGAGATTCTGATGCGCCTTACAGCTCAGATTTCACACAGACTTTCTGCAACTTCCAATAAAGTAAGTAACTTAGCATTCCTTGACGTTCAGGGACGTATTGCAAAGACTCTCGTAAATCTTGCTCATCAGCCAGAAGCAATGACACATCCAGATGGTATGCAGATTAAGATCACCCGTCAGGAAATTGGTCAGATTGTTGGTTGTTCAAGAGAGACAGTTGGTCGTATTTTGAAGATGATGGAAGAAGAGCACATGATTTCTGCTCACGGAAAAACCATCGTTGTATACGGAACAAGATAAAATTTTTAAAAAATTCGAGGCTTCGTGCATATGTGTGGGTAAAACATAGAGCCTCAATATGATTATTTTACCCTTTAAGATCTTTTACAGATCTTAGTAAGTTCTTTAAAAACAG
>ONCB01000050.1 GCA_900316175.1 uncultured Succinatimonas sp.
CAATTGTCGAGGGGCTGGTTGAAGTTCTCTGCGCCATAGAACATGTGGTACATATTGGTTACATTTGACACGTCCCAGTTGTTTAGAGGTTGGTTGAAGTTCTTTGCGCCACAGAACATATAACTCATATCTTCAACCTTTGACACGTCCCAATCAGTAATTCCCTTAAACTGCTCATTGGTGCGCTTTGAGCTTTTAAAAAGTCCATGGATACAACCCTCCTCATCCTTAGCGCACAATGCTATTATCTCTTTACCCAGAACCACTACATCCAAAGGATTCTCTGGTTTGTCACAGTATGCCTTTAGCGCATCATAACTGTGAAACATCAGCTTGCCATTCTCTAAATGTTCAATTTCTTTCATTATTCTTCTATCTGTAACCGTCACAACAACTTTCAGTAATTATTGACATTTATTAACATGTTTTTTTAGACAGAATTTTCTGAGAATTTTACAATTTTAACCGCCTTTCTGAGCTTTTCTGTTAGCTTCCAGATTGTCATTTAACTTATGGAAGAGCTCACGCATGTCACGGCCTTCTTCAATGGTGCTTGAAGAGCCCATCACAATGCTAGGCTTGATTGAGAAATTCTTAGTTTCAATGTTGTTTGACATGACTGTCACAATCTCACCATAAACTCGCTCAACTTCAGTTCTTGACTTAACATTGCTCAAGAAGATGATAAACTCGGCTCCAATACGGCAGATCTTGTCGTTGTAACCGATAACAGAACGCAGACGTCTTGTGGTTTCTGTCAGCAGCTCATCACCGGTATGATGGCCATAGACGATATTGATCTGCTTGAAGTAATTGATATCCATTACGATAAGTGCATGTTCCTGCTTGTTCTTAAGCTCACGCTGAATAATTGAACAGAAGTACTCATGGTTATAGGTATTAGTCAGCAGGTCAATGCACTTTACAGATCTTAATCTGCACAGGTAGTTGCACATGATGATTACAACAAAAAGTGTAATCACATAAAGAATACCAATGATAAGGTGCAGGTTGTTAAGTGCAGATTTTGCACTTTCAGTTACCTTTACTCTTAAAGCCAGATCCCAGCGCTGCTTACCAAAGAAGATTGACTTCTGACGGCCGCCAACAGTCCTGTCTGAAAGCAGAGTGCTGTCACCCCATACGAAGTCCGAGGCACCATTGAATACTGATGATCTGATTGCATACACAAAGTGTTCGTCTTCAACTGCAAGGCGCACACACTCTAAGAATTTGTAGAAGTCTGCTGTCAGTCCCACGTAACCCCAGTATTTACCGTTAATGTAAATAGCTTCACGGTTGAAAATCAGCACATCATGAGAATGAACTGATGGCAGAGGACCCTGTACCACAACATCACCAGGATTATTCTTGGCAAGGTTTAGATAATAATCAGATGAGGCATCAAGAAAGTGTGATAAATCAGGATTTGAATTGCCTGGCAGATTTGAATAGGTCATGGAGATGATGTCATCTGGAGCAATCACGTAGGATGCCACAAAGTCGGTATTTTTTCTGTTGAAGAATGATGACAGATCTCTTGGCATCAGAGTTTTTGAAATGAAAACACCGATTTTGTCGTTGGTGGCGTTTGGATTTTCTCTGATAAAGTCAGCAAGACGATGGGTATTCTTCAGAATAATGTCATAATCCTTCACCATCTCAGATGAAAGGTTAATCATTCTTTCTACGGAAATTGCGTTGTTCTTGTCGTCAACGGTGGCATAAAAAGCAGAATTTGTATAAAACAGAGCAACTGCATAAACAAGTGAAGTTATTACAATCGCTACTGTAAAAATTAAAAATTTAAAGTATTTCTCTGCAAATTTATTCATAGCGCCATCTACTTAAAGCCCCCGATTCATACTTCTTACAAAACAGGGCTAATCTTCAACAAGAAAACCGATTCCACATATATATAAAACTAATCAATTCTATATCGTTTTTGCAAAAAAAAGTTTTTATATTTTATTACTAGATTTTGTATGTGTGAGGAGAGTCAAAAAGTGGTAGAATAGAAAAAATTTTTCCGACCACAACTATAGCTTTTAAGGTTTAAAAACTATGCAGATGGATAAAACCTATACACCAGAAAATTTTGAGAACAGCACCTATGAAAAATGGGAAAAAGAAGGCTGTTTCAAACCAAATTACGATGCATCAAAAGAGTCCTTCTCTATTGCTCTGCCTCCACCAAATGTAACTGGCTCTCTTCATATGGGTCATGCCTTCCAGCAGACCATTATGGATACCCTCATCCGCTATCACCGTATGAAGGGTGACAACACTCTGTGGCAGTGCGGTACCGACCATGCCGGTATTGCAACTCAGATGGTGGTTGAGCGCAAGATTGCAAAGGAAGAACAGAAGACCCGCCATGACTACGGCCGTGAGAAGTTCATTGAGAAGATCTGGGAGTGGAAGGAGCAGTCAGGTGGCACCATTACCCGTCAGATGAGACGTCTTGGCACTTCTGTTGACTGGAGCCGAGAGCGCTTCACCATGGATGAAGGTCTTTCAAAGGCAGTGCTTGAAGTTTTCGTCCGTCTTTACGATGAAGATCTTATCTACAGAGGCAAGCGCCTTGTAAACTGGGATCCAAAGCTCCGCACCGCAATTTCTGATCTTGAAGTTGAAAACAAAGATGTTAAAGGCTTCATGTGGTACTTAAAGTACATGCTTGCAGACGGTGTTAAGACTGCAGACGGCAAGGACTACCTGCTAGTTGCAACCACCCGTCCTGAGACTCTCTTAGGTGACTCAGCCGTTGCTGTAAACCCTAACGATGAGCGCTACAAGGATGTAGTAGGCAAAGAGCTGATTTTACCATTAGTAGGCAGAAGAATTCCTGTTGTAGCAGATATCCATGCAGACATGACCACCGGTACCGGCTGCGTTAAGATCACCCCTGCTCACGACTTTAATGACTATGCAGTAGGCAAGAGAGCCAAGCTTCCTATGTTCACCATCTTCACCGAAGATGCTCATGTAAGAGACGAGTGTGAAGTATTCGACACCAACGGCGAGCCACTTAGTGATGTTAAGGGCTTTATCCCTGAGGCATACCGCGGTCTTGACCGTTTTGAAGCCCGTGAGCGCATGGTTGAGGACTTAAAGAGCGCAGGTTTACTCGATCACATTGAAGATCATGCTCTTTCACAGCCTTTTGGCGACCGTGGCGGTGTACCTATCGAGCCAATGCTCACAGATCAGTGGTATGTTCGTGCCAGCGTACTTGGCAAGCCAGCTGTTGAAGCTGTTCAGGATGGTCGCATCAAGTTTGTTCCAGCTCAGTACACCAACATGTACTATTCATGGATGAATGATCTTCAGGACTGGTGTATTTCACGTCAGTTATGGTGGGGTCACAGAATTCCTGCCTGGTACGATGAAAACGGCAAGGTATACGTTGCAAGAAATGAAGAAGAAGTTCGCTCCAAGTACTCATTAGGCGCTGATGTCAAGTTAACCCGTGACCCAGATGTGCTTGACACCTGGTTCTCATCAGCCTTATGGACCTTCTCTACCTTAGGCTGGCCAGACAACACCAAAGAACTTCAGATGTTCCACCCAACATCTGCCCTGGTAACCGGCTTTGATATTATTTTCTTCTGGGTTGCCCGTATGATCATGATGACCATGCACTTCATGAAGAATGAAGACGGCACTCCACAGGTTCCATTCAAGACTGTTTATGTTACCGGCCTTATCCGTGATGAGGAAGGCAACAAGATGTCCAAGTCAAAGGGTAACGTATTAGATCCTTTAGACATGATTGACGGCATTGATAAAGACAGCCTGATTGCAAAGCGTACTGCCAATATGATGCAGCCTCAGATGGCTGAGAAGATTGCAAAGCGTACCGCCAAGCAGTTCCCTGAAGGTATTGCAGCTCACGGTACTGACGCACTGCGATTTACCTTATGCGCCTTAGCTTCAAACGGCCGTGACATCAACTGGGATATGAAGAGACTGGACGGTTACAGAAACTTCTGTAACAAGATCTGGAATGCATCCCGTTTCGTGCTGATGAATGTAAGTGAAATGAAGCTTTCAAAGCCAAATCCAGCTGACTTAAGCGTGGCAGATCGCTTCATCAGAGCCAAGATGTCAGAGGCAATTGCTCAGGTAACCTCATCAATCAATGCTTTCAGATTCGATCAGGTTGCTTCAAATATCTACGAGTTCATCTGGAATGAGTACTGCGACTGGTACCTTGAGTTTACCAAGGCTGTATTAAAGTCAGAGACTGCAACCGATGCTCAGAAGAATGCAACTGCTTACACCTTAGTTGAGGTATTAGAGGCCACCATGAGAATGGCTCACCCTGTAATGCCATTCTTAACTGAGACCATCTGGCAGCAGACTGCACCTATGATTGACAAGCTCAACGCTGAAAAGACCATTATTTCAGCTCCATACCCTGTACAGTCAGACTTTGACAATGACTCTCAGGCTGTAGCTGATATCAGCTTCATCAAGGATTTTGCTACCACCGTACGTAACTTAAGAGCAGAAATGAAGGTTGCTCCTTCTGTTAAGCTTGCTCCTATGATGCGTGGTGCAAACGACAATGAGATCCGTTGTGCAACCGATAACTTCATCTTCATGGAGAATCTTGCCAACATCGAGCCTGTCAAGTTTGTAAATGCAGATGATGAAGTACCTCCTTGCACAGCAAAGCCTCTTGGCAATGCCGAGATCCTGATTGCAATGAAAGATCTTGTAAACAAGGATGAGGAAATCAAGCGCTTAAAGGGCATGATTGCAAAGCTAGAGGGCAACATCAAATCAGGTGAAAGCAAGCTTTCAAATGAAGCTTTCGTATCTAAGGCTCCTGCTAATATCATCGAGGGTGCAAAGGCTCAGTTAGAGCTTAACAAGACCCAGCTTGAGAAGGTGTTAGCTCAGTTAAAAGAAATTGAAAGCCTCTAATTAACCAACAGAAGCTTATGGCCTTCACTGTATATGTGAAGGCCTGAAATACAATATGAAGAAACTTATAATTTCAATTATTCTCTCATTCATGCCATTTACCCTGTGCAATGCAAGCATGGTATCTAATCCATACTACTGCGCGCTCTATGACAAGGTAAAATTAAGAAACGAGCAGAAGGTTGTGGCTGTCGGAATCAAACAGATCTACGACTCATCTGTTGAGGTTTTTGTTTTAGGCTTTGGCACCCCAATCAAGGCAACCTTCAAAGATATCAGTATTGGCCAGAAGCATATTCTAAAGCGCCGTACCATCACCTGCGATGGCGAGCATGTAGGTCAGATAAGAACCTATGATTTATCTTTTTTAAGATTAAATGGCGGCTTGTTTACCATTAAAAGTGGAGATAAAAGCGCTTCAACCTACATAGAAATCAATTAAATCATTTTCTGGAGTTACCTTACTCCAGTTTTTTTTATACTTGCCTATCTTATAAATCCTCTGCTCACTGTTTAATGCTCCTGCAATTGCTTTAAGATGATTGCCTTTTCAGGATCAAAAAATTATATGTCCTTATATAAGTAAAAAAGCAGAAAGTATACGCTTTCTGCTTTTTAATAATCAGATTTGTATGGTTGATTTATACGTGCTCTAAAGCCTGATCGATATCAGCAATGATATCATCAATATCTTCAAGACCTACAGACAGACGAACAAGACCTGGAGAGATACCACAATCAGCTAACTGAGCATCGCTTAACTGTCTGTGAGTTGCTGTTGCAGGATGTAACAGACAGGTTCTGATATCAGCTACATGAACTTCCTGTGAAGCCATCTTTACATTATCGATAAAGCGGGCACCACCTTCTCTGCCACCCTTGATAACCAGTGAGAGCACACCTGCTGTATATCCATCTAAAAGATACTTGTCAGCTAAGGCTTTGTACTCGCTGTCCTCTAAACCTGGGTAAATAACCTTTTCAATCTTTGGATGATTCTTTAAGTGCTCAGCAAGCTTCTTACCGTTGATTGAGTGCTGCTTGATTCTTAAAGGCAGGGTCTCTAAACCTAAGTTAATATAGAAGGCTGCCTGTGGTGACTGAGATACACCCAAATCACGCATGATCTGCACGCGAGCCTTAACAATGAAAGCTGCCTTACCGAAAGTGGTGGTATATACTAGTCCGTGGTATGAGTCATCAGGAGTTACAAACTCAGGGAATTTTGATGACTTGGCCCAGTCAAATTTACCGCTGTCAACTACAACACCTCCTACCTGAACAGCATGACCGTCCATATACTTGGTGGTTGAATGAACCACGATATCAGCACCAAAATCAAATGGCTTGCATAAAATTGGAGTTGCAAAGGTATTATCAACAATCAGAGGGATCTCATGCTTGTGAGCAATATTTGCAAAGCGCTCAATATCAAATACGGTTAAAGCAGGATTTGCAATAGTCTCACCAAAGATAGCCTTGGTCTTTTCGTTGATCTTTGCTTCAATCTGCTCATCAGTTTCATTCTGCTGATCAAAGAAGATTACGTTAATGCCCATTCTCTTGAAGGTTACGGCCATCAGATTGAAAGTACCGCCATAAACGGTTGATGAGCACAGGATCTCGTCGCCAGCTTTGGCAATGGTTAAAATTGCAGTTAAGGTGGCAGCCTGACCTGATGAGGTAAGCATAGCGCCAACACCGCCTTCAAGAGCGGCGATCTTCTTTTCAACAGCATCACAGGTAGGATTGCCAAGGCGAGAGTAGAAGAAGGTTGCAGTCTTTAAGTCAAACAGATCTGCAATGTCCTGAGTGGTATTGTATTTAAAGGTAGTACTCTGAACAATTGGAAGAACTCTAGGCTCTGCGTTGCCAGGGGTGTAACCTGCGTGTAAACACTTTGTTGAATCTTTCATTTAAAACTCCAAATGGCAGTCCTGTTTCAAGGCTGCTTAAGTTATAAAAAATACTGTCACTTATAATAATTCATCGCAACAAAAGAAAAAACTATATTAATATATTATTTTTTGATAATAAGGTATAGTCTTTTTCTATATCACAAATATATATAATTCAGGCAGTCTTCTGACTGCCTGAAAAGAAAAGAGTTATAGAAGTTCTTTAGGAAGAGGGAATGATTTCTCTTTAAAATCCGAACCTATTGGAATAACGGAATCTGCGCCGTGTGAGAGCAGATAATTTACAAGATCATCTACCACATACTCAGGAGCAGAGGCTCCGGCACTTAAGCCTACAGAGCTTACATTCTCAAACCATTCATCCTTTAACTGAGTGTAGTCATCGATAAGAAAGGCTCTGGTACCTACAGACAGAGCAACTTCCTTTAAGCGGTTTGAATTTGAGGAATTAGCGCTGCCAGCAATCAGAACTATATCAGAACACATTGCAAGTTCTCTTACAGCGTTCTGTCTTACCTGGGTTGCCTTGCAGGTATCATCGTCAACCGGGCCCTGAATCAGAGGATACTTTTTCTTTAAGGCTTCAACGGTAAGTTTTGTTTCATCCACACTTAAGGTAGTCTGAGTGGCAAAGAATGCATTCTTGCCATCAATGTTTAACTCATCAACATCTTCTTTAGTAAGGATCACGTGTACCTTGTTTAAAGGACCAGTGTACTGACCTATGGTGCCGATTACTTCCTGATGCCCCTTATGACCAATCACGACTGCATCAAGACCAAGCTTTGAGGCTCGGTTCATCTTGTGATGAATACCTTTTACCACAGGACAGGTTGCATCGATAATATGCAGATCTTTTGCCTCTGCCCTTTTAAAGGTTTCAATACCTACGCCGTGAGCGGAGAAAATCAGAACGCTCCTGTCTGGAACCTCATCTAAGGATTCAACAAAAACCGCACCTAAATTTCTTAAGTCATCAACCACATGGCGGTTGTGCACCACCTCATGATAGACATATACCTTTCTGTCTTTGTAAAGCTCTAAGGTGCGTTCAACTATCTTAATGGCGCGATCTACACCGGCACACATGCCTCTTACTTTTGCAAGATTTACTGTAAATGACATATCAGGCTCTTAGCGTTTATAGGTTGAATCAGGACTTTGACTGCTCTTCTTTACCAAAGAAACCGATACCTACCAGTAAACCTGCTCCAATGCATACAGCAATATCAGCCACGTTAAAGGCAGGATAGGTATAGGCAATAGAAAAAGCGTCAATTCTGAAGTGAAAGAGCAGAAAATCTATCACATAGGATAAAACCATACGATCAATTAAATTGCCGATGGCACCGCCAATCACTAAGGAAATAGCAAGACAAGTCCATTTCTTCTTTCTGTCAGTACGCAGAAGATAGCAGATAAGCAAAGCTGAAATGGAAACTGAGACAAAGCAGAAGAAATATCTCTGCCAGCCTCCCATGTCAGCTAAAAAGCTGAAAGCTGCGCCTTCATTGTGAACATGCACCAGACGGAAGAATGGAGCCATAAATGACCAGCCTACAGTGTTCTCCTCAATGTTATAAACCACGAGGTACTTGGTAAGCTGATCAATGATGACAATGAAGAGGCTCCATAAAAGGAACCTGCTTCCGTTGTTTTCTTTAATAAAGCTCATCTTATGCAAACAGTCTTACTTCGCCATCAGTATTGATGTTTTCTACGCAGCGCTTGCAAAGACCTGGGTACTGAGGATCTGCATCTACAGAATCCTCATAGTGCCAGCAGCGTTCGCACTTCTTAGCCTGTGACTTTTCAACAGTAAATGAGCAGTTTTCAAGAACTTCAGACTTGAAGGCATTCTCAGGTGCTGCACCATCTGCTACAACAGCCTTTGAAGTAATGAGTACGAAGCACAGCTCCTTCTCAATCTTCTTTAAGTCTTCCTTTAGCTGACCGTCGGCATAGATGGTAACCACAGCCTCTAATGAACCACCAATTACACCGTTGTTACGTGCAGTTTCAATTGCCTTGTTAGCCTCATTTCTGAATGCAAGCATTCTCTGCCAGTAATCAGAATTGAAATCTGATGACTCATCAAGCTTCTGTAAGTTCTCATACCACTTGGATGTGAATACGAACTCATCACGCTTGCCTGGCATCTGCTCCCAGGCTTCCTGAGCAGTAAATGACAGGATAGGAGCGATCCAGCGGATTAAACTCTCGGCAATTACGTATAAGGCACTCTGGCATGAACGGCGTGCTGCACTGTCTGCCTTGGCGGTATACTGTCTGTCCTTGATGATATCAAGATAGAATGAACCTAACTCAATTGAGCAGAAGTTCATTAACAGCTGAACCACCTTGTGGAAATCGTACTCTTCATAGCACTTTAAGAGCTCTTCCTGAGTCTTGGCTGTTAAAGATACTGCCCATTTGTCAAGCTCAACGAGCTTGTCAAACTCAACCATATCAGTCTCTGGGTTAAAGCCGTTTAAGTTTGCAAGCAGGAATCTTACAGTGTTGCGAACACGACGGTAGGCATCAGATGAACGCTTGAAGATCTCGTGAGATACTGCCATATCACCGGTGTAGTCATTTGAAGCAATCCATAAACGCAGTACGTCTGCACCTAACTTGTCAATTACTTCCTGTGGAGCAATTACGTTGCCAAGTGACTTTGACATCTTGCGACCCTGACCGTCAACGGTAAAGCCGTGGGTTAAAACCTCCTTGTATGGAGCGTGTCCCTTGGTTGCTACAGAGAGCATTAAAGATGACATGAACCAGCCGCGGTGCTGATCTGAACCTTCAAGATATAAATCTGCGCCATGGCCCTTGAACTCTTCACGCTGATCAACAACTGAGTACTGGGTTGAACCTGAGTCAAACCATACGTCTAAGGTGTTTGGATCCTTGTGATAGTTCTTAGCCTCCTGTGCACCGATTAACTCTTCAACAGAGATATCCCACCATGCCTGAATACCGCCCTTCTCTACAGCCTTTGCCACCTTCTCGATGATTGCAGGAGTATCAGGATGGATTTCATTGGTCTCATTGTGGATTAAAACGGCACATGGCATACCCCAGGTACGCTGACGTGAAATACACCAGTCAGTACGCTGTTTTACCATAGCCTCAATACGGTTCTGACCCCAGGCAGGGATCCACTTGGTCTTCTTAATCTCTTCTAAAGCCTGAGCTCTTAAGCCCTTGCCATCCATTGAGATGAACCACTGAGGGGTGGCTCTGAAAATAACAGGAGTCTTGTGTCTCCAGCAGTGTGGATAGCTGTGAGAAATAACCTTAAGTTTAACCAGAGCATTTCTCTTGGTTAATACTTCTACAACGTTAGGATTTGCCTTTAATACGTTAAGACCTGCAAAGAACTCTACATCATCCTTAAAGCAGCCGTCAGGTCCTACTGGATTGTAAATCTCAACACCGTATTTTACTGATACGTTATAATCGTCAAGACCGTGACCGCCGGCAGTGTGAACGCAGCCAGTACCAGCTTCCAGGGTAACGTGAGCACCGAGCACTACAGGAACAGTGATATTTAAGAATGGGTGGGCAAACTTCATAAGCTCTAAAGCCTTGCCTGAAACCTCATCACCTAAAAGTGAGTACTCCTCAATAGCGCACTCCTTCATTACAGTCTCAACCAGATCGGTTGCCATAATAAAGCGCTCTTTACCTAACTCAGTATTTACCTGTACAAGGCTGTACTTTAACTGCTCATTCATGCAGATTGCACGGTTTGCAGGTAAGGTCCATGGAGTGGTAGTCCAGATTACACATGAGATGTTACCCTCGCCCTTGCCCTGTGCATTGAATACAGAGAGAACCTTCTCATCATCAGTTGATGCAAAGCGAACATAAATTGAGTCTGACTTTACATCTGCATACTCAACCTCAGCCTCAGCTAAAGCTGACTGACAGTCCATACACCAGTAAACAGGCTTTAAGCCACGGATAAAGTGACCGTTCTCAATAACCTTGCCAAGAGCTCTTAAGGTATCAGCCTCAGTCTGATAGTTCATGGTCAGGTATGGATTTTCCCAGTCACCTAACACACCTAAACGCTTGAAGTCTTTTCTCTGACCTTCAACCTGAGATTTGGCGTACTTGCGGCATTCTTCTCTGAAAGCTGCAGCATCAACCTTTACACCAGGCTTGCCAACCAGGCTCTCTACCTTAACTTCGATAGGCAGACCATGGCAGTCCCAGCCAGGAACATATGGAGAATCAAAACCAGATAAGGTCTTTGACTTAACAATAATGTCCTTTAAAACCTTGTTAATGGAATGGCCGATATGAATGTTGCCGTTTGCATATGGAGGACCATCGTGAAGCACGAACATGTCTGCTCCTGCTCTTGCGGTACGAATTTTCTTGTAAAGACAGCGCTTTTCCCAGTCTGCAAGCATTAAAGGCTCACGGGCTGCCAGGTTACCGCGCATAGGAAACTCGGTATTAGGAAGGTTTAAAGTACTTTTATAATCAGCCATTTTTTAAATCACCAATAACAAAATAAAAAATCTGAAAACGGTCTTAACCGGATTATGCCGCTTAAAACCTGAATAAAACTTTTAATCAGTGCTCTTCATCAAAAGAATGTTCTTCAAGAACCCGCTTAGCTTCAAGTCTGTCAGCCTCAAGCTGTTCTTTTAACGCATTCACATTTTCAAACTTCTGCTCAGTTCTGATCTTTTTAATAAAGAAAACTCTGATACTCTTTCCATAGAGGTCTTTATTAAAATCAAACAGATTTACTTCAAGCAGAGCTTTGTCCTGACCGTTTATAACTGTTGGACGATAACCTATGTTTGCCATACCATCATAAAGGCCATAAGGACAAAAAACCTTGACAGCAAATACACCTGAAAGAGGTGAAATTCTGCGATTGATATTTACATTCGCAGTTGCAAAACCTAATGTTCTGCCAAAGGCAAAGCCATGAACCACAGCTCCTGAGATGGAGTAATAACGACCTAAAGCGGCCCTGGCAAGATCAAGTCTGCCCTCGCACAGATAACTTCTGATTCTGGTGCTTGAAACTCTGATACCATCAATTTCCACACCATCTATTGCCTGTGCATCCATTGAGACTTCGCTGCCAATCGTCTTCAAATCTTCAATGGTATAAGCACCGCCTTTACCAAAATTAAATTCGGTGCCAACAGTAACGCTTTTAACTCCCAGCCTCTTATGTAACAGCTCAATTACATAATCATGAGCACTCATTGATGCAAATTTGCTGTCAAACTTCATACAAAAGACAAGCTTTACACCGGCAACTTCCAGAGCCTGAAGCTTGTCGCGCAATGAGTAGAGCCTGGCAGGAGCATTGCTCTTTGAGAAAAACTCAAGTGGCTGTGGCTCAAAAATCATTACAGCAGAAGTCAGATCATAAATTCTGGCCTTCTCTTTCATGGCCTCAACCACAGCCTGATGTCCCTTATGAAAGCCATCAAAATTGCCAATAGCCAAAGACACTCCATTTGGAGTTCCCTTAAAATCACTCAGGCAACGGATAAGGCGCATTTTAATCTTTAACGAATAACCAGAAATTCACTCGGAAGTACAAAGTTTTCCGAGTACACAAAACATTACTTTAAAGAAATAATTATATCTTAAAAAAGACCTTTCTTGCGATAATTTCGTATTACAAATAAATCACTTATTTTTCAAAGAGATAGCTATTTTTATGTATTAATATGTTGTTGTTTGCAAAAAGTAATGTAAAATATCGCCCAATTATTGTGTTCTACTTTAATTTTTTTATAAAAACTGATAGAATACGTACCTTGTGTGCCACCTCAAAAACGGAAAGTGGCAATTTTTTAAGAATTCAGGAGCTATTTGTGCCTAATATTAAGTCTGCAAAGAAGCGCGTTGTTATTTCCGAGAAAGCTCGTCAGCGTAATGTTGCTGCACGTTCAAAGATGCGCACCCTTATCAAGAATGTAATCAAAGCTATTATTGCTGGTAACAAGGAAGATGCTAAGAATGCATTTACCGCCGCTGAGTCAGTACTTGACCGCGCAGCAAACAAAGGTCTTATTCACACCAATAAGGCTGCTCGTCATAAGAGCAAGTTAGCAGCTAAGATCAAGGCTATGAACTAATCTTAGTCTGATAAAGATACTAAAAGTCCACCTTTGTGTGGACTTTTTCTTTTTCTGAGTACCAAATTAAAGGCTCACAGTTTTTGCTGCAAGCCTCCTTCTCTTTATCTGTCAGTTACCGGTTTTAATAGACCTTTGACCACATTCTCGAAACTGTATACCAAAGAAGCCTTTTCTATTTCCTTTTCGTATAAAGGATACTTCTCTTTATAGGTATCAATAAAGTTAACTACTGATTCCTTTAACTTTTCCTTATCAGAAAAATCCAATGAAAGACCAACATTAAACTGCTCTAAAACATGAGGGTTTACAGTATTGGCAAGCATTACAGGCTTTTTAAATCCAAGAGCGTTAAAGCACATGGCACTGTAGGTATAGTAAAACTGCATTGAAGCATATGGAGCTAAAATAATATCCACATCATCAATGGCTTTCTGCCATGTTTCACCCTTTAGATAAGCATCAGTAAAGGAAAAGCGCGGATTATTCTGATTTGCATTTACAATTTCCTCACAGGAGAGCTTATCCTTTTCATTGGCTGTAACAGTCTGCATAATCACGCGAACAGGAGTTTTAAAATTCTCTTTTGCAAAAATATTTAAAAGCTCTTTAGTGTTTTCATCATCCCTGTAATAGCCATACATACCAATGGTGATTGGCTCATGACCATCATACGGACCTTTAGATTCAATCAGCGTAGGGCCATAAAAAGGAGGATTTATATAGAAAACGTTCTTTAAATCTTTTAAATAATGATTTGGTGAAGTAAAAGCAATATGAATGTTTTTATACGGCTCCAGTTTTTTTGCAAGAGTCAGAAACTGCTCTAATCGGCCTTTCTTCTCAAAGCTGAAAACCTGATTGTTAACAATTACAGGCACCGAAGAATTTTTCATGGAGCATTTTAAAATACTCTTAAGATATCTTGGGGTGGCTGTAGGGATCACAATACAGTCAAAGCCCTTCTCTTTTGCGATGGTGCAGGCACTTGAAAACCACTTTCTTCTGCGCATTTCACGGGTTACAGACAAAGTCATCTTTTTAAAGAAGCCTGCATGGTGATAGCTTATAACCTCACCACCTTTAAGATACTGAACATCATTATGATAGTCGTCCTGGAAAGGATAATTCTCAGGCACAAAAAAACATGGTTCATGTCCCTGTTTTTTAAGTTCATCATAAAAGCCTTTATCAAAGGCAACTTCATGTCCTGATGGAGCAATAGTCTCTAAAATTGCAACTTTCATTTTTTATCCGCAAAAAAAATACTTATACAAAATCATTCAGTAGTTTAATTCTGAAGTA
The DNA here is from genome assembly GCA_900316175.1 of uncultured Succinatimonas sp. Taxonomy (GTDB): domain Bacteria; phylum Pseudomonadota; class Gammaproteobacteria; order Enterobacterales; family Succinivibrionaceae; genus Succinivibrio. The sequence continues at coordinate 14,288 of ONCB01000050.1, forward strand.
TAGAAGGAATATAAGCAAGAAAATAAAGCAAAAATCTAATAACAGGCATGGAATACTCTAGGTGTCTTTAAGTACAGCATTAACGTCATTTGCAAGAAAAGTTGGAAATGAAAGAAGAATTCCTTTTGAAATTTCAGCAGATCCATTTGAAAGTGAAGACCATATTGCAATGCTTGAAATGAGAATTGCAGATCTTAAGTCCAAGCGAAACGAGCAAGAGCATGATCTTATAAAGAGCAAGTAATCTGCAGGTTCTTGCTCTGTCTGTCATCTTGCTCATGCTTAGGTCTCCGCTGTTGTTCCTGATGACTGTATATTCGCTCTGCACAGAAGGTGTAGCCGGTCAATAATGTATGATTTTTAGCTATTTTATTCGTCCGCTAATTAGGATCTATAAAAAACTGTAATTGGTACGAAATAACCGAAAACTAATCCATTATGACAGTCTCACAGCAGACTGTCAGCTCATTAAAAAATCAGTGTGATTTGATTCACAAAATT
>ONCB01000023.1 GCA_900316175.1 uncultured Succinatimonas sp.
TTGTTCACAATGTAATTTTCTAAAGAACTCACTGACTGTGAAAGGCAGCGAAAATGCTCGTAATATTACTCAGAATCCATTAGTTCTGAGTAGTTACCATATCTTTATTCAACACAGTATTAAACAGCGTATCTTATGATCATTTCTGTATTGTAAATGAAGCTGCTCTAAGGACGGTAATTTACCTTGGTCTTTTAAGAAATCAGGTTAATATTCAGTGTGAAGTACAGTCATCTAAAGGCAGAGCAGATCTTGTAATAGAAACCTCTGACAGAAGAATTGTACTTGAATTTAAGTATGCTCAAAACGAGAATGAAGCAAAAGCAAAACTTGATGAGGCGGTAGCTCAGATTAAGGCAAGAGACTATGGCAACATCCTGCCTTTAAAGAAAGAGACACTTAAAATTGCCGCTGTCTTTAATGCCGATCAAAATGTTCGCGCCATTTGTGAATACCAAAAGGTGTAGTTTTCTTTAGTCTTTGTGCGCTCATCTATGTATCATTCAACAAAAATTCGCTGAAAAGGCATATAATGTACCTGTTTATTACAGGACAGTAATTCTGTCAGTACATTTAACCTTATAAGTGATAGAAAGAAATGACACATTTTATCCGTAAAGCGCTGCTGTCTTTAGTCTGCGTGCTTTTTATGGCAACTCAGGCTCAGGCTGGCTTCTATAAAAAAGAATACAAATTAAGTGTTGTACCTGGTCTTGGCTCTGGCTGGGGCATGTCTGCAGTGTACTTTGCAGATCTCGTAAAAGAGAAGACTCAGGGCAGAATCAATATTAAGGTATATGCCGGTGCTCAGCTTATGGCCGGCAAGCAGACTTCAGAACTGCTCTTATTAAGAAACGGCTCAATTGATTTTGCTCTTGCCTCAACCATCAACTGGTCTCCACAGGTAAAAGAGCTTAATTTAACCGCTCTGCCATTCTTTGTTGCCAACAATCCAGACCGATATAAGGCTATGGATGCCATTGAATCTGGTAAAGCAGGCAAAATGATGATAGAAGCCATTGAAAAGACCAAAGTGAAGTTCATTGGCTGGGCTGAAAATGGCTTCCGTGAACTTACTGTTTCAAAAGGTCCAATCAACACCCCTGATGATATGAAGGGTATGAAGCTGCGCGTCTGCGGAACCCCTATTTTTGCCGATATCTTTACAGCCTTAGGTGCTAATCCTCAGGCAATTAACTGGTCTGAGGCGGTAACCGGCTTTCAGCAGGGTATTGTAGATGGTCAGGAGAACCCAACCAACGGTATTAACATTCCATTAAAGGTCTGGACCTGGCACAAGTATTTAATTGACTGGCACTACATGATTGATCCTCTGCTTTTAACTGCCAATCAGAATGTATGGAAGAACTTTTCAAAGGAAGATCAGGAAATCATTCTTGAGTGTGCAGCCTTAGCTGAAAAGTACTCAAAGGCTTTATCAAGACTGGGCTTTGATGATGGTTCATCCTTAGCATACCTGCAGAGTATCGGTAAGGTTCCTGAAATTACTGATCCATACAAGGTATTAGAAGATAACGGTATGAGTGTTATCCGATTTGACGAGCAGAAGATTAAGCTGTTTTATGATGCAACTGAGTCTGTTCGTATAAAGTGGACTTCTCAAATCGGTGAAGATCTGGTATCTGCTGCACAGGCTGATATGAATTCAGTAAAGTAATCTTTTATTTATGAGGTGAGAAATCTGATTTCTTACCTCTTTTATCTATTTTTTAATATGCTTCATTTTATCAATACCCGTCTTGAGGAACTCATTGGCGCTGCATTGCTGCTTGTTATGGCATCAATTGCATTTATCAATGTGCTGGTCCGTTACTGTACCAATTTATCCTTTTCATCCTCAGAAGAACTTACCGTTAATCTCTTTGTATGGATTGTGCTTTTAGGTATATCCCGCTGTTTCAGAGATGGTACCCACTTTTCCATGAGCCTTTTATATGCAGCTCTCTCAAAAAGGCTGCGTTTTTTTATGGATGTTTTCAGCTTTCTCTGCTCAGAAGCCTTTTTTATGGCTCTTTGCTACTATGGGTATTGTGAAGTGTACGACGAGATTGACTTAAATGTAGTCTCCGAGTCTCTGGCAATTCCGGTATGGCTTTATACCATATCAATTCCTCTGGTGTCCTTTATCATCATGATTAGAATTGTGCAGAATTTTTCAAAAAGGTTAAGAATCACCCTGAAAGAAGAGGATGTTTTATAAAATGGATACATCATTTTTTTCAGATCCGGCGTTTTACCTTTTAATCGCTTTTATTGTACCTCTCATATTAAGAGTTCCAATCGCTGTAGCCCTGGGTCTTTCAGCCTTAGGCGTTGCCTGGTACTGGGATATGGGAACAGACATGCTCTCATATAACTTCTTTGCAGGTATTGCAAAAGTACCTCTGCTTGCCATTCCATTTTTTATTCTGGCAGGCTACATCATGGAGCGTGCCGGGATTGCCTCAAGGATCGTGCGTTTTGTTGAGAGCCTGGTAGGCGGTATGACCGGAGGTCTTGGCATTGCAACAGTTGCTGTTGCCACCTTCTGGGGAGCTGTAAGCGGTTCTGGTCCTGCTACAGTGGCAGCTTTAGGTCTTATTCTTATCCCTGCCATGGTAAAGTCTGGCTATGACAAGCCTTTTGCGGCAGCTACAGTTTCTGTAACGTCAGGTCTTGCCATTGTGATCCCTCCTTCAATTGCCTTTATTGTGTACGGAGGAATTGCCGATGTATCAGTTCCTGCCTTATTTGCAGCAGGCTTTGTACCAGGTGCAATTGTGGCGCTGTTCATTATGGCAAGTGTATATCTTACTTCCAGAAAAAAAGGATATCGCAGCGCACCTCGCAGTGAACCAGTATTAAAAACCTTTAAAGAAGCTTTCTGGGGACTTATGGCTCCAGTGGTAATTTTAGGTGGTATCTATGGAGGTATATTCACCCCGACAGAAGCTGCTGCTGTTGCAATCTTCTACGGTCTGTTTGTAGGTGTCTTTATTTACAGAACCATCAACAGTCTTGCTATTGTGATTGATGTTCTGGTTGAATCTGTAAAGGCAACTTCCGCTATCATGTTTGTGGTTACCTGTGCAGGTTTATATGCCTGGGTTGCAAGTACAGTCGGTCTTGTTGAACGTGGTTCAGAGGTATTGCTCTCTTTAAGCTCAAATCCATGGGTACTGCTGCTGCTAATCAACGTGATCCTGCTGCTTGCAGGTATGATCCTGGATGCCATTTCAATTTACTATGTGGTGCTGCCATTTATGCTGCCTCTGGTGTCATATTTTGGCTGGGATCCAATCTGGTTTGGTGTCATGATGACAATCAACCTTGCCGTAGGTCAGGTAACACCTCCGGTGGCGGTTAACCTGTATGTGGGTGCAAAGATAAGTGATCTTACAATGGAGCAGATAACTCCACCGGTACTGCCAATGCTGTTTGCTGCAATTCTGGCGCTGGTTGTGATTATTCTCTTCCCAGAACTTACAACCTTTATGCCTGAGCTTTTAGGTCTGTAAGAGTTTTTATTCAAAGCAAAGCTCTGCATACATAATCAGTATGCAGAGCTTTTTCTATCAAACAGAAGCAAAAACGTGTCTTTTAGCTTCAATTGCGCCTTCAAAGACAAGCGCTGACACGACAATTATCATACCAAGCAGAGTGTCTTCATAGCTTAAATCAAAGAATTCTTCTCCGTGAACACAGGCAAAGGTGCAGTCTACAGTCCACATCAGGGCTGCTGAAAAGAACATAATAAACAGCTCTTTAAAAAATCTGTAACCTTTTATTTTCAAAAGGATAAATGAAATAAGAGCTGATAGAGCGGTAATTATAAGACACATTATGCTTTTACCTCCTTTTTGCCTGAAACAGCAGCTGACACATAACAGTACAGAGCCCATACAGCTGTGATTGCAACATCCATGGAGCCGCCTACGGTTAAAATTTCATAGAGCATTTCTCTGGTATCCTCAGGATCATTCATTGCTGTAAGAAATGGATAGAATGGCACTATTTCTCCATGAAAAATGTGCTCAATCATCAAAAGGAAAGAGCCTGAAAGCAGCATCTTTACAAGTAGGGAAAGCTTCTTTGACAATACAGGAGCTTTAGAGTTTACCTTTTCATGGTGCTCAACTGATTTTTTTATACCATGACAGATTAAAGCCTGTGCAACGCAGGCAACAAAGCAGGCCATACACACCTCTTAAAATAAACAAAAAAAATTACTAAAAACAAACCATTACTTATTCCTAAATAGAAAGATACCTTTCAATGTAGGCAATGACATTATTAAGTCCCTCTTTGGTCTTTAAATTGGTAAATGTCCAGGGAAGAGACGGTCTCATTTTTCTGGTATCATTTTCCATAACCTCAAGACTTGCACCAACGTAAGGAGCCAGATCAGTCTTGTTGATCACAAGAAGACCTGATTTAGTGATGCCAGGTCCGCCTTTACGAGGAATTTTTTCTCCTTCAGACACATCAATAACGTAGATAGTGATGTCGGCAAGCTCAGGAGAGAAGGTGGCAGAGAGGTTGTCACCGCCGCTTTCGATAAAGATAAGGTCAAGATTGTCAAATCTGTCGTTAAGTTCATCAATAGCCGCAAGATTCATGGAGGCATCCTCACGAATTGCTGTATGAGGGCAGCCGCCTGTTTCCACGCCGATAATTCTTTCTGCCTCCAAGGCTCCAGCCTCAGTTAAAATTCTCTGATCTTCTTTTGTGTAGATATCGTTGGTAACCACGCCAATCTGCCATTTATCTCTCATTGCCTTGCAAAGCATTTCAATAAGTGCGGTTTTTCCACAGCCTACAGGGCCGCCAACACCAACTCTTAAAGCATTTTTACTCATTTTGTTCCTGTTTTAACTTCTGAAAAGTCTTGAATACTGACTTTCATGATTTACACTTAAGATGGTCTGATGCAGAAGTCCTGCTCCAATTTCATCTTCTTTTACTAAAAGTGATTTACTGATAATTCCTTCAAGAGCGGATGAAAATTCATGAATGATTTTCCATGCCTCACTCTGTCCTAGAGGAATAAGTTTTATTGCTGCTATACACTGAGATTCAAGATACTGATAGCTGTAGCAGGAAAGAAGAGTATTCAGGCTCAGGCTGTTTATTCTTGCATAAAGAGCTGCAGCTGACAGAAAAGAGCCTGATGCTATGTCTAAAGCATCAATGTTTAGGCACAGATTTAGACTCTTTATAAGTCTTGCCAAAGCTTTGCCTTTAGAGCGTTCCTCTTCAGAAAACTCCTTTGTATTTCTAAGCGCGAGAGTAAGAGCTGTAAGCTTTTTAAAACGCTTAGTATCAGCCTGCGAATTACACAGTGCACACTCATAAAGTCTTGTTAAAAGAGGAAGATCTGTTTTTTCAAGATTATGCCTAAGGCACTGGTAAAGCCATTTTTTAAAGTCTTCAGCATTTTTTACAAGAGCGCACTCAACTGCAGCTTCTAAAGCCTGTGAATAGCTGTATCCGCCTATTGGCAGATTTGGCGATACAAGTGAAAATGCAGCCGGATTCATTTTTTATCCTGATTTATCCATGTTCACTCTAATGAGAGTGGTGATGAGAGTAGGCCCCGTTTTCTGGAGAAAATTTTGCCGTCTCATGGATGATAAAGCCGCCAAGCTTCAGCACCATTTCATCTAAAACATGGTCTGTCTGATAACGCAGAAAGTTATCTTTGCCAACCTCAAGCGGTACATGGCGGTTGCCAAGATGATAGGCAAGAGTTAAAAGATCATGTACAGTTCTTGCCTTCACTGTAGTTACTTCTTCAAGAGCGGCTTCAACTTTTAAAAGCTTACCATCCTCATTTTTTATAAACTGGCCGTCTTTTAAGACAAGACCTCTGTCAACGCTGATTGCCACCTCGCATCCGTCTTCAGTCCGGGTGATAATTCTCGACATCTTTCTGTCATCGATGCTCAGCGCAACTGTAAAGTCTGCATCTTTGTTTTCTGTATTTGCCACAATTTCATTAAAGGTTTTCATAATCAGAACAGGTAGTACCTCTGAGTTAACGGGAGTTTATCTGCAGGTTCACAGGTTAAAAGCCTTCCGTCTGCATGAACCTGGTAATTCTGCGGATCAACCTCAATTACAGGCAGATAGTCGTTTAATTTCATGTCTTTTTTGGTAAGACCTCTGCAGTTTTTTACGATTCCGATAAGACTTTGAAGATTCAGTTTTTCTGGAACCTTATTATCTGCAGATGCCTGAGAAATAAAGGTCATACGGGTTCTAGGCAGAGCTTTTCCCATACCACCGAACATAGTACGGTAACGCACTGGCTGCGGAGTAGGAATTGATGCATTGATATCTCCCATCAGTGAGTAGGAGATAAAGCCTCCTTTTATCACCATCTCTGGCTTTACACCAAAGAAGGCAGGCTTCCATAAAACCAGATCTGCAAGTTTGCCGACTTCAACAGAACCGATTTCATGGGCTACACCATGAGTGATGGCTGGATTTATGGTGTACTTTGCTACAAAGCGCTTGATTCTGAAGTTGTCGTTTCTTTCTGAATCCTGCTCAAGAGGTCCAAACTGAGATTTCATCTTGGAGGCTGTCTGCCAGCAGCGGGTAACTGTTTCACCAACTCTTCCCATAGCCTGAGAGTCTGAAGAAATCATGGACAGGGCGCCTAAATCATGCAGAATATCCTCAGCGGCAATGGTTTCGCGTCTGATCCTTGATTCAGCAAAAGCGATATCCTCAGGAATGGATGGATCAAGATGATGACATACCATCAGCATATCAAGATGCTCATCAATGGTATTTACTGTGTAAGGTCTGGTTGGATTGGTGGAGCTTGGCAGCACATTAAGATTTCCACAGGCCTTTAGAATGTCAGGGGCATGACCGCCTCCTGCTCCTTCTGTATGATAGGTATGAATGGTGCGGTTTTTAAATGCTCCGATGGTATCCTCAACAAAGCCTGCTTCATTTAAGGTATCAGTGTGAATTGCCACCTGAACATCGTATTTGTCTGCAACAGCAAGACAGTTATCGATAGCTGCAGGAGTAGATCCCCAGTCCTCATGGAGTTTTAAGCCCATTACACCTGCTTTAATCTGCTCTTCAAGCACTCCTGGTAATGATGCATTGCCCTTACCTAAAATACCTACATTTACAGGCATCTCTTCACATGCTTCAAGCATTTTTTCAATGTTGAAAATGCCTGGTGTACATGTGGTTGCGTTGGTGCCGGTTGCAGGCCCAGTTCCTCCGCCTATCAGAGTGGTAATACCGTTGGTTAAAGCCTCATTGGCCTGCTGAGGGCAGATAAAGTGTACGTGCGAGTCTATGCCGCCTGCTGTAACAATCAGTCCTTCACCTGCTATAACCTCGGTGCCGGCACCAATCTGAAAATCAACATTATCCTGAATGTCTTTATTGCCTGCTTTTCCGATAGCGGCAATGCGTCCATGCTTGATGCCGATATCTGCCTTGTAGATACCTGTATAATCAAGGATCACCGCATTGGTGATAACTGTATCTACAGTATCCTTATCAAGAGCCTGGCTCTGCCCCTGACCGTCACGAATTACCTTGCCACCACCGAATTTAACTTCATCGCCATAGTGGGTAAAGTCCTTTTCAATCTCTAAAATCAAAGAGGTATCTGCAAGTCTTATTCTGTCACCTGCAGTAGGTCCGAACATATCGGCATAGGCCTTTTTAGAAATGGTACTCATTTAAGCTCTCCCATAATTTCCTGACGGAAGCCGTAAACTCTGCGATTTCCTTTAAATGGCACTAAAGTTACGGTACGTTCAAGCCCGGGTTCAAATCTGATTGCAGTTCCAGGTGCAATATCAAGGTGTTTTCCAAGAGCTTTTTCTTTTTCAAATAAAAGAGCTGGATTTACTTCGTAAAAATGATAATGAGAGCCAACCTGAATCGGTCTGTCGCCAGTGTTTTTAACTGTGAGAGTGGTTTTTAAAAGCTGACTGTTAAACTCGATGTCACCCTCATCAATAAAATATTCGCCAGGGATCATATCTGTCTCCTAAATAATCGGATTATGAACAGTTACAAGCTTGGTGCCGTCAGGGAATGTTGCCTCTACCTGTACTTCAGTTACCATTTCCGGTATTCCTTCCATTACATCATCACGGCTGAGAATTGTCCTCCCGTAGTCCATGAGCTCTGCTACGGTTCTGCCGTCTCTTGCACCTTCGAGAATGGCTGCAGAGATATAGGCAACAGCTTCTGGGTAGTTGAGTTTCAGTCCTCTTAGTTTTCTTCTTTCAGCAACTAAAGCTGCAGTAAACAGCAGCAGTTTGTCCTGCTCTCGTGGAGTAAGGTTCATTTCTGTCTCCTTTACGTAGACCAGATCCTTGGAAGACATGGAGCCAGTGAAGTATTTTCCTCCCTGGTCATTTCCCAGACTCTGACAATGGCGTTTTCAATTACTTCGTTTTTCTTTCCTGAAAAACGCAGTACCGTAAAATCCTTAATAATTCCTGCCGCAAAAATAAAATCCCTTCCAGAAAGAAAGTCTTTAATTTTTTCAAGCGTGCTTTCACTTACTTTTTTGCAGATAAAAGTTCCAAGATACGGATTAGAGCATAAGGATGCTATGCCGTAATAGTCATCATTTCCGTCAATCAGAGTACTGTCTATAAACTGTATCTCACCGTCCGTTTCAACCTTTATGACATTTAAAAAGGAACTATCTGAAAATGGTTCGTTTTCATCTTCAAGTCCGCATTTTGATATGTCTCTGAATGCAAAAGCTGCGTTCTTTTTAAGATGAAATGTTGTATATACTCTGGTTTTTGTTCCTTTATAAAAAATGTTCTGTGCTGGCAGAAACTCGATTGATGCATCCTCATCAACATAAAAGTCCTGTTTTACCAGCGAGCTTTGACCTGATGATTTGTAATACTTGGTAGCTCCCGGTGTTGTTATCAGTACATGAGAGCCTTTATTAGCAGTAACCTCAACCTTTATTTCATCACAGGATGCGACACCTCCTGGAGGATGCAGCATATATACATGGCAGGCAGTTTCAGGATAATAAGGTTTTAATACTGTAAGAGGTCCTTTGTGCCTGTTTTTTAGCATTCTGCTGACACCAGAGGCATCCTTTGTAAAAACAAGCTCAAGTTCAGCCTTCCAGGTATCCTCTACGTATTTATCCTCATCTTTTCTGACATCATTAACCTGCATAAATATTTTTTACTGTGACAATATTCATATCTGTTTTATAACCTGGTTTTGCTTACTTAATGATGTGACGAACTTGTTTTTATTGCGAAATACCCATTAAGCTGACGCTTTTACAATTTTAATACACATAAAATATTTAGTTTCTCTTTTATGAGTAAATGGAAATTTTTAGTGCAATAAAAACAGATAAAGCACCTAATTAGTGCATTAATGAACAATTAAGTAACATTATGGCAATAATGTGATAATAAGATTTGATGTTGCCGTATGGTACTGTTCACAGCTTTATATATAAATTTTTATTATTTCTATCAAGTTAACCATATAAAATTCAGATTTTGCTGATATTTGCCATAATGGATAAAAGATCTGAATGTAGAAGAATAAAAAAATCTTTTAATCTGGCTTTATAAAAAGCCCATTAAAACAGCTAAAAATGATCTTTTGATCTGAGTCTGAGCTCTTAACAATAAAAGCTTGCTAGAATAGATTTATATAAATATGTTGTAGAGAGACGTATGATATTTAAAAATCACATCACTGTCTGGCACTTAAAAGAAGGCGTAAAGCCTCTTATTGGTCCTGATACAGAGTCAGCTGAAATTAAAGGATTAGCTGATGCTTCAGATGAAGGTCGCCTGATTGAAGCATCAGGACTTGCTGCATCTGAAAATCAACTGCAAAGTATGCCTATAGCAGAGAATGTTCCCGCTCAAAAAGCACCTATTCAGGATAATAATACTGAAATATTGTCACAAATGGATGATGGTTTCCCATTATCATCAGTTTCTGTCAATGACAGTGCTCAAAACGGGATTTTAAATCAAAAGACAGATGTTCAGAAACAGGAAGCCCCTTTAAATAATGATGAGTCATTAAACTACATAAACACGGCTGAAAGTTTTACTGATGCTCCTGAAAGTCATTCAGGCTTTATGGTGGATGGCTGCTCTGTGTCTGATGTAGAGAGAACAGAGATAACAGAGGTGGCTGTGATAGGTCGTAATACCTGGATGAAGCTTCCATACAGATTAAGAGAAAAGAGAGCGGATATCTTTATTGACCGCCAGTCAGAGGTTGATTTTGTGTCATCGCTTGCTGCATTTCTAGAAAGCAAAGGTCTTAAGCTTAGAGATTACGATGATTCTGTTCACTACCTGCCTACAGATGTTCTGATAGTAGACAGAGAATGTCTTGTTAAACAGGGAACTGTAATGTACCTGCAGGATGGAAAGAGAAGCATTTACAACAGACTTCTAAAACTGTTTCCTGATAAGTTAAGTTAGTACTTAAAAAACACTTTAAATCAAAAGATAAGGATTTAATCTTTATGAGCGAGAACAGATACTCTTCAAGAGTCATTAAAAGTGATGAGGTAAACTTTGTTCCTGATATGGAAAAAATTGAGTTTAGAACTCAGAAGAATGCCTGGTCTGCTCAGTCGCTTTTAGAGTGTTTTGATGAAAGCTATATCATTATGGGGCTTTTTGACTTTGAAAAACTCATTGGTTTTTCTGTTATTTACAACACCTCTTTTTCAACCGACCTTCTAACCATCGGTGTTGATCCTGATTATCAGGGAAAAAAACTTGGTTTTATGCTCTTAAAGGAAACCTTAAAGGTTGCTCATGAAAATAAGGACATTGAATGCTACCTTGAGGTAAGAGTAAGCAATGAGGTTGCCATAAACCTCTATAAAAAGATGGGATTTGAAATTGTTGGCACGCGCAAAGGCTACTATAACCCTGTTGGCAGTGAGCCTGCAGAAGATGCCTATACCATGTTTTTAAAAAATGTTGGCAGCGCTTTAGTGATTGAATAAAGAAAGGCTCCTTAGAGTTTTTTCTGTCATATTATTGTACCTCTCATACCGGCAGATACTTTTTAAAGTTCGCATCTGATGTGAAAAATATATTCAGCTAGACGAATTTCGGGCGCTTCACCACCCGAAGATGATTTCAAACCGTCACAGTACCTTCATCAGAAACAGAAAGGTCAAGTAAATCAAAGTACATCAGTCTTGTTGAAGGTTTGATTTTAGTAGATCTATTGCTATTCTTTTCGTATTTTAGCTCCTGTTCTTCATTTGAAAAAAGGAACTTAAATTTATTTTGTTTATTTGAATAAAATCTCAGCACTTTCTCGCAATTAAGGGCGTCGACTATAACAAATCTGCATCCAGTTTTGTTTTCCGGTTCACTGAACCAGTTTTTTATATAATTCAGAATTTCTGTGCCGTAACCTTGACCACATAAGTCCTTGTTAACTCCCAGTCTTCCAATTAAAACTCCAGGATATCTTTTCAGGTGCTTATGTGTAGATTCAATTAGTTTCTTTCGTCTGTTGTTTGGCAAGTCATAAATTCTCAAACTGTCATTTGCGACAGTAAAAGCAACAATAATTCTATATTCCTTTCCTGATTGATTAGTTTCTTCTGTAGTAAGAACTTCAATTAAACAATAGGTCTTACCATAAGCTTTTCTCTGTAAAGAACAGCTTCATTGTTAAAAAAGTCATCTAAGTCATCATCACCGCAAGAAAAACAAAAGCTCCTATCAAGGAGCTCTTTAGTCAGTTCGGCGAACCTAAGACCGTCTAATGTACTCATAATTTATAAAACCAAAGGATTGGCAAATAATTTCTTCATACCCTGATATTTAGGATCTTTAGTTATATCTCTTAAGTCACCGGTTGCTTTACGCTCTTTATAACGACGCTCAGCCTCTTCTGCTCTTTTTAAGAAGGTTGCTGCAGCCGCACCCTCTAAAGTAGGGATCACTTTAATTGGTCTAGCCATTTTTTCAGTCCTCTTAAACAAATTATTCTTAGAAAAAGTATAGATAATTATTCAAAATAAAGTTTGTACATTATACACAAATCTTAACCAAAGTATAAAAATATTACACTTATTTGCAACACACAAGATCTGATAAGGATAAGTTAAGACAACTTAGGATAAGTCAGAAATTATCAATAAACTGCTGATACATTTTGTCTTTTAATTTCTCTTGTCTGTCGTAGCTCTTCTCCAAATCCTGCTGATACTTCCATGTCTTCTGCTCAGTAGAGTGCAGAACTTCACTTCCAAGACACCACCTGACTGCAAGCGCTGGATCTTTACTTGCTCTCACGTAGTGTCTGCACAGTCTTCTGACTTTCTGGTAGCTGATATGAAGTTCCTCACAGCATACACGCATCGACCGATATTCTTTACCATTAACAAAATTTATAAAAATCGATGCTTTTTTTTACTTTACTGCACTAAAACAAGGAAATTGCATAATTTTATAGAAAAACGCCAATAAATATTTATTTCCTTTTAAAACAAATATATAGATTTAAAAAAATTGTAAAGTAGGTCACATTATAATTTTTTTTATAATTTCTGTTTTGTTATTTCCTTATAAAAACTATAATTAAGCGTTAATTAGGATGAATTTCTTAATTAAGTGAATAATCAATTCCGCTCACGCATGTGAGATTTATTTATCAAACAGGGAAATGCGATGCTTATAGGTGTTCCTAAAGAGAGTTTAAGCGGTGAAACAAGAGTTGCAGCAACTCCTGATACCGTTGGTAAACTTTTAAAATTAGGCTTTGACGTTGCAGTGCAAACCAAAGCTGGTGCTCTTTCAAGTTTTGACGATGCCGCTTACGAGCAGGCTGGTGCAAAAGTTGTATCAGAGAAAGAAGTCTGGAAAGCAGACATCATTTTCAAGATCAACAAGCCAACTGATGCAGAAGTTGAATTATTACACGAGGGTCAGACCTTAGTAAGCTTTATTCAGCCTGCACAGAATCCTGAGCTCGTTAAGAAGCTTCAGGAGAAGAAGGTTACAGTTCTTGCTATGGATAAGGTGCCACGTATTTCTCGTGCTCAGTCATTAGACGCTTTATCTTCAACTGCAAACATTTCTGGTTACCGTGCTGTTATCGAAGCTGCACACGCTTTTGGCAGATTCTTTACCGGTCAGGTTACCGCTGCAGGTAAGGTTCCTCCTGCAAAAGTACTGGTTATCGGTGCTGGTGTGGCTGGTCTTGCTGCTATTGGTACAGCTCATGCCTTAGGAGCTATTGTTCGTGCTTTTGATACCCGTGTTGAAGTTGCTGACCAGATTAAGTCAATGGGCGGTGAGTTCTTACGTCTTGACTTCAAGGAGAAGGAAGACGGCGGTCCAAACGACGGTTATGCCAAGGTAATGTCAGAAGAGTTCATCAAAGCTGAGATGGAGCTCTTTGCAAAGCAGTGTAAGGAAGTTGATATCATCATCACTACCGCTGCAATTCCTGGCAAGAAGTCACCAGTTCTTATCACCAAGGAAATGGTAGCTTCAATGAAGTCAGGTTCTGTTATCGTTGATCTGGCTGCATTAGGCGGCGGTAACTGCGAAGGCACTGTTGCAGGCAAGGTTGTAACCACTGCAAACGGCGTTAAGATGATAGGTTATACTGATTTAGCAGCTCGTCTGCCAGCTCAGTCATCACAGTTATACTCAACCAACCTCGTAAATCTTGCCAAGTTATTATGCAAGAACAAGGATGGCAACATTGATCTCGACTTTGAGGACATCGTAATCAACAACACTACCATCACCACTGATGGCAAGATGGTTGAGCCACGTCAGATCAGCGTATCTGCAGCTCCTCAGGCAAAGGCAGCAGAAGCTGCTCCTGCCAAGGTAGAGCCAAAGAAGGCAAATCCTGCATTCAAGCTTGCAGCATTAGCATGTGCTGTTGTTGCTTTAATGCTTGTTGGCGCTTATGCTCCAGCAGCTTTCCTGCCTCACTTTACCGTATTTATTTTAGCCATCGTTGTAGGTTACTACGTTGTTTGGAACGTAACCCACTCACTGCACACTCCTCTGATGTCTGTTACAAACGCCATCTCTGGTATTGTGGTTGTAGGTGCTATGCTTCAGATTGGTACCGGTTCATGGCTGGTTGGCCTGTTAGCTTTCTTAGGTATTTTAATTGTATCTGTAAATATCTTTGGCGGCTTTGCGGTTACCCGTCGTATGCTGGCTATGTTCAGAAAGCAGCAGTAGGATTAAGGAGATAAATTAAATGTTAATCGGTTTAACTCATATGGCCTACATTCTTGCAGCGTTATTATTCATTATGGCGCTTGCAGGTCTGTCAAAGCAGGAAACTGCAAAGTTCGGCTGCTGGTCAGGTATCGTTGGTATGGCTATTGCTCTTGTAGCTACCTTCGTAATTGTTGCTGGTAATGCTCCAGCCGCCTGTGCATGGATCATTGTTGCAATGATCGGTGCTGCAGTTGTTGGTCTGTTCCTTGCAAAGAAGGTTCAGATGACTCAGATGCCAGAGCTGATTGCATGTCTGCACAGCTTCGTAGGTTTAGCTGCAGTATTAGTTGGCTTTAACAGCTACATTACCGAGATTGTATGCCCTGAGGCAGGTCACGCATTAGCAGGTGCTGAATTAAACACCGCCTTAGCTGAGATCTTCTTAGGTATCTTCATCGGTGCTGTTACCTTCACTGGTTCTATCGTTGCATACGGCAAGTTAAATGGTACTTACAAGCTGCGCATCTTCAAGTCAGCTCCATTAACCTTACCATTTGGCAACCTCTTAAACTTAGCTGCACTGGTTGTTTCATTAGTTCTCATGATCTGGTTCATGGCTGCTGATTCAACTCCAACTTCAGCTCTGTTAATCATGACTGTAATTGCTTTAGTATTCGGTATTCACCTGGTTGCTGCAATCGGTGGTGCTGATATGCCAGTAGTTATCTCAATGCTGAACTCATATTCAGGTTGGGCAGCTGCTGCATCAGGCTTTATGCTCAACAATGACCTGCTCATCGTTACCGGTGCTTTAGTAGGTTCATCAGGTGCAATTCTGTCATACATCATGTGTAAGGCAATGAACCGCTCATTCATCTCTGTTATCGCTGGCGGTTTCGGTAATGCTCCAGTTTCTTCATCAAAGGATGAGGAAATGGGTGAGTACACCGAAATGAATGCTGCAGAAGTCGCAGAGCAGTTAAAGAATTCAAGCACTGTAATCATTGCTCCAGGCTATGGTATGGCTGTAGCTCAGGCTCAGAATGCTGTTGCTTCATTAACTGAG
The DNA here is from genome assembly GCA_900316175.1 of uncultured Succinatimonas sp. GTDB lineage: Bacteria > Pseudomonadota > Gammaproteobacteria > Enterobacterales > Succinivibrionaceae > Succinivibrio. The sequence goes on from ONCB01000023.1 coordinate 15,292, forward strand.
AAGTTAAAGGCTCGCGGTGTTGAAGTACGTTTTGCTATTCACCCTGTTGCAGGTCGTCTGCCAGGTCACATGAACGTATTATTAGCTGAGGCTAAGGTTCCATATGATATCGTTTTAGAAATGGACGAAATCAATGAGGACTTTGAGAATACTGATACCGTACTGGTTATCGGTGCAAACGATACTGTAAACCCAGCTGCTTCTGAAGATCCATCAAGCCCAATTGCTGGTATGCCAGTATTAGAGGTTTGGAAGGCTCGCAAGGTTATCGTATTCAAGCGCTCAATGAACCCAGGCTATGCAGGTGTTCAGAACCCATTATTCTTCAAGGATAATGCATCAATGTGCTTTGGCGATGCCAAGAAGACTGTTGAAGATATCGTAGCTAATATCTAATTAAGCTTATCTTAGATGAGAGGATCTCAGGAAACTGAGATCCTTTTTTAATACCTTTAAAAACATACAGAAAAGCTTATATAAGCAGTTTAGCTGATTTTTTGCTGTCAATTACATTGCATTTTGGACTATAATTATTAAATAATTCTACTGTAAATTCTGGAGGTCTTATGAGTATTGATGCATCAGCACTTAATGCAATTCATAATGCCATTCAATCCTCTTCGCCATATCCTGGAAAGACAAAGTTTGAGGTAAATAACGGTAATTATGATCTGCATTCAGCATCTGGTATTGCCAAAGCTGCAAGTCAGATAACCTACACCAGCCGTTACCAGGCAAGATTCCAGGAAAAGCTAAACAAGGCCAATGCATCTGAGGATAATGTCACCATCTCAGAGGAGTCACTTGCAAAGCTTGCAGCCTACAACAAGTTCGGTAAGAGTACTGCAACTGTAAACAAGGATGGAGAGAAAGATCCTCAGACCCAGACAGATAACACAACATCAAACAAGACTGTATACAGCTATGATTACCAGTCCATCAAGAAAAAGCGCCTTGAAAATCTGGCTGCCATGGAAAAGGAAATAGCTGCAAAATACGGTAAAAAAGAAGAGCCAGAAAAAGCAGAATCTGTACCTGCTGCAAACACTCAGTCACAGGCTGTAAAGGGTGAAGAGAATGAAACAGACCAAAAGGCTGTGTCTTCTGCTTCAGATGCTCCAAAGGTCAATACTGAAGAGACAAAGACCGATGAAGTCTCTGTTACCGGTACCCAAAAGCAGACTGCAGAGGTTGATGCTTAATCTTAGCTTTCAAAATGTAAAAAGACAGGCTGAAAACCTGTCTTTTTGCTTTTATCAGCCTTTAATTACTAATTATCTTCGGTAAAGACAAAGGAGCATGGTTTACCCGCCTCAACTCTTGAGAAGGGACTTATCACCTTGGCAATTTTTGCTGATGATCTTATTACAATCATTGAAGTTACGGTTGATTCAAGAACTTTTGATGCTTCCTTGAAGTTTACCTCAATCACTTCATCACCCGCCTCAACTCTGTCGCCTAAGGATACTAAAGCCTTAAAGCCGATTCCTGTAAAGGCATTAGCTCCGATACCGCAGGTTACATAAACCTCAACCCCTGAATCAGTCTTAACGGCAAAGGCATTGTTAGAGGCGATGATCCTGGAGATGATACCTGAACAAGGGGCAATGAGTCGGTCGTTTTCAGGGGTGATAGCGATGCCGTCACCTACAATTTTTTCAGATATAACCAAATCCGGAACGTCTTCAAGCGCTACTGTTGCACCTGAAACAGGGGCAAAAAGCTGCAGTGCCGCATCCTTGATGGCATTTTCATCATAGCTGTTTTCTCTTTTAAAGATTGAAAAGAGAGAAGAAAAAATACCCATAAAAAAATCCTGTGCTGTACTTTCAGATAAGACTCTCACCTGATGATCATAGTGTATGCTGATTATATCAGTAAAATAGACCAATTAAAAAATTAGGTTAAGACTGCTTTAGTTTCTGCAGACTTACAAAATACCTGGTTCCTGCACAGACAGCTGCAGCCGGAACAAAAAGGTTTAACAATGGAATTGACAGAGAAAGGGCAATTACAGCTCCCATGCAAAAGCTTGAGAGAAAAGAGCCTTTTAAATCCTGCTGCATCTGGTTAAAACTTATCTTATGGTTGTCATAGCTGTAGTCAGCATACTGCAGGCAGCCAAAATAGGATGTAAGCACAAACCATAAAACCGGAGAGATAATATTTATAACCGGTACAAATGAGATCACAAGACATAACAGAGCTAAAGGCAGAAAGAACAGCTGCTTTCTCAATTCTCGCTTTAAAATTCTTGGAATGTCTTTGATAAGTTCGAATACGGTCATGTCATCGCCGTGAGTGCCGTTGATAATTCTTTCAGCCTTATCGGCAAGCAGTCCGTAAAAAGGGGAGGCGATGATGGTGGCAATGGTAGAGAAACAGTAGCAGCCTGCAAAGATTACAAAGAGTACCACAATAAAGGAAAGGATCGCGGTTAAAAAGCTTAAAAAGGATGGTAAAAGTTCCTGCAGTGATTCTAAAAGTGAACTTGTGTAAGCGTAGACTGCATAGCCTCCAAGACTCATCAGTACCAGGTTTATAAGTACCGGAACAAGTATGTAAAGCCTGCATTTATCAGACAGCGCAAGAGAGAGCCCTTCGCTTAAAAATCCCAGGGTTTGACCCGGAGTAATCTTTTTAAATTCCTTTTGCATAAAGAAAGTTCTCCTTTACCGTACCTTCTATATGATATCAAAAAGATGTGCTGTTTATAAGAAGAGCCTCTTATCGTTGAACAAAAAGCTTAAAGATACAGAACCTGAGCAAAACAAATAGACATAAAAGTTTTATTCTCTTCAGAAATTTCAGTATTTTATAAGGCAAAAGCTGATTCAATAATGTAAAATAATAAAGATAAAAGCAATAGAGGTAAGAAATGTCACTTAACGATTCAAGTTCATTGATTCTGATTGTCGGAGCACTAGCCATCCTGGCCTTTGTGGTTCACGGTTTATGGTTCTCTGGCAGATCAATTAACCGTAAGCTTGTCATGACCTCTAAAGAAGATCAGGAAATTATCAATTCTGATGCAGTAGGCAAGGTAAGAATCGTAAGAGCTCAGAGTTCTGACACTTTTAAGGAAGGAGCTCCATCCCTATCCCCTAAGGTTGAAACCTATACTCCAGGCAAGGATATCAGGTTAAACAGTGATCCTGAAACCAAGGATGTGGTGCATCCTAACGACACCTACGAACTTAATGTCGTTTCAGCTGAAGATCGCCCATACAAGGGACTTGATCTTGAAGAGCTCTGCCGTGAACTTGGTTTAATCCGTACCGACAAGGATATCTTCTGTGTTTATGAGAATCCGCAGTTAAAAGATCGCCTGATTTTCAGAATGTGCTCTCTTGAAAAGCCATATTCATTTCCTGAGGATATGAGCACCTTTACCACTCACGCTATTGCTGTCTATATGCAGCTGCCTCCAAAAGGCAAGGCCAGAATCTATTTCAAGGCCATGCGTTGTTTTGCCAGCGACTATTTAATCGGCCGTTTTGGCGGATCTATTCGCGACAACGACAGCAAGCTTATGACTGATGAGCACTTGGACAGAATCGAAAAGCTTTTAAAGACATACGACGAGCAGGAAGAGTAATTGTCAAAAGCGTTTTCTCCTTTATCAAAGCACGTAAAAGTTTTACTTCCTTTTTAAGGCTCTGCCTTTTGGGAGCAGGTCATGGATTTTCAGCACAGCCCTGAGAGCAGGGATTATTATCTTAAACTTGTAGATACCTTAAACCGCTATTCTGTTGAGTACTATGTAAATGATGAGCCTTCAGTGCCGGATGCTGAATATGACCGTCTTTACCGTGAGCTTGAGCTGATTGAACAGAACCATCCTGAGTTTATTGTCGACAATTCACCTAGCAGACGCGTTGGTGGCAGTGCCTTATTAAAGTTTGACGCTGTAGAGCATCGTGTGCCTTTAATGTCGATGGGTGATATTTTTAATGACGGAGAGCTTTGCGACTTTGTTAAAAGAATTACCGAGTTTACCGCAACACCTCAGGAAGAGTTCTGCTGCGAACCTAAACTTGACGGTCTTGCCGTTTCCCTTGTCTATAAGGATGGTGTTCTTATTCAGGCTGCAACCAGAGGCGATGGTAAAACCGGTGAGAATATCACCGCCAACGCAAAAACCATCAGAGCCATCCCGCTGTCATTAACAGGGGATAACATTCCTTCGTATCTTGATGTGCGCGGCGAGGTTATTATGCCACGCGACGGCTTTTTAAAGTGGAATGAGAACGCTAGATTAAACGGCGGCAAGATCTTTGCAAATCCAAGAAATGCCGCAGCAGGCTCCCTGCGTCAGCTTGATTCAAAAATAACCGCAAAAAGACCGCTTTCCTTTTATGCCTACTATGTAGGTGAGTGTATTGGTTATGATCTGCCAGACAATCAGTATGACAGGTTACAGGAACTTAAAAAGTTTGGTTTCCCGGTAAATCCCAATATTAAAAAAGTGCAGGGCTTAATCGGACTTCAGGAGTTTTACAAAGATATTCTGTCACGCCGCAGCTTATTAAATTACGATATTGATGGTGTGGTATTAAAGGTCAACTCACTGTCAACTCAGGAGCAGATGGGCTTTACCGCCAAGGTTCCACGCTGGGCTATTGCCTATAAGTTCCCCCCTGAAGAGATGATGACAAAGCTTCTTGATGTCGACTTTCAGGTAGGCAGAACCGGTGCTGTAACTCCGGTAGCAAAGCTCGAGCCTGTCTATGTCGGTGGTGTGACCGTGTCTTCAGCCACTCTGCATAATGAGGATGAAATCAATCGTCTTGGCATTAAAATCGGTGATACCGTAATTGTGCGCAGAGCTGGTGATGTTATTCCACAGGTCTCAGGAGTGGTAACAGAAAAACGTACCGGTAATGAAAAGGAAATTGTTTTTCCAAAGTACTGTCCTGAATGTGGAAGCCTTATTGAAAAGGTTGAAGGTGAGGCTGTAGCAAGATGCAGTGGCGGACTTATCTGCAAGGCTCAGCTTCGTGAGGCGGTGCTTCACTTTGTAAGCCGTGACGCCATGGATATTGAAGGCTTTGGCGACAGGATTGTGGACAATCTGGTGTCCTCTGGTCTGGTTAAAACTGTAGATGATCTTTATACTCTGTCACTGACCGATCTGGCAACTTTAGTGCTTGAGGGAAGCAGTGAGGAGAAAACCAGACTTTTAGGTACTGTTACCGCTACAAAGCTTATTGATGCAATAGAGAAGTCAAAGACAGTGCCTTTAAACCGCTTCATCTATGCTTTAGGTATCAGAGAGGTTGGTGTTACAACCGCAAGAGTTCTTGCTTCAAATTTTGAAACTATTGATGATTTAATCAGGGCAAAACTTGAGTCTTTAACCGCTATTCCAGATATCGGTCCTGTGGTTGCACAGCATATTGTGGATTTCTTTAACGAAAAGCATAATCTTGAGGTGATAGGCAGACTCTTAAAACAGGATAATAATGATTTATTCTCAAACTTTGGTATTACTCTGACAGCACTTCCTCAGGTTAAAGATCTGAATACTGACAATCAGCCTCTTTTAAATCAGACCTATGTTATCACTGGTACATTGGAGAGTATGGACAGAAATACCGCCAAGGCAAGACTTTTAAATCTTGGTGCCAAGGTATCAGGTTCTGTATCAAAGAAGACAACCGCTGTTATCTGTGGTGCCGATCCTGGCTCAAAATATACCAAAGCTCAGGAGCTTGAAATAAAGATCATCTTTGAAGAGGAGTTTTTATCCCTGCTTTCAGAGCTTGAAAACAGGAACTGATAAAGATAGCAATCCTATTGTAAGGACTTTGCTGCACGAAGCAATTAAATGACCAGGTTGAAAATACCTGTATATTGCCACTTTTAAAAGCAGTATCTGTCATATTCTGCAGCCATTCTGTCTAAAATCTTTTCAATCAGATCTTGTTAGAGTATCAACAAAACAGTGATAATCAAAAGAAGCTGCAAGTTTTAAGTAATCTATATAGAAGTGTTTTATTTCATTGCGGTAAAACAGGTTATCTGAGAGTACGTACTGAAATTTATGATATCTTTAATTTCAGAGCCTGAAGAGAAGAAGGGTTAGTTACAGTTGCGTTAAATGTATAAATTGTTTATAATACCTCATAATATTTATGAGGTATTGTTGACGTTTATGAATAAAATCATTTCAATTGG
>ONCB01000006.1 GCA_900316175.1 uncultured Succinatimonas sp.
GGTAACTTTAACGAAAAGACAGCAAAGATCTACACCGACTTTGCGCTCTTTACCACCAATGAAGCCATCACCAAGGAAGTTGATGATGTCTTTACCTTCATTGAGTATCCATACACAAGACCAGTTTTCAACAACCTTTTAGTATCTCCTTTAAATGCCCGCGACAAGATTAAATCCATGATTGAACGCGAGATCAATTTTGCAAAGGCAGGCAAAGAAGCATCTATTCACCTTAAGGTTAATGCCTTAGTTGATCCTCCTTTAATTGAAAAACTCTACGAGGCAAGTCAGGCTGGTGTAAAGATTAGAGCCATCGTACGTGGCATGTGTTCTCTTAGACCTGGCGTTCCTGGTCTTTCTGAGAATATCTACATTACCTCCATTGTAGACCGCTTCTTAGAACATCCTCGTGTGATGATCTTTAACAACGGTGGCGATGAGGAGCTTTATATTACCTCAGCTGACTGGATGAAACGTAACCTTGATACCAGAATTGAGGTTGGCTGCAGAATTCTCGATCCTGATTTAAAGAAGCGCATAAAGGATGTTATCGGTATTCAGGAGAGCGATAACCGCAAGGCCAGAATTATCGATGCAGATCAGTTAAATGAATATGTAACTGTACCTGAGGGTACCCCTAAGGTAAGATCACAGATTGCAATTCATGATTATCTTGCAGATGTTGAAGCAAAACTCTTGAATGAATATAAAGAGAGCAAAAATAAATAACAGATAAACTGATGTTTAAGATATAAGAAAAGCGGTAACAGATAAATCTGATAACGCTTTTTATTTTCAGCAAATTAAAAATTTTATAAACCTACTTGTCAGAAAGCTCACCTGATGCTGTCACATACTGAGTCTTTGGCAGCAGTCTGAAAAGACGGTTGTCATAGCTGTCTAAAGTCTTCATGGAAACTTTCTCATTGCGCTCTAGGGATTTTACTGCATCTGAAGAGATAGTTACAGAATCTTCAGATAACTGCTTTGCTTTTAAAAGTTCTTTTGAAAACTCTGAACTGGAATTGATTGCATTTTCTGCTGCGTCTTTTGCTGGTGCTGCACCGGCAAAAGAGCCAATGGCACTGTATACATTAACTTTCATTTTTCCTTCTCTCTTTTAGACAGTCGTTTTGACTGCTTATATTTTTTTATTGTTAATCACAATCTCAAAACAAAAGACAGACCGTCTTCAAATTTTCTGTTTTTGTAATTTGCTTTTTTTATAATTTTTATACTTTAACGGAAAAGTGTGATCTCAACTTTAAAAAAATTCTAAAAATTAAAATTTTTTCTTATATAAATAAGAGTGTCTGTTTTTTATTTTAAATTCTTAGGCGTCTCTCACTATGAGAGCAAATTTAAATTAAATTTAGTGATTTTAAAGTAAAATCAAAATATATGAATATGCTCAATTAACTGCAAGCAGAGGTACAAATGCAAACTTTTGAAGCCTATCTGAACTATCAGATCCTGTCTTTTGGACTTTGTCTGTTCTTTTTACTTGTCTTTATGTTTCTCTTTATTAAGACAAGAGGTGAGCTTAAAAACAATAATGAGAATAATTCAAGAGCATTAGAAGAATATGCTGCAGCCAAAGCATCCTTAGATAATCTTGAAAAAGATAATCAGCAACTTTCAGAAAAGCTTAACTCAGTTAATGAGCAGCTGCTTGAGCTTAACCGTCTTAACTCTGCCCTTGAACAGCAAAAAGCCTTTTACGAATCTCAGAATGAAGAGCTTAAAGTCGAAAAGGATAACCTTTTAGATGAAAACAAAATCTTCTCTACACAGATAAGTCAGATGAGAGAGGAAAAGGCTGCCTTAAACTCACTTATGGAATCTAAAGAACAGATTTATGAGCAGGCAGAAACAAATCATCGCCTCAGTGAAGAAAAGTTAAAGGAAGAACTTAAAAACATCTCAGAGAGTATTGTTAAAACCGGAACTGATGATTTAAACAAGTTCTCAAAAGAAAGCCTTAACAACGTAGTAACTCCTTTAAAGGAAGAGCTTGATAAATTCAGAGAGTTCTTAGCGCTCTCTCAGGAGAATGAAGCTACCCGCGCAGGTAAAATCACTGAAGGACTTGAGAAGATGACCTCCGCTCAGGTTGCTCTTACAAAAGAAGCAGATGAACTTTCAAAAGCCCTTAAGTCAGGCGGTAAAAGCCAGGGTATGTGGGGCGAACTGCAGCTTGAAAGAGTGCTTGACAGCTGCGGTCTTGACAAGAGAGTTGATTATCAGCGCGAAGCTGCTCAGGAGAGTCTCTTTGGTGACAGATACAGACCAGATGTGGTGTTAAATCTCCCAGAAGAGCACTGCATTATCATTGACGCAAAATGCTCGCTTACAGCCTACACCGATTATGTTAATGCTGATGATCACGATGAGGCTCAGTGTTTCTTAAAGGCTCACATAAAATCAATAAAAGATCATATTGCCGAGCTTGACAAAAAACAGTATCAGAACAATAAAGGTCTTAACTCACCTGACTTTGTATTTATGTTTGTACCAGTTGATGGTGCTCTGTCAGAGGCTTTATATGCTGACAGCTCTCTGTATCAGTATGCCTCACAAAAGGGTGTATATCTGGTGTCCCCATCCTCAATTATTCCGGCTCTTCGCGTGGTTTCCTCACTATGGATGCTCTCAGAGCAGACAGAGAGAATGCGTGATCTTTCAAAGCTTGCCTTAGGCGTTGCAGATAAATTCAGACTGGTGATCGAGGCTCTTGATGATATCAATAAAGCTAATGAGAATATGACCAAGAAGCTTGCTACCTTAAATGATCGCATGCGATTTGGAAAGGATAATCTGATGTCAAGAATGGAAAGATTCAATCTTAACGCCAGACATGAATTTGAACTTACAGAGGGCAGCACCATAAGTATCGAGGAAAAGACAGAACAGTACTCAGGCCCTTTGTGTATCAAATGTACATCTTATGGCTTCATATAGTGAGAGCCTTTGGCAATTCCTAAAACACCTGAACGAACCACCTCTACCACTTCAGTAAGTTTGCTCATAGTCTTTAAAAAGATATCAGTCTGCTCTGATGAGGCTGCATACTCTAAAGTTAAAATATCAGCATTCACATCAATAATGTTAGCCTTAAAGATATCAGCAAGAGACTTTACATCATCACGGATGTTGCGGTTAGGAGTAGCCACCTTTATAAGGGTCAGCTCACGCTCAAAGCCACCTTCGGCCTCTTCCTGAATTGCTGATACTCTGAATACACAGACAAGCTTGTGCAGCTGCTTTGTAATCTGCTCAGCCTCATCCTTCTCTCCTGTAGTCAGGATGGTGCATCTTGATAAGGTTGGATCATCTGTTGGTGCTACAGTCAGACTGTCGATGTTATATCCGCGCTGAGAGAATAAACCTACAACACGTGACAGGGCTCCAGCCTCGTTCTCAATTAAAATGGAAATTACGTGTCTCATTTACTTCTCCTCGTCGTTTAACATCATATCAACCATAGAGCCGTTTGCTCTTAACCAAGGCATTACCTTGGTATTGGTATCAGTAATGATATCTACAAGAACGAACTCATCCTTCATTAAGAGCACATCCTTTAAGCTCTCCTCAAGCTTGTCGGCATCAGTGATGCGAACACCCTTAAAGCCATAAGCCTCGGCAATCTTTAAGAAATCAGGATTACCGTCAAGGTTGGTAGCAGAATATCTTTCCTTGTAGAACACAGTCTGGAACTGACGAACCATGCCAAGTACACTGTTGTTAAGAATAAATACCTTAACAGGAAGATTATACTTGCGGCATACAGCAAGCTCCTGCATGTTCATCTGGAAAGATCCGTCACCGGTAATACAGATAACATTTGATTCTGGGAGTGCAAACTTAACACCGATGGCAGCAGGGAAACCTAATCCCATAGTGCCTAAACCGCCTGAGGTCAATAAATGACGAGGGGTTTCAAACTTAAAGTACTGAGCGGTAAACATCTGATGCTGACCTACGTCAGTAGTTACAAACATGTCTAAAGAAAGCTCTGCATTTAACTTTGACAGAGTCTCTATTACCTGCTGAGGACGGATAATACCTTCTTTTCTGGCATAGCTTAAGCACTTCTTTTCCTTAAAGGCGTTAATCTTGTCCCACCATAAGGAGATTTCCTCATTCTTCTCTACCTTAAGCTCATCCATGGCACCAATGATCTGATTTAATACAGTCTTGGCATCACCTACGATAGGAATGTCAGCACTTACGGTTTTTGAAATAGATGCTGGATCAACGTCAATATGGATGATTCTGGCATCAGGACAGAACTTTGAAACCTTGTTGGTGGCACGATCTGCAAAGCGGGTGCCTACAGCAAAGATAAGATCTGAATTGTGCATAGTCTCGTTGGCTTCATATAAGCCATGCATACCAAGCATACCTAAATACTGAGGATCTGATGCAGGAAAACCAGAGATACCCATTAAGGTTGAAACAACAGGGATATTCATGCGCTTTGCAATCTTGTAGATTTCATCGCAGGCATTGCCCTGAACCACACCGCCACCGATTAAGATTACAGGCTGCTTGGCTTTTTTAAGCTCAGTAGCAGCTCTCTTTACCTGACCTTTGTGACCGAATACTGTTGGGTTGTATGATCTAATGGAAACATCAGAGGTTACATCATAATCAAAGAAATAGTTGCGGTTCTGGCAGTTCTTTGGAATATCAACAACTACAGGACCTTTTCTGCCGGTAGAAGCAATGTAAAATGCCTTTCTGATGTTCTTTACAATGTCTTCTGGCTTCTTACACAGGAATGAATACTTGACTACAGGACGGGTAACACCCATAGTGTCAACTTCCTGGAAGGCATCTGTTCCGATAAGATCGGTGCTTACCTGTCCGGTAATTAAAACCAGCGGGATTGAGTCACCATAAGCTGTAGCAAGAGCTGTTACAGTATTGGTGGCACCAGGACCTGAAGTCACAATGGCAACGCCCACGCCACCTGTAGCTCTTGAAAAACCATCAGCCATATGAACAGCTCCCTGCTCATGACGGGCAAGAATGTGCTCAACCTTCTGTGAATTGTATAATTCGTCGTAAATATCAGTTACAGCAGCTCCAGGATAGCCAAAAATCTTGGTAACCCCCAGATCTTCTAAAACTCTTACAACCTGTTGTGCGCCGTTTAATTGTTCCATAATCATTAATCTTTCAGCTAAAAAATTTAATACACATAATTTTACACAAAAATAAATCTTTTACTGTCACAAATGACAGATTTTAGAAAAAAAGCGCCTCGAAAATAGTAACAGTTCAAAAAGTTAACGTACATTTACAAACCTTATTTTGATCTGAACAGGGTCTGAAGAGCATCATCTCTGGTTGAGATAAAAGGAGTAAGCATAATCAGCTTTTCTTTAAATCTTTCTAAAAGCTCATAGGCTGAATGTGTATCTCTGTAGGATACTTCCATAGGGCGAAGTGGCAGCACCTCATAAAAAATAACATCTTCACCATTACTGTTCTTAAAGAAGGAGGCATCCTTTTTAAAATCACCTAAGGCGCTTAACATGGCACCAGTGAAGGCTGTATGAGCAGAGAAACTCTGATCTCTTTTTAAGTAATAACCAAAACCGGTGTACCTGTCAGCGCAGATAAGATGCTTTGCTATTTCAATGAACATGTAAACTTCAAAGTTTTTTTCCTGATCTTCACTGAAACGATAATCTTCAGGCAGAGCCAGAGCTATTTCCAAATGCTCAATTCTGCCATCATCTGCTTTTAAATCCTTACCTGACAGTCCTCTGGTAATTAAAAGAAAGTACTTATGCTCTTCATTTGGTTCTGCTAAAAGCACCTCTACACCGTTAAAAGAACAGAACTTTGAGGTTTTTCCAAAGTGCTTTTTAAGATGCTCATCATAAAGAGGCAAGTTAGCTTCATTCATTCCCTTAAAGGAAGATAGCTTTACCTCATTTTTACAGTTCTCTGCCATGGTACAGATATTGGTAAATAAAGCACCGTCTGCTACGGAAGCAAATTTAAGAGCTCTTTCAAAGCGGATCAGAGCATCCTCAACAAGTCCCTGTCTGTACAGAATATAACCCTTATAGAAAAGCCATCTGGGATCGTCTCGTCCTGCAATGGCATTTTTCTCAAGCACAACAGTTGCCTTTTCATAAAGAGTGTAAGGATCACCTGACTTGTTGGCCACATTGATATATGTTCTTACAAGCTCCATGCACAGATCAAAATCAAGTTCACTGTTCTCTAAAAGCTCAATGACCTTAAACAGATCCGCACTCTGATAATAAGTTTCAAGTTTTGCTTCAAGCTCAGCTTTGTAGGACTTATACAAAGACTCTTCCATAATCTGACCTTAAATTACTTTGATCTAAAAAAAAATACCCCGGAAAACCGAGGCATTTTGACAGCATTTTCTTTTCATTAAGTATGAAGTGAATGCTCGCCTCTGAAGATTCCGCACACTCCTGAGCGCACAGTCTCGACGACTTCAGCCTGCTCTGAGACAGCCTTTAAGAATCTGTCGATTTCTAAAGATGTCTCAACATACTGAAGGATGTAAAGCTCAGGTGTAATATCAACAATCTTGGCACCAAAGATATCGCATAAAGACTTGATCTCACCTCTTAAGTTATGACCGATAGCCTGAACCTTAACAAATAAAATCTCGCGCTCAACAATAGCCTTTGAGTCATCTGACTGACTTGATACCTTGATTACGTTTACAAGCTTGTGAAGCTGCTTGGTAATACGCTCAACCACTGCAGAATCACCTTCTGTTGAAATGGTGATTCTTGAAATTGAATTGTCCTCAGTTGGTGCTGCAGTAATGGTTTCAATGTTGTAGCCACGCTGGGAGAATAAACCTACAACACGTGAAAGAGCACCAGACTCGTTCTCTAATAAAATTGAAATAATCTGTCTCATTCTACTTGTCCTCGTTTAAGAACATCTCAGCCATGTTGCCACCACCCTGCTGCATTGGGAGAACCTTTGCATCAGTGTTACATACGATATCAACAATAACAAGCTTATCCTTCATGGAAAGAGCCTTGGCTACAGCAGCATCGAGCTCTTCAGGAGCAGTAACCCTGATACCTTCATGACCATATGCCTTGGCTAAGGCAACAAAGTCTGGATTAGAGTTCAGGTTGGTTGAGCTGATATGTCCTTTATAGAACATTCTCTGCCACTGACGAACCATTCCTAAAGTGTGGTTATCAAGAATAAAGATCTTTACAGGAATACCAAACTCCAAACAGGTTGAGAGCTCCTGAATGTTCATCTGGAATGAGCCGTCACCGGTAAACAGACAAACCTCTGCATCAGGGCAGCCAACCTTGGCGCCTATAGCTGCCGGGAAACCGTAACCCATGGTGCCTAAACCGCCAGAGGTTAAGAAATGTCTTGGTTCATCAAACTTGTAGTATAAGGCGGTGAACATCTGATGCTGACCTACATCAGTTGCAATCACAGCCTTACCGTCTGTTGCCTTATACACAGCCTCAATAATTTCCTGTGGCTGAATTAAGGTTGGATCTTTTCTGTAACCCAGGCAGTTGGTTGAACGCCATGCAGAAATTGAATCCCACCATGAAGCCATAGCTTCCTTATTCTCCTGCAGGCTGAACTCGTCAAAAGCCTCTTTAAACTGGTTTAATACAGTCTTGGCATCACCTACGATAGGAATATCAGCGGTTACAGTCTTAGAAATTGAAGCAGGATCAATATCAACATGAATGATCTTTGCCTCAGGACAGAACTTGGCTAAATTATTGGTTACGCGATCATCAAAACGACAGCCTACAGCAAACACGATATCAGCATTGTGCATGGCGTGGTTAGCCTCAAAGGTACCGTGCATACCCAACATGCCTAAGAACTGTCTGTCAGTACCAGGATATACGCCCATACCCATTAAGGTTGCAGTTACAGGCATATTAAAGCGCTTGGCAATTGCTCTGATTTCCTCATGAGCACCAGACAATAAAGCACCGCCACCTACAAGCATGATAGGCTTGCAAGCCTTGGCAATCATGTTGGCAGCTCTCTTTACCTGTCCACGGTGACCCTGTCTTGTAGGGTTGTATGAACGCATCTTTACAGGTCCATCCTGCTCTGGGTACTCAAAAAGCTGTGATGGACGTACACAGTCCTTTGGAATATCAACTACAACAGGACCTGGGCGACCGGTTGAAGCAAGATAAAATGCCTGACGGATGTACTTAGGAATATCAAGTGCACTCTGACACAGATATGAATGCTTTACGATAGGTCTTGTAATACCTACAGTATCAACTTCCTGGAAAGCATCAGAACCAATAAGTGGAGAGAATACCTGACCGGTTAAAACCACCATTGGAATTGAATCCATATATGCAGTTGCAATTGAGGTTACAGTGTTGGTAGCACCAGGACCTGAAGTTACAAGGCACACACCAACCTTACCAGTGGCTCTTGCATAACCATCAGCTGCGTGAGCTACACCCTGCTCATGACGACCTAAAATATGTTTAATCTTTTTAGACTCAAGCAGTGCATCATAAATATCTAAAACCGCACCACCTGGATAACCAAATAAATGTTCTACACCTAAGTCCTCTAAGGTACGCACCACCATCTGGGCGCCTGACATCATGGTCATTTACATCTCCTAATATCTTAACTGGCCTTTTTAGGTTTTGGCCAAAACCTCTGGGGTACGTCTTTTACCCACTTTTCGTATTCCAAAGGGAAATCTCTTTTAAGGCGTGGTTCGTCAATAAGAACGGCAAAAAGAAAGGAAAACATCCACATCAGAACTGGAATTATTAAAGTTATAAATGAATTTATAGCACAACACAGACCAAAATAAAACAACATAAGTCCCATATGCATAGGATTTCTGCATAAAGAATATGGACCTGTCACCACAAGGGTGTCTGTTTCGTGGCTTAATTTTACGGAACCTACCACTACAGCTCCGCCGTGTCCTTTGGTTAAAAGCTCATAATTTGCTGAAATTACAAAATAAAGGCCAGTTGCAGAACAGATAGAACCAAAAATTATGGCAGGAAGTCCTGTCGGCATAAAATCCATATCCGAAAATTCTGACAGATAGACAATCAGATATGGACCTGCAACAAAGAAGATTAAACTTCCCAAAATGTATGAAAGAATATTTCTTAACATTTTTTAATGATATTTTGCCTTCTCAAGTAAATCACTGATTACAAACAATGGGTGATTTGCCTCTTTACCTTCCATTCTTAAAACCTGAGAACGGCAGCTAAAACCGGTGATAAGACAGTGGTCAAAATCGCGCTTTTGAATCTGATCTTTCCAGTTCTTATTGTAAACTGCGTAGGTTTCATCCTGATTTTTAGCCATATGACCAAATAAACCTGCCATACCGCAGCAGGCTACATTGACAGGTAAAAGCTTGAGACCGAACTTGTCCATTACGTTCTGCCACATTACAGGAGCTGGTGTGATTAAAGCTCTTTCGGTACAGTGAGTAAACAGATAATACATATCGCTAAACTCAGGGCTCTGTGCCTTTGCTAAAACCTTTTCTTTGATGCCATCAAAGTTTGCATTAAACTTCTCGGTTGCAAACTGCTCGGTAAGCCACTCTTCTGGAAGTTTTACCTCAAATTCACCTCTGGCATCGCCTAAAAGCTGGGTATACTCATCACGGTAACAGATGGTTAAGGCAGGATCGTAACCTACTAATGACTTGCCGGTCTTGTGGATACGTTCAAGTCTTGCAGCCTGCTTTACGGCATAGTGAACAAAGCCTTTTCTGTCACCTCGGATAACCATAATCTTGCCGTTTACATAGGCCTTTAAGAATGCAACCTTGTAGCCTAAAGAGCGAATTACCCTGGCAACAGCAATCAGGCCATAAGACTCAAAGCAGACAGTAAACGGATCGGTAACTAAAATCACATCATTGTCAGATTTGCATGCCTTTTGAGTTGATAAAATCTCAAAATCATTTTCTTTACACAGAGACTTAAAAGTTCTTTCAGAGAATTTTGGCAGATCAACAAAACCAAAAATCTTCTCGGTTAAATATGCTGAAACCTTATTCTGTAAAAGAGCATTTGAAATTCTAGGGAATCTTGACATAAATGGCAGAGTAAACTCTGAATTTAAAATCAGAAGATCCATTAAAGGTCTTAAATAGCGACTGTAGTACAGGCTTAAGAATCTTGAGTTTAAGTCAGCTGCATTTACGTGAGCAGGACAGATACTCTTACAGGACTTGCATGACAGACAGGTCTTGGTGTTGTTTAAGTATTCAGTTGAATAATCTCTGCCTTTTGTGAAGATGGTATTGAAAAGACGACGGGCAAAGGAAAATGGATTTGCCTTGGAGGCTAAAACAGAAATTTCCTCTGAGGCAATGTTGTAGCCCTTGTCGTTCATCATTCTCATCCACTGGCGCATGAGCTCTGAATAGCCCTTAGGAGAGCGGATATGATCTTTGGTATAGCGGTAGCTTGGACACATTAAGGCCGAAGTCTGATAGCTAAAGCACTGACCGTTGCCGTTACAGCTTACAGCTCCCTTGAAGGAATTGCGTACTGATACAGGAATGGTTCTGTCAAGATCACCGCGCATTGGAGAATCAATGTCTACAAGCTTGTCATGATCATTTGATAATGGGACACAAATCTTGCCAGGATTAAAGATATTATCCTTATCAAAGATTTCTTTAATCTCTCTTGCTACTGGATATAAAGTCTTGAAGAACACCTCGCCATAGCATGAGCGGTAGCCTCTGCCGTGCTCACCCCACATCTGGCCCTGATACTTGTTTACAAGCTCAACGACCTTGTTTGAAATGGTAAAGAGTTTTTGCTTGTCCTCATCGGTTGTAAGGTCAAGAGCTGGTCGAACATGCATTAAACCAGTGTCAACATGACCGAACATGCCGTAGGTAACATTTAAAGAATCCAAAAGCTCTCGGAACTCCAGAATATAGTCAGCAAGATTTCTTGGAGGAACTACTGTGTCTTCGGTAAAGGCAACAAGTTTCTTGTCGCCAGCTGCCGCACCTAAAAGACCTACTGATTTTTTGCGCATGCCGTAAACTGCGGCAACAGCAGCAGGTGTGGTTGCAAGCTGAGCACCTAAAATACCGTTTTCAAACTTCTCTGCCTTTGCAGATACAGCCTTGAAGATAGTCTCAAGCTTCTGATGCTCTGATTCTTTATCGTAGCCGTTAAACTCAACGATATTGATACCCAGTATCTCGTGACCAGGAACATCCTTAATGTATTCTTTTACAGACTCCCATATGGTATCTTTCTTGGCAAGGTTAAGCACTCTTGAATCAACAGTCTCAACTGAGAACACGCCAGCATCTATAAGCTCAACTGCATGGCGCAGTGCTGAATCAAAGTTCTCGTACTTGACCACCATAAGCTCACGGAAGTCAGGAATTTTGGTTAAATCAAGAGTGGCGCCACAGATAACAGCAAGTGTGCCTTCAGCACCGCAAATGATTCTTGCAAGATTTAATGTATCAGTCTTTGGATCGTAGGAGTTCTCTAAATCGTAACCTGTCATAAAACGGTTTAATTTAGGGAAAATCTCTTCAATCTCAGATCTCTTCTCTCTTAAAATCTGATAGCATCTTCTGTAAATTTCACCTTCAAGACCTGGCTTTTTAAGGCACTTGTTAAGTTCAGCACCAGATACAGGACCAAAGGTGGTTAAAGTGCCATCAGCCAAAACTACAGTCACATCCTTGATATGAGTTGAAGTTCTGCCATATTTTAACGAACCCTGACCTGCTGCATCATTTGAAATCATACCGCCTACGGTGGCGCGGTTTGAAGTTGAAAGCTCAGGTGAGAAGAAAAGTCCGTATGGCTTTAACTGCTCATTTAACTCATCCTTGATGACACCTGCCTGTACATAGATGGAACGATTCTGTTCATCAAAATTGAATGTACCCTTCATATGACGGGAACAGTCAATGGTAATACCGTCATTTAAGGACTGACCATTAGTTCCGGTACCGCCACCTCTTGCAGTGACAACAAGGTTTCTGAATTCTTTGTGGTTTTTTAGTTTGATGGCAGTAACAATATCATCATTATCAAGAGGGAAAATTACACCCTGAGGCATTCTCTGATAAACAGAATTGTCTGTTGCCACAAGTAATCTTGAAGAGAGTGATATTTCAACATCACCTTTAAACCCGCTTGCCTTTAAAGAAGACAGGTATTTACCGTATTTTGAATCAATCTTCTCAAGGTTGGTGATTGAAGGGATCATAATAAAGGCCTCTGATACTGACTTATTAAGTTATTCTGCTTTAAACAAAAAAGCACACAAAATCAAAGCAAATGCAAACGGGCATTTATAAGCTTAGTTATGGAGGTATATTTTAAGGTATTTTTGAGCGAATAGCACGCGTTAAGAACGATTGGAAAGCAAATGTGCACACAAAGTGAGGTTTTCTTCGGGCATAAAAAAACCACATCATTGATGTGGTGGTTGGTAGCTATGACTGGAATCGAACCAGTGACCTCAGCATTATGAGTGCCGCGCTCTAACCAACTGAGCTACATAGCCATTGAGTGGCTGGGGTACTAGGATTCGAACCTAGGTAATGGCGGAATCAGAATCCGCTGCCGTACCACTTGGCGATACCCCAACACGGTTGTTGCAAACTCACTTTTAGTGGCAGGGGTAACTGGACTCGAACCAGTGAAATGGCGGGATCAAAACCCGCTGCCTTACCACTTGGCTATACCCCTATTCAGGAGCGCGTTGTGTTTGACAACGGTGCTCATTATAAAGAACTCATTTTATTTGTCAACAACTAATTTTAAATTTTTTTTAAAATTATTTCAGAGCATTATAAATAATAGCTTATTTAAGCCATTATTCAATTATTATTTTTTTTAAATCTTTTGAGAATAAAAGGATTTTTTGTAAATCAGAAGGAATTATTAGGACAAAAAAACTGCAGACATACACAAATATCTGCAGTCTCTGAATTGAAATGATATATCTAGTAAGGCAGCTTGCTCTTTAATTTTTCATCGTAGTAGGCATCTTCATGTCTTTTAACCAGTCTTAAGATACCAATTTCAAGGCACATTACATAAATCAGGAATAAAGTCACAGCTACAATGCATGGAATGATTGGATCTCCAACCTCAGGTGACTTTAAAGCTGAAGCACAGTATAAAACCATATAAAGCAGGAACACAAGCTCTGATATAAAGACACAGGTATGAAAGGTTCTTACCTTTCTTTTAGCGCGCCCCTGAAAGAATCCGCACAGTACAATAAGACCAGGAGCTGCGCAGATAAAGCCTGCTGCAAGACCAGGAAATGAAAGTGAGATTAACAGAGGAAAGATAAAAAACAACAGTGACAGAATGGTTACAAAACCTACTGCAGTATTGAATATACAGCGCTCCTGAAAACTAAAAGGTGAAATCTTTACAGGATCGTAAGTATTAGGATCAATAATTTTCTCTTCAGACATAATTTATTCCCTATCGTAAAAGATGCCTCAATTGTACAAACTTTTTTAAAATTTTCTTTGAACTTTTCAATCATTTTCAAATTTTTTTTCTTCTGTTTAAGATAATCTTGCAAAAAAGAGGATTTAGATATGATTTTTCAAAAAGAAAATATACTTGCAATCTGCTATGACTTTGACAGAACCTTAACTCCATGTGAAATGCAGGCACAAGGCTACATCCAGCAGATTAACGAAAATGTAGAAGACTTCTGGGAACTCTCCACAAGACTTGCCATTGAGAACCAGATGGATCCAAACCTTGCTTATATGTATCTGATGTTAAACGGTGCAAAAGGAAAATTTAAGGTTGAGAAAAAGCGTCTTCAGGAATTTGGCTCTATGGTAAAACTCTATAAAGGCGTATCTGACTGGTTTGAAAGAATCAATAAATACGGCAGGGATCACAACGTTACCGTTGAGCACTACATCATTTCATCAGGCCTTAAAGAAATGATTGAAGGCACTGAAATTGCAAAAGAATTCAAGTCAATTTATGCAAACTCCTTCCTCTATGACAGAAACGGAGCTGCAGTATGGCCGGCACAGAACATCAACTTTACAAATAAAACCCAGTTTCTGTTCAGAATTTCAAAGGGAACATTAGATGTAAATGACAATGATGTTAACCGCTACTATCCAAAAGAGGCTATCAGAATTCCTTTTTCAAACATCGTTTATATCGGAGATTCACAGACTGATATCCCTTGTATGAAGCTTGTTTCATCATTAGGAGGACAGTCAATCGGCGTTTATGATCCTACTTTGCAAAACAAAAACAGAGTATATGAGCTCATAAAAGATCACAGAATCTCCTATTATGCAGCTGCAGACTACTCTAAAGGTGAAGAACTTGAGATGCTTACTCAAAAGATCATCGACTATACAGCAGCATCCTTTGAACTGAGAATGCAGCATCTTATACACAAGGATGAATCAGAAATGCTGTAACTTATCAGAACATCTGTTGAGGTTAGGAGTTTTTGCAATATTGATTGAATCTAATTTTAAGCTAATAAACTTTTGATAAATTGAAAATGCAGACAGTTTTGATGTTTCCTTAAGTATTTTTTTTCTTTCTGTCTGCCTTTGCTTCATCCCATTTAAATCTCAGCAGAAAATTATGCTGAGATTTTTATTTTTCTTTGAAAAAATTCACAGAAAATTTCTATAAAATAACCTTGCCAAAAGCCTTTTTTCGCGCTTTGCTGACAGCTTTCAAAACATGCTTCTAACAAATTGATTTTAAATAACATTAATTTTATATTTTTTTTAACTTTTGCTACTTTAAAAAATCAATTTTTGATATAATTTAATCATCTTAAATATTTGGAGATAATATGATTTTAGAAGAAGTAAAAGCTACTCTTGCAATGGAGAATCTTGAACTTACTAGCGAGCAGGAAGAGCTTTTAAAGCGTTACATTGCAGGCGAAATCACTCTGCAGGAATATCAGGCTCAGATTAAAGAACTTATCGATAACTCAAAGGTTGCCTGAAATTTGGAAGCATCGACTTTTGATAAGGTCTACTGTTATCCGGGAACTGAAGTACTCATAAACAACTTCAAGGAACGAGATCCCAAGGTTCTTTCACAACTTGAAAGAATGCTGACAGCAGCAAGAGTTGTAGATCTCCTGAAAAAACCGGTTAAAGGTAAATTTGATCTTCTCCACCTCAAAAAAATTCACCACTATATTTTCCAGGATCTCTATCCATGGGCTGGTGAAATTCGCTGTGTAAACATATCCAAAGAAATCCTCTTCTGCGATGCCCAGTACATCGAAAAAGAAATCTCAAAGGTTTTTAATAAACTACAGAATGAGAATTTTCTAAAGGACTGTACTGACAGTCAGATTGCATCAAAGGCTGCTTACTACCTAGGTGAAATCAACGCTGTTCACCCTTTCAGAGAAGGCAATGGCAGAGCACAAAGAGAGTTCATTCGTGAACTGCTCCTGCCACTTGGCTTTTATGTTGATTATTCAAGATGTCCTCCTGATATGATGCTGTATGCATCCATCAACGCTTTTGCAGGCGATTACGAACTGATGACCAGGCTCTTTGAAAAGTGCATTATTGAAAAACCACAAAATTAAAAAATGACAACTACTCAAAATACTCTTAATACCATCAATTTAAATTCAGGCTTAAAACTTCAGACCGGCACCTACTATGTTGAAGTATGGGGCTGCCAGATGAATGTCTATGACGGTGGCCGAATTCGTGATCTTATGAACGCATCAGGCTTTACCGAGGTAAAATCACCAAAAGATGCAAACATTGTAGTTTTAGTTACCTGCGCTGTTCGAGCCAAAGCAGAGGACAAGGTTTTCAATCAGATTGCCTCATGGAGACATACCGGATACATCAGTGAGAAAACCGTTATTGCCTTAGGCGGCTGTGTTGGCTCTGAACTTGCTGAAAAGATTTTGGAGCTTGATAAGAGTATAAATATTATCTTCGGACCAAGAACCATTCACCGTCTGCCAAATATGATAAGTCAGTTTGTGTCATCTGGCGATCCGGTTGTTGATGTTGCAGCTGACGGAATTGACAAGTTTGATTATCTGCCAGAGAGCGGTCCTGTTGGACCATCCGCATTTGTGACCATTATGGAAGGCTGTTCAAACAAGTGCACCTACTGTATCGTGCCTTACACCCGCGGTGAGGAGCAGTCACGCCCTGTGCAGGATATCATTGATGAATGTGTAAACCACATTGCCAACGGAGTTATTGAAATCCATCTTTTAGGTCAGAATGTTAACTCCTATCACGGCATTCACAATGATGGCACCGTCTGCAATTTCTCTACCCTGCTTTATGAAATTGCAGCAATTCCTGGTGTAAAACGCATCAGATTTACCACCTCAAATCCAATGGACTTTACAGATGACATCATTGAGGCTGTAGCAAAGCTTGATGTTATCTCAGATTCTATCCATGTACCTATCCAGGCAGGTTCTGACAGAATTTTAGAGGCCATGCACCGCCGCTACACAGCAAAAGAGTACATTAAGCTTGTTAAAAAATTAAGAAAGGCAAGACCTACTGTGCATATTTCCTCAGACTTTATCGTAGGCTTCCCAGGTGAAACAGAGGAAGACTTTAACGAAACCATGAAGGTTGTAAATGAGGTTAAGTTTGACCAGAGCTTCTCCTTTGTCTACTCCATAAGACCTGGCACACCAGCTGCAGCCTTAGATGATCCTGTGCCAAAGGAAGTTAAGATGAAGAGACTTTACGAACTGCAGCAGCGCCTTGAAGAACATGCTCTTGAATATACTCAGGCTTTTGTCGGCACTGTACAGGATTGTATCGTTGAAGGCACATCAAGAAAAGACGAGACTGAGCTGAAGTCACGCGCCTCTTCAGGCCGAATCGTGGTCTTTAAAGGCTCTGAAGATCTCATCGGCAAGATGGTGAAAGTAAAGATTACAAGTGTAATTGCCCATACCTTAAAAGGCGAATTATTAAATGACTAAGTATGTAAGAGATTTTCAGCTTGAACCAGATGATAAGGACAGAATTGCTTATCTGGTCGGACCTGAAGATGAGAATTTAAAACAGATTGATAAGAGACTTGGCGTAAAGATAAGCTACTCAGGAGCTCATTTCCATATCGAAGGAAAAGAGTCTGATGTAAAAAAAGCTGAAGCCCTGGTCAAAACTCTTTATGTGGACACTGCCCCTATAAAAGGAGCTAAAACACCATCAGAGGTGACCCCTGATATGGTTCATCTTGCCATCGTTCAGAAAGTTCATGTAGAACAGGATGAGCATGATTATCAAGAGGATGAGTCAAAAGGTTCTATTGACGGACTGTATCATAAAGCCAACAACTTTAAGACAAAGCGCGGTTTTGTTAAAGCCAGAACCTCAAATCAGAGCACTTATATTAGCAATATCGTAAGTCATGATATCAGCTTTGGTATTGGACCTGCAGGTACTGGCAAGACCTATCTTGCTGTAGCTGCAGCCGTTGATGCCCTAGAACGAAATGAGATAAGACGAATCATTCTCACAAGACCTGCAGTTGAAGCCGGAGAAAAATTAGGTTATCTGCCAGGAGATCTGTCTCAGAAGGTAGATCCATATTTAAGACCCCTATATGACGCGCTCTTTGAAATGCTCGGCTTTGAAAAAGTTGAAAAGCTCATTGAAAGACAGATAATTGAAATCGCACCTTTAGCTTATATGCGTGGCCGTACCCTGAATGATTCATTCATCATTCTAGATGAGGCACAGAACACCACCATCGAGCAGATGAAGATGTTTCTGACCCGTATCGGCTTTAATTCAAAGGCTGTAATCACAGGCGATCCATCTCAGATTGACCTGCCAAAGCATGTAAAATCAGGCTTAAAGCATGCTGTAACAGTATTAAAAGATGTTGAGCAGTTAGGCTTTACCTTCTTTGAATCAAATGACGTGGTCCGTCATCCTGTAGTTGCTGCTATTGTTAATGCCTATGATGCTTATGACAGAGCCATGGAGCTAAAAAAGCTTGAAGAGAAGAAAAGAGCTTTAGAAGAGGTTTCAGGTGAAAATAATATTTGATGTTCAGCTCGCAACTAAAGAGCCAATAGAAGACATGCCCAGTGAAGAGACTTTAATCAGGTGGGCTGATACTGCGCTTAAAGAAGGCGGCAGAGACAAGGAAAGCGAGATCACTCTGCGTATGGTTGATGCCGATGAAATTCATCAGTTAAACCTAACCTATCGCAATATGGATAAGCCAACTAATATCCTCTCCTTCCCTTTTGAACTGCCAGAAGGTGTTGATGATATGCCATTTTTAGGTGATCTCGTAGTATGCCGTGAGGTGCTTGTAAGAGAAGCACAAGAGCAGCAGAAAACTTTAGAAGAGCACTTCTGTCACCTTATCATTCACGGCTGCCTGCATCTTATAGGTTATGATCATATCGAAGATGATGAAGCCGAAGAAATGGAAGGTCTTGAAATCAAGGCTCTTGCAAAACTTGGATATAAAAATCCGTATGAGGAGCAGTAACTGATGTCAGATACCCAGAATACTCATCATCAGGGATTTTTCAGCCGTCTTTTCAAAAGAAATTCTGAGCCAAGTTCCACGATTGAACTTGAACAGGTGATTCACGAAGCCAGTGAAAACGAAGTCATCGATGAAGATACCGAGGGCATGCTCCATGGTATCTTTGATATCAACAGACTGCGTATATCTGATGTAATGATCCCAACTTCTGATATTGTAACCATCAATGCCAGTGCCACCATTGAAGAGGCAGCACTAATCATTTCTCAGTACGGACATTCAAGATATCCTGTCATTGGTCCTGATAAAGATCACGTGATAGGTATACTGCTTGCAAAAGATCTTATTCCCTATGCAACCGGACTGAAAAATCTTGATGACGGAATCAAATCCTTATTACGCCCAACCCTGATTGTGCCCGAGTCAAAACGCGTTAATTCAATGCTCAAGGAATTCCAGCAAAAGCGCTTTCATCTTGCCATTGTGGTGGATGAATTTGGCTCTGTAAGCGGTCTTGTAACCATCGAAGACATTCTTGAGATTATCGTAGGCGACATTGATGATGAATACGATACCGAAGAAGAATGCATTTCCATAAAAAAGGGAAAAGACGGTAAATACACCGTGCTTGGAGTTACTGGATTAGACGAATTTGACGAGTTCTTTGATACAGAACTTAGCGACATTGCTGAAGTTGATACAGTAGCAGGTCTTGTCACTCATGTGCTTGGCAGATTCCCTCAGGTAAAAGAGTGCATTGATATAGGCGACTTCCAGTTCAAGGTACTTGAGTGTACAAACAGGCAGGTACATCTGCTTGAGGTTAAGAAAATTACCAAGGCTTAATTATTAAGTTTGACTGAATATATGGCAACTTTAATTCTTTTTCTGCACCAGATTTTCGATGGTGCAAGACTTATGTCAATGGTTAAAAGCAAAGCAGGTCTGTTTTTAAGTTCCGCTCTTTTAGGAGCTTTGTGTACCTTTGGCTATGCTCCTTTTTCCATCTGGCCTTTAACAGTATGTGCACTGGTTTTCTTTATGATGCTGTTAACAACTGTAAAAAGTGCAAAGGCAGTGTTTTATCTTACCCTGACTTTCTTTACAGTTAATTCATTTATCAACATTACATGGCTTGAACATGTAATGAATGATTTTGGTCAGATCCCTGATATTATCTCCTATCCATGTATTGTCATGGTTGCAATTTTATATATTGCCCTACCCTACGCTTTAACTGGGGCACTGGCATATAAATTATCAAAAGGCAGAACTGCCACTATGCTCATGTGCTTTACCCCTGTAGCCTATGTGCTGTCAGACTTTTTTACAGGATGGTTTCTAACCGGTTTTCCATGGACCTATTTAGGTTATGCACTTACTGATTCCCCTTTTAAGAATTACGCTCCATTTATTGGCTTAAGAGGCATCAATGCTCTGTTATACATATTCTCTGGCGCCATAGCGCTTACAGCTTTGCGCCGCTTCCTCTTTATGCCTGTAGCTGCCATTCTTCTTGTAGGAGCAATCCTTACAGAGGGTATAAGCTTTGTTAAGGAAAAACAGAGCGTCAGCGTATACCTTATTCAGGCAAATATTGATCAAAAAGACAGACACAATCCTTATTTGGGTGAAAAGGTTATTGGCACCTACTGGGATCTGACAAAAGATCTTTTAGATAAGGACAATGTCATTATCTGGTCTGAAGGAGCCATACCTTACTACATTCAGAATTCCTATGAGCTGCTCTCTGGCATCAATGAAGTCTTTAAAAGCAAAGGTTCAACTCTGCTTACCGGTATTCAGAGCCGTGATGAGCATAACATCAACAACTCTATCATCACCCTGGGTAAATTAAAGGATGTAAACGAGCTCATCCATATCCGTCATTACGATAAAAGAGAGCTGGTGCCATTTGGAGAGGTGATCCCTTTTAAGGAGCTTTTAAGACCATTAGGATCAGTATTTGATATTCCTATGTCAAGCTTTACACGAGGCAGCTTTATCCAGGAGCCAATTGAGATAAACGGGCTTTTATATACACCTGCCATCTGCTTTGAAGCTATCTTCCCTGAAACAGTTGCAGCAATTGATTCAGAGAAAACATCTGGCATTATTATGGTTTCAAATGATACCTGGTTTGGCCCAACCAAAGCTCCAGTGCAGCATCTTAACATTGCCAGAATGAGAGCTATGGAACTCTCTAAGCCAATGCTCAGAGCCACTAACTCAGGCATTACCGCCTACATTGATGAAAAGGGAAATGTTGTATCTTCTCTTGAAACTGATATTGAGGGTGTTTTAAAACTCGACTTTAAACCGGTTGAAGGTCAGAGTATCTACTCAAAGGTCCACAATATTCCTTTATATATACTGTTACTGCTGCTAACAGCTTTAGGCTTTTATACCTCAAGAAAGGAATACAAGGAAGGTTCTGATCTCAGCTCTCTTGTAAGACCTTAAAGGAATGTTAAGAATAAAAAGCCTCAGAAAAAAAAATCTGAGGCTTTGTTTTTTTATCAAAGCTATTTGCTCTACATACAACAATAAAAAAAATTATATGTAATATAAATCACAATTTTTGTGCAGTGATTTTTAACTGAAGCGGATGAATTTAGCGAGTCTAGGTGACAGAATTGTACCTAAAACAAGAATAATGCAGCCTATGATACTTAATACATAGCGCCAGTAAGGAAGAGGTTCTGAGGCTCTGGCATAGGAGTTTACAAACTCCTGAACATAACATCCGCGCACAGAGCATCTGATTTTTCTGCCCAGATCACCCTGAGCATACCAGATATGCTTTGGAAACTTGGTGGTAACGCCATACTGATTTAAAAGTGCGTTGCCATTCTTAACAAACTGATTTAAATAGCTTAGAAATGCCTTTGGATCTGAGGATAAGGTCTTAATATCGTTATAGCTAAGTCCTGGCTCTAAATTCACCACTCCGTCCGGGGCCTTTAATTTACCACCAAAAACAATGGTATCTAAAATTTTTGCATTTCTGTCTGTATCAAGACTTATCACAGAATTACTTGAAATCAGCGCATTATCGCCTACATAAAAACGCTCTTTAAGACCGTTTGTAAGATTGAGCTGACCGCCATTTTGCAGGGCAAATTCTGAAACGTAGTTAAACTTGTTCTCTTCTGTTTTTAAATGCACAACAGAATTGGCAACATACAGTCTGTGCACATTGATAAAGCCGTTAAAATGAGTTCTGCCACCAAAGGAAGACAGGATAAAGCTCTTGCCAACAATATTGCCGTTAACTGTGATATTGGACTTTTTATTAGGGAAAAAGTGCAGAATGGTCATGTAATGATCATCTGAATCATTGGTTCTTGAAACACCAAAGTTAAGGTTGGTTCTTAAAGTTGGCAGAATGTCAGACGCTCTTTTTGAATCTATCTCTGGTACAAAGGATAACTTTGCAGGAAGCACAGATAAATTAGAATTATTCTCATAAATTCTGTTATCAACTATATATGGAGACCAGTCTGAATGAATTGAACCGTTAATCTTAGCTCTGTCAATAAAGTTAATCTGACGTACATGTGCGGTGCCGTCAATATAGATCGCATATTTATTACCGCTTACAGCGCCAGAAATATTAAGCTGCGAAACCAGTGGTCCCTTAATCTCTTCAGGAACTTCAAAGGAACTTCCGGTGTTCTTTCTTAATCTGCCTTCAAACACATCTCTGGTTCTTACTCTTGAATATGAGCCACGGTACTCTTCAAGATCAGAGAGCACATTTGAGCCAAAGTCCAGACTGACGCCGATACCCTCATCAAAATCAGCCTGCACTGAACCGTCAATATTAATGATGTTATCCTTTCCGTAGGTAACTGCAATACCTATGGCGTTGTAGCCATTTTCGAAAATTGCTTCATTAACCGGCAATGTATACACATTTGATGAGCCGTCAACACGGACGCCTACTGCACCATAGCCGATACTTGCAATGGTACTCTGCTGCACTACATTATTGTAGCTGCCGTAGATATGGGTACCGATACCTAAAGGTACTCTTGAGACATGATTGGAATCATAAAAATTCTTGGTTTCAGACCAGGAATAAAAACCATCCTTTAACTCATAGTTGATAAGATGATCCTTGGTACCGTTGGTATAAATGGACTTACCGAAGAATTCTCTTGAGTTAATCTCGTAACCTAAATCTTTCAACATCAGCATTTCTGCTTCAGTATAAAAGCCGTAATTGACAAACCCGCTGTCTGAAAGAATAGTATTTCTTAAATCAACATAAGGCTTTAATGAATCAGAGAACTTTATCTTTAAAGCTCTGTCCATATTGAAGGTATAGTTGTCGCGGTTGTAGAACTTGCCACCGAAAAGCTGAGAGGTATGCTTTCCAAGGAAAAAGATCTTGCAGTTATCTGGTGTACCTAAGGAACAGTCTGCTCCAAAATCTGCAAAAGATGTATCAGAGCTTATGAACTTTGAAAGCCTTGGAGAATAAAGGTTGTTGTCAAATGTCGACTGAGGAAATTTGAATCCTTTTTTATCAACATTTGAATAAAAGCCTAGAACTCTTGGATAAGTGCTAAAGAGTTTGTATGAATAAGCTTCTACATTCTTATTGTCAGGAACCTGCAGAATTTTTTCCTGAGCCTGAAGAGAGTTTAATGACTTTGAATAGTTAAGCTCGATAAGACCGAAGTTAATACGCTTTTTATGATGACACTTCTGCTTTAACTCAGCCTCAAGATATCCCATGCCAAGGCAGCCGTTGTCTTCGGTGTAATGCTCGTCATAACCGTTGTTGTCTCTGTCATCAAGACCTACGACAATAGGGGTATCAAAGTTGATGCCAGAAGGAGCATGCTCCTTGAACATATAGGTTAAAAGACTGGTTGCAGACAGATCAGTATACTGAATTAAATCAAGTGGCAGTTTAAAAAGCTCTTTTGGTGGCTTTACGTCACCATTTACTCTTTCATAGAGCTTTTTTACTGTACCCTCATCCTTTTCAATGTAGGTATTAAAAAGAGTCTCAGACAGATAAAAAATCTTCTGAGCCTCAGGGCGGGCCATTTTGAGTTCATCTTTGGCAGAATGGGTTTTGCCAAAGCGCTTGTCAACGTATGGGGCAGAAAAATCGTATTCAGCCTTTACAGATACTGACAGTGTCAGCATACATAAAAGTGAAAAGGCTAAATACTTATTTTTCATGCAATTCCGTTAAAATTCAGCTGGATTTAATAAAACAGGACGACCGGTTCTGTCGTGCAGAGCTCTGCTTAAGATATCCTGATTAATTCTAGGATCCCTAAAGAAGTTTAGTTGAGCCTGAGTAAAAGAGAAAGGAACATCTGTATCTAAATTGTCAAATTCTGACTGACTTCTAGATAATGGCTGATGAACTTCTATATAAAGGTTACCGTTTGGCTCTTCAGAAAACTTGATTGGCTCATTGATGAATTCTACTCTGGTACCTACAGGAACCTTGTAGAACAGAGTCTCATTATCTTCATTGCGTAAACGCACACAGCCATGACTTACACGTAAACCGATGCCGAACTCAGCATTGGTACCGTGAATTGCAAAGAGCTTGCCTACGTACATTGCATAAAGACCCATTGGATTATCAGGACCTGCTGGAACCACTGGTGGCAGATACTCACCTTCTGCAGCATACTCTGCTCTCATGGCGGCAGTTGGGGTCCAGGTAGGATCTTTTTTCTTTCTTTCAACCTTTGTAACCCATGATAAAGGTGTACCTTTGCCAAGCTGACCGATACCGATTGGGTATACTTCTACAACATTGTCATGATAGTAGAAAAGACGCATCTCAGCAGAGTTGATGATGATGCCCTTGTGCACTGTATCTGGCAGAATCAGTCTGGTTGGAATAACAAGCTTTGCCCCCTTTGAAGGAACAATAGGATCAACCTCAGGGTTTGCCTCAATCATATTAGAAAGACCTAAATGATATTCAGCTGCCACATACTCAAGGGTGGTGGTACCGTTTGGGTCAAGGGTATAAACCTGCTCTGAACCTACCACACGGGAAGATCCAAGGTTATAGGTGTTGGTAGCCTGAGCTAAAGAGCAGACAGATAAAAGAGCAACACCTAAAGCTAACTTTTTAAACATAAAAAACTCTAAATCAAAAATGTGCTTATTCATCAGATTAACTAATGTTATTTAATCTGCTTATTGTACTCTTATTAGCGTAAAAAATCTGTTTAAAAAACAAAGAAACAGCATTATCCGCCACAAAATTTTTTTAACATCTGCTTTTGACTTGATTTATGCCACCGACAAAAGAGGATTTACCAATTATTTTTTTTAATTCTTAGTAAAAAAGTTCATTATTGTGGCAAAATATACGGATATTTGTATACGTATTTTTTTTCATAAAGAATTATTTTCGGAGCAATGTCCATGGCTGACAACAAGGTTGCATATAATCCACAAGAAATCGAGCCAGAAGTACAGAAATTCTGGGCAGATAACAATACCTTCCATGCAACAGAAGACAAAAACAAAGAAAAATATTACTGCCTCGTAATGTTCCCATATCCATCAGGAAGATTACACATGGGTCACGTTCGTAACTACACCATCGGTGACGTTATTGCACGTTTCAACCGTTTACTAGGCAAAAATGTTTTAGCTCCAATCGGCTGGGACGCATTTGGTATGCCAGCAGAAAACGCAGCCATCAAGAACAACCGTCAGCCAGGTGACTGGACCTATTCAAACATTGAATATATGAAGCAGCAGTTAAAGTCATTAGGTCTTTCCTATGACTGGGCGCGTGAAGTTGCCACCTGCCGCCCAGAATACTTCAAGTGGGAACAGAAGTTCTTTGGTGAGTTATACAAAAAGGGTCTTGTATACAAGAAGGTTTCATCAGTTAACTGGTGTCCTGTAGATCACACTGTTCTTGCAAATGAGCAGGTTGAAGACGGTTGCTGCTGGAGATGCGGTTCTAAGGTTGAATTACGTGAAATCCCACAGTGGTACTTAAAGATCACCGCTTATGCAGAGGAACTCTTAAAGGATATCGACAAGCTCGAAGGCTGGCCAGAGCGCGTTCGCACTATGCAGCGCAACTGGATTGGCCGTTCAGAAGGTCTAAACATCACCTTTAACGTAGACGGCAGCGACGACAAGTTTACCGTTTACACCACAAGACCTGATACCTTTATGGGTATTACCTATATTTCAATTTCAGCAAATCACCCTCTCGTAAAGAAGTGCTGTGAAACCAATCCTGAGCTTGAGGCTTTCTGTCAGGAATGCCGTACTCAGAAGTTTGCTGAAGCTGACATTGCAACCATGGAAAAGAAGGGTATGGCAACCGGTCTTTATGCCATCCACCCATTAAACGGCCGCAAGGTTCCTATCTATGTGGCAAACTTCGTAATTATGGATTACGGTACCGGTGCAGTTATGTCAGTTCCAGGTCACGATCAGCGTGATTACGAATTTGCAAAGAAATACGGCATTGACATCATTCCTGTTATCAGACCTCTTGACGGTTCTGAGGTTGACCTTTCAAAGCAGGCCTTTACCGATCACGGCATCGCTTTCAACTCAGGCGATTTTGACGGCATGAACTTTGATGAGGCTTTCAAGGCTATCGCAGATAAACTTGAGAGCATTGGCTGTGCTGAGCGCAAGGTAAACTACCGTCTGCGCGACTGGTGTATTTCACGTCAGCGCTACTGGGGTGCCCCAATTCCTATGCTGACCATCGACGAGACCGGCGAACTGGTACCTGAGAAGGATGAGAATCTGCCAGTCAAGTTACCAGAGAATGTAAAGATTGACGGTGTTATCTCTCCATTAAAGACTGATGAGAGCTGGTTTAAGACCACCTATGAAGGCAAGAGCGCAACCCGTGAAACCGATACTTTCGATACCTTCATGGAGTCATCCTGGTACTATGCCCGCTACTGCTCACCTCGTGATGAGAAGGAAATGTTCGACAAGGACGCTGCAAACTACTGGCTCCCAGTAGATCAGTACATCGGCGGTATTGAACATGCTGTACTGCACTTACTGTACTCACGCTTCTTCTTCAAGATGCTGCGTGATGCCGGCATGGTTAAGTATGATGAGCCATTCAAGAGACTTCTCTGCCAGGGTATGGTGCTTGCTGATGCATACTACTATCTTGACAAGAACGGCACCAAGGTATGGGTAAATCCTTTAGATGCATTCCCAACCCGTGACGACAAAGGCAATATTATTTCAGCCGTTGACAAGGAAGGCCATGCTCTTCACCATGAAGGCATGATTAAGATGTCAAAGTCAAAGGCCAACGGTATCGATCCTGAGGATATGGTTAAGATGTACGGCGCTGATACTGTACGTCTGTTCATGATGTTCGCCTCCCCTGCTGAGCTTACCTTAGAGTGGAGACAGTCAGGTGTTGAAGGTTCACAGAGATTCCTGCGCAAACTCTGGTCACAGGTTCAGGATCTGGTAGCAGCAGGTTCATACGTTGCATTAGACAAGTCAAAGCTCAATGCTGAGCAGAAGAAGATGCGCCACTTACTGCACGTAACCATCGAAAAGGTATCAGATGATATCGGCCGTCGCCAGACCTTCAATACTGCAATTGCAGCTGTTATGGAGCTCCTGAACGAGGCTGCCAAGTTCACAGCTTCAGATGAGCAGTCACTGGCTGTACGCTATGAACTTTACAATGCTGTTGTTCTGATGCTCTACCCAATCACACCACATATCTGCTTCAAGTTATGGTCAGTACTTGGCAACAATACCGCCATCGATACTGAAACCTGGCCTGTAGCTGACAAGGATGCTTTAGTTGAGGATGAGATCACTGTTGTTGTACAGATTAACGGCAAGGTTCGTGCACGCATCAACATCAATCCAAATCTTGAGGAGCAGGATGTGATTGCAGCTGTATGTGCCAACGAAGATGTTAAGAAGTTCATCGACGGCAAGCAGATTAAGAAGACCATCTACGTTAAGGGCAGACTTGTTAATATCGTAGCAGTCTAAAGGTCAGTATCAGTATAAGCTAGGACAAGGACAGACAAGATGAAAATTAGAACTCTGTGTTTTGGTGCAATTTTATTTGGATTGACCGCCTGCGGTTTTCATTATCCAAACCAGACCAGACTTGGTAATGCCATGTCCGAAATTTATATTGAATCTGATCCTAGATCCCTGTTCTACAAGCTTGTATCACAGAAGCTTGAAGTAAGAGGTGTAAAGGTTACAGCCCTTGGCAAGTTAAAATCATATCAGAAGGATAAGAATGTACCTGTACTCAAGATCACCGCAGTGCAGGTAGGTCAGAACATTGTATCTGTTAATGCTGCAGGTACTGATCTGGAATACGGTATTACTGCAATTTCGCTGGCTACCCTGAGAATTCCAAATCATTCTCGTCCTATCGTTATGAGAAATACCATAACAAGAACCACCTTTAACAAATCAGCAAACACTCTTGCATCCAATAACGAATCAGATATTCTGGTAAGAGAGTGTTTTGATCTGCTATCTTCTCAGCTTGTAGACAGAATCAACTATTTAGGAAAAATGTCTGATCCTGATGAACCAATGCCAAACCCTGCTGAACTTATTCTTGCAAAAGATGAGGACGGCAATGAGGTACTCGTTGACACCGGATCTGACATGACCCTTCTTGATGCCTTAAGACTTAACAAGGCTGTAGAAGAGAGTGCCGGTAAAAACATCAGTTTATCAGAACTCAACAACGGTTCTGCCGTTTTAAATGCCAATCATACCTACGAGCTACCACGAGTTGTGCCTAAGCTTGTTAATGAGGCACCTGAGAGTGTTTCTGAAGAAGGATTCTTAAAGAAGACTCCTCCTGAAGACGAAGAGAACTGATAGGATGGCTTAATGACCCTCGCACCGGTTTATCTGTTAAGTTCTGATGATCCTTTTTTAAAAACAGACAGAAGCACTAAAATCATGACTCAGGCTCGCTCTTTGTATCCTGATGCCGAGCTTATGATTTTCACCGCCAGTGATTTTGGATCAGGAGTCAGTGCCAATCTTTCAGTACTTGAAGGAGAGCTCATTGATCCGGGACTTTTCGGCGGTTCCAGAATTATCAAAATCTACCTTAGTGAGATTGAAAAATCCATCTCAGTTCAGGTTCTTCATTTACTTTCAAAATACACAAGAGAAGGTCTTGTCTGCATCGTTGATCTGCCAAGAATGAAGGCAGATTACAACAAGGCAATAAAATCTCCAAAGCCATATTCTGATGATCTTAAAGGACAGTTAGGCGCAAAGGCAAAGCAGGTTGTGTCATTCCTTGGAAACATCGGGGCAAGTCTTGAGATTATGTATCCGCCTGAGGGTAATGAACTTAAATCCTTTATCAGAGACAGAGCACACAATGAATATGCTCTCAATGTTGATGATGCCGCAGTTGAAGTTCTTGCACTCAACTGCGAAGGCAATCTTGTGGCTGTAGATCAGTTTTTACAGATTGCAAAACTCTCTAGCAATGATCTTATCACCACTGAAACTGTAAATGCTTACCTTAACCATAACTCAAGATACTCAGGATTTGAATTTACAGATGCAGTGTTAAACGCCCAGACACCTAGAGCTCTGAACATCCTCTCATCCCTGAAGGAGACTGAAGGAAGCTCTTTAAGTCAGGTTTTAATGCAGATCATAAGTGGCTTTGATAATGCGCTTAATGCCATTTATGATTTAAAACATAAAAGTGATCTGCTCAAAGGTTACAGTAACTATGCTGCAAGAGCAGCTTTCTTTGCTCCGCGCAGAATTCTCTCCCCTCACAGCCAGGATGCTATAATTCTTGCGGCAAAGAATATGCCTGATGATCTTTATGATTATCTGGTGCAGTCTCTTGCTGAAGCTTCTGCTGCAGTAAAGTTTTTTGATATTGAAAAGGCATTTATGTACCTGCAGAACATGGCTGTAAGCGTAAAGCATTTCAGACAGATTTCTAGCTTCAGAGGGATGCTGTGTCAGTAGGTATTTTAGGCGGATCTTTCAATCCTGTGCATCAGGATCATTTAACCCTCGCATGCTACGTAAAAAAGGCGCTTAATCTTGACAGGATTGTGCTTGTACCAAATGCAAATCCCCCTCACAAGCAAAGCTGTACGGTTCCTTTTGACATTCGCTTTGACATGTTAAAGATTGCAACACATGATCTTCAGGATTTTGAAATTTCTGCAATTGAAAAAGAACAGAGCATTCATCATTACAGCTTTAACACCATTTCAGAGCTTAAGAAACAATACACAGAAAAAATCTATTTCATTATGGGAACGGATTCATTAAATTATCTTGATAAATGGTATCGTGGACTTGAGCTGACAGATTTGTGTTCCCTTGTCGTACTTCAGAGAAACGGCTACAGCATCGAACAAGCAAATGCTGAAGTTTTAGAATATTTAAAAGACAAAGGTGTAAACGAAAGCGACCCTTTATTTTCTGAAAAATTAAATTCAAAAGATAATTACTGCTTTATTCTCAATAAAGAATTAAATGAAGTAAGCTCAAGTGCCTTAAGAGATGAGTTTAAAAAATTTTATGATAAATTCTCCGACTCAATTACTTTAGAGAATTTATATAACAACTCTACACTCTTCCCTCTTGTCTGCAGATTTCTTGACCGGGAAGTAGTTAATTACATATTGCAAAAAGGCTTATACAGCTCATAGTAAAATAAAGATATAACTTATGGAAAACAAAGAACTTTTAAAAAACTGTATTACCATTTTAGAAAATTCAAAAGCCCATGATCTCACCGATATTGATGTTACAGGTCAGTCATCAATTGCTGATGTCATGCTTATCTGCACCGGCACCTCAAACCGTCATGTTGTAGCTATTGCTCAGCGTCTTTCAGATGAGCTTTACAAAATCGGACTTAAAAACATCCGTATGTCAGGCGAACAGAACGGTGAATGGGTAATTGTAGACACCGGCTCTGTAATGGTTCACATTATGCAGCAGGAAGTCAGAGAGCGTTATGAACTTGACGATCTCTACCGCTGCATGGCTGCAGGTGTTTAAACATGAAGCTTCACCTGATTGCAGTTGGCACCAAAATGCCATCCTGGGTTAATGAAGGCTTTAATGACTACGTAAAGCGCTTCCCTAACGAGATGAAGCTTGTTTTAAAAGAAATCCCTCCTGTAAAACGCAATGGAGTTAATTCTGATAACAAAGCCAAAGAGGCTGAAGCAAAACTTATCTTAGAGGCGCTGCCAAAAAAGGCCTATATCATTGCACTAGATGAAAGAGGAAAACAGTTTACCTCTTTAGAACTTTCTCAAAAGGTTGGACAGTGGCAGAGTTTAGGTTCTGATGTGGTTCTGATTGTAGGTGGTCCAAACGGGCTTACAGATGAGGTCAGAGACAAGGCTGATGAACTGTGGTCATTATCCAAACTAACCCTTCCACATCCACTTGTAAGAGTATTTTTAGCCGAAACTATTTATAGAGGATGGAGTATTTACGCCAATCTTCCATACCATAGAGCCTAATTTACGTACATAGCCCACAGAATAAGGAATAAAGCACAAAAAAAATATAATTTTTTTGTGCTTTTAACGTAAAATAATGGTTGATTAAAAAGTATTAAATAAATGTAATTATCAGAGACAAAATTGTTTTTTTTTAACAGCAGAAAAAAGCGGGTTAATCGCAAAGAGCGAGAACTTTTCAGTTTTAGAACTAAAGAAAAAAGAAATAACAATAACCGCGCTAAAAATTCAAAAGAAAATCGAAATGAGGAACTGGAAAACAGCGTATTTGTCACCAGAGTCCTCATCTGTGTCGGCATTTCCATTTTTATGGTAGTGGTGCTTTTCTGCAACCTCTACTATCTTCAGATCATCTCCTATCAGGACTATCAGACCCGTTCTAACGAGAACCGTATCAAGGTGGTTCCTGTAGTTCCTCCACGTGGTATCATCTACGATAGAAATCATGTGGTTTTAGCAGATAATTCTCCTGTATATCATCTGGTTATCTATCCAAATCGACAGATTAACACTGAAGAGCTCATCAGATCATTAGACAAGCTCTTAAAACTTTCGCTTACCGAAAATGACATCAAGAGACTGCTTTTTGAATCAAAAACCAGAAAGCGTTTTTCTGGTGTAGAGCTGTCTAACTTCCTGACTGAAGAGCAGATTGCAACCTTTGCGGTTAATTCATACCGCTATCCAAATGCACAGGTGGTTGCAAACCTTAAGCGTTTCTATCCATTTGCAGATATCACAACTCATGCAACAGGTTATGTTTCACGAATCAACCAGAATGACGTTGAAAAGTTAAGAGCTGACGGCAAACTCGATAACTATGAAGGTTCAACAGAAATTGGCAAACTGGGTATTGAAAAATACTATGAGGATTACCTGCATGGTGTAACCGGTTATTCAAAGGTTGAAGTAAACAGCCACGGTCAGGTGGTAAGAACTCTTCAGTTTGATCCTCCAAAGCCAGGTAAAGATCTCGTTCTATCACTTGATATCAGACTTCAGTATTACGCACAGGAAGTGTTTGGCAAGATGAAGGGGGCTGTTATTGCACTTGATCCAAACACCGGTGAAGTGCTTGCCATGTATTCAAACCCAAGCTACGATCCAAATCCTTTCGTAAGAGGTATCAGAAGTGGTGAATACAAACGTCTTTTAGACAATCCAGGTCACCCTCTTATCAATCGTGCAACCCAGGGTGGTTATGCTCCGGCATCAACTGTTAAGCCTCTTTTATGCATGATGGGTCTTAATGAGAAACTCATTACCCCTACAGGATCATTCTTTGGTGCACCATACTTCAAGCTCCCTAACTCCACACACCAGTTCCGTGACTGGAGAGCTTGGGGTCACGGCTGGATGGATCTTTACAGAGCCATTGAGATTTCAGCTGACACATATTTCTATGATCTTGCCTACAGAGCAGGTATCAACCGCATTCACGAGTACTTAGACCGTTTTGGCTTTGGCAGAAGTACAGGAATTGACCTGTCTGAAGAATCCTTGGGCATCAATCCGTCAAAGGAATGGAAACGCGCCCGTTTCCGTCAGAGCTGGCACTTAGGTGACACTGTACCTATCGGAATCGGCCAGGGCTACTGGACTTCTACTTTAATGCAGCTTGCCAAGGCTCATTCAACACTTGCCAACAGAGGTGTTACCAGAACTCCTCATCTGTTAAAGGAAATTGTTGATCCGGTATCAAATGAAGTTACCCCTTACAAGCAGCAGGAGCCCGAGAATACTCTTGGTATCAATGAGCCAAAATACTACGATGCCTGCAGAAGCGGTATGTACCTTGTGGTAAATGGTCCTGAAGGTACAGGTCGAAGAGCATTCTTTGGAGCCAAATATAAGGCTGCAGGTAAATCAGGTACTGCTCAGGTTGTATCCATCAAGCAGGGTGAAAAGTATAACGCCAGCCGTCTTAAGGTTGAGCATCGAGATAATGCGCTTTTTGTGGCATACGCTCCATTTATTCACCCAAGAATTCTGGTTGCGGTAATTCTTGAGAACGAAGGTGGTGGTTCCTCAAAGGCTGCACCTGTTGCAAGAGCAATCATCGACAAATATTTAATTGATCTGTATCCAAACGGCTATATGGGGGAACCAGATCCTCAGGTCGTAAAGTTTGGTATGGGCGGAACAGCAATATTACAGTAATATGACACAAGACAAGAATTCAATCGAGCAGATCAATTCAAATGCGCCAAAGGGCTCATTCTTTTACAGACATCATGTGGATATTCCACTGATGTTCGGTCTGTTTTTAGCTTTATGTTTTTCATTATTCGTACTCTACTCTGCTTCAGGACAGGAAGCTGATATGCTCGTCCGTCAGTTCACCAGAACCGGAGCAGCTTTCGTACTGATGATTACCGTAGCTCAGATACCGCCAAAGTATTATGCAAAACTGTCAGTGTATCTGTATGTGGTTGGTGTGGTGCTGCTTATCATGGTAGAGCTTTTTGGCGATATCTCAAAAGGTGCCCAGCGCTGGCTTAATCTTGGTGTGGTAAGAATTCAGCCTTCAGAGCTGTTCAAGGTTGTGATGCCTCTTACAGTGGCTACCTTCCTTGCTAAAACCACTATTCCTCCAAGACCTTTAAATACTATTCTTGCTTTTATGATTGTGGGTATACCAACAGTGCTGATTCTAAAACAGCCAGATCTTGGTACCGCATCATTAGTTGCAGTAGCAGGCTTTATTGCGATTTTTATTGCCGGTCTTTCCTGGTGGTGGATTATAGCCGGTGCCGCAGGAGCTGCAGCGGCGCTTCCTTTAGCATGGAACTTCGTACTCCACGATTATCAGAAGCAGCGTGTTTATACTCTTTTAGATCCAACTTCAGATCCATTAGGTGCAGGATATCACATCATTCAGTCCAAAATTGCCATTGGATCTGGCGGTCTTTATGGAAAAGGCTGGCTTCAGGGAAGTCAGTCTCAGTTAGACTTCCTCCCAGAGCCTCATACTGACTTTATTTTTGCAGTGCTCTCTGAGGAAACAGGTCTGATTGGCTTTTTAATTCTCATCAGTCTTTACTGCTTTATCATTGGCAGATGCGTTTTAATTACTCTATCCACCAAAGAGAATTTTGAAAGAATTTTATGTGGAAGCTTTACCTTCACCTTCATGTTCTACATCTTTGTTAACATCGGAATGGTGTCAGGCATTCTTCCAGTAGTGGGTGTTCCTCTGCCTCTTATCAGTTACGGTGGTACAGCTATGATTACGCTTACCATCTGCTTTGGTATGATTATGTCCATTCATACCCATAAGAAATCAGGTTTATTTACAGATAAATAAAAAATAAGTAAATGGTCTGAAATAAACTTTTAGACCATTATAAAACAGCCCCTTAAGCAGACTGTTTGTTCTTTAAAAAATCAGTGTGATTTCTTT
>ONCB01000033.1 GCA_900316175.1 uncultured Succinatimonas sp.
TAAATCTCACTGCATTCCAAGTGAGATTCTGGATGCACTGATGCCTTGGAATATGGATCAGGCAAAATAAAGGTCAGAGATTTATTTCTGACCATTTACCAAGTTTTACTTTGTTTCTTTCTCAAACCTTGTGGTCAGAGTTTCATTAAAGTCTTCTATGCATTTTAAGATTTCTTTCTTCTTTATCAGCGTATTAATCCAGTGGGCAGGAATTGAATCAGAACCATATACTACAGACGCCAGAGCACCTGACAGGGCCGCTATGGTATCGGTATCACCTCCAAGGTTTACCGACTTTAAAACACAATCCTTATAGTTTTGCGTATTCAGAATACACCACAGTACTGCTTCAAGAGTATCTACCACATATCCAGTTGATTTAATCTCATCCTCGCAAAGGTCTTTTACACCTGTAAAAATACGCTCAAGATGCTGATATTCATCTTTGTACAGCGAAGATTTATTCATTATATTTCTGGATTTAATAATGGCTTTTTCTACAGCATCTTCAATATTACTGTTTTCTGAAAGCTCAAGAGCAACAAATGAATAAATTAGACAACAGGCAATACAGCGTCTGTGGTAATGAGTTACAGCTGAAAAATCACTGATAATGCCGTGACGCAAATCGTCATCAAGGATTGATATCTTTAAAATAGGAATAAGAGGAGGAATTCTCATCAGAGATCCGTTACCGCAGTCATGCTCTTCCCCGAAACCGCAGGCTACAGGCGGAGTTCCCGCTTTGAAATTTTCAAGTGCTTTTCTGCTGGTATTGCCAAGACCGAAAACTTTTCCAAATGGAGAATATCTGCCATTTGAGTAATAGTTATTATATTCAGTCATTATTTTGAACATGGAGAAATTACCATGTTCCATAATGTAGGATGACATGAAT
Source organism: uncultured Succinatimonas sp. (assembly GCA_900316175.1). Classification (GTDB taxonomy): domain Bacteria; phylum Pseudomonadota; class Gammaproteobacteria; order Enterobacterales; family Succinivibrionaceae; genus Succinivibrio. The sequence goes on from ONCB01000033.1 coordinate 899, forward strand.
GCAATACAGAAACTGGTGTCATCAGACCATGATCCCTGAGGCAGATTGTAAGTACCAAATCCCAGCATTGAGGTTACAGGATTTTCTTTTAAACAAGATCTATCTTTTAATTCCACTGGCACGCCAAGAGCATCGCCTACAGCAAATCCCAGCATAAGATCTTTTATCAAGCTCATTTAAAAAAATGACTCCAGAAGCCTTTTATTAACTGTTTGGTTTATTATGTGCAGAAAAATTTTTTCTGAAACATACAAATACTGTTATTCATCCTTAACAGTAATATTATTAAAAAATGTTATGTTATTTATGAATTTTTCACACTTAGCGTGTTAATTATTATTTACACTAACAATATTGTCCAATCAAATAAACAAAAAATATCGCAAAGCACACAATTGCACATAAATTTAATATAAAAATCATATTGTTATTTATATTCCATTTATACAAGTGCACAAATTATTCTGTTATGGTAAAAGAGCTTATTTTTTATGGATCTGCCTTTGGTATAATGTGCTTATGACCAGCAGCAAAGAATATACCGTAGTAAATGTGGCGATAAACCGCCCACTGTTTAGAGAGTTTGCCTATAAGGTAAATGCTCAGCTTGGACCATCCCATATTGGTTCTAGAGTTACGGTTAACTTTGCAAATCAGGAGATGGTCGGCATCATCACTGAAATAAATCCAAAGCTCGAGTTTGATGAGAATAAATTAAAAACCGCAATCCTGCTCGATGAAAAATCCTTTCTGACAGACGATGTCTTAAAAACTCTGTTCTTTGGTTCGTCCTATTATCACTATCCTTTAGGTCAGTGCTTTAATGTAGCTCTTCCCAAAATTCTAAGAGACGGAGGACCTTTTGATTATGAGGTTATTCCTGCACTGGAACTTAAGGAAAATATCGATGAAGCTCTGATTTCAAAAATCAGATCCAAAGAACAGCTTAATATTCTGGAACTTTTAAAGGACGGCCCTATAAGGCGCTCTCAGCTCAGAGAACGTGGTTTTTTGAGTTCCCAGGAAAACGCGCTCATTAAAAAGGGCCTGGTGTCAATTGTAAATCTTAAGATTGAAAATCTTCCTTTTACTCACTTAAAGGATGATATTTTAAAGGAGACTCCTCCTGAGCCTAATATTGAACAGCACAATGCTATAGTGGCTGTAACAGAGTGTGAAGGATTTAAAACCTTTTTACTAAACGGCATTACAGGTTCAGGTAAAACAGAGGTCTATTTAAGAATCATTGAGAATGTCCTGAAAAAAGGAAAAGCTGTTTTAATTCTGGTACCTGAAATTGCACTTACTCCACAGACCTTTGACCGATTTTATCGACGCTTCAAGGTGCCAGTTTCTTCCATGCATTCGGCATTATCAGACAGAGAAAGACTTGATGCCTATCTTGATATGGCAAAGGGCAGATCCGGAATTTTAATCGGCACCAGAACAGCACTGTTTACACCTATAAGCAATCTTGGCCTTATTGTCATAGATGAAGAGCATGACAGCTCATTTAAACAGAATGACACTTTCAGATACCACGCAAGAACCCTTGCCATAACCAGAGCAAAAATCAACAACTGCCCGATTGTGCTAGGTTCTGCAACTCCAAGTCTTGAATCTTTCTACAATGTAAGAAGAGGTCTTTTTGAGAAGCTTGATTTAAAAATCAGAGCTGGCGGCGCCAGACTGCCTGACTTTGAACTTATCGACCTTACAAAAGAACCTCTGACAGATGGATTTAAAACCGGAATTTCTGAAACTCTTGAAAAAGAGATCGGAGAGGAGACTGTAAAAGGTAACCAGGTTCTTCTGTTTTTAAACCGCAGAGGCTATTCTCACCATTTAGTCTGCCACATGTGCGGTCATGTCTTTGTCTGTCCACACTGCGACAATCTGCTTACAGTACATAAAAAAGAACAGGTGCTCTCATGTCATGTATGTGAAAACAGTATCAGGATCCCTAACACATGCCCTCAGTGCGGCAGTGACTGTCTGGTGGAACATGGCTTTGGCACAGAACAGGTCAGTGAGTTTTTAAAGTTACGCTACCCTGATGTGGGAGTTGAGAGAATAGACAGAGACTGTGTCACCACCAAAAGTGCCTTAGAACAAAAAATAAGCCGCATCAGAAAAGGTGAATCACAGATTATGCTCGGAACTCAGATGCTGGCAAAAGGGCATGATTTCCCTGATGTCACCTTAGTCGGAATAATTGATATTGACTCGGGCCTGTTTTCAGATGATTTCAGAGCACTTGAAAACACAGCTCAGCTTTTAACTCAGGTTGCAGGCAGATCCGGTCGTGGCTTTAAGAGAGGCAGAGTTATTATCCAGACACACCATAAGGATAATCTGCTCTTAAATAAACTTATTGATCCAAATTTTTCTTATCTTGATGTGGCATCAGATCTTTTAGAGACTAGAAAAAAGATGATGCTGCCCCCATATAGTAACCAGGCTTTTCTGCTGTGTAACAGTTCTGACAGAAACCGGGCACATAATTTTCTTTTAAACCTTAGTTATAAAATAGGTGCAATTAAGGATAATTATGCAAATTTAGCCATAAGTCCGGTGTTGTCTGATAAAATGGAGAAAGTACAGAACCGCTACCATTTTAATATGCTTGTAAGTGCTGTAAGAAGAGAAACACTAAAAGCATTTTTAATGGATGTAAGAGCCATGGTGGCAATGGACAGTCTTCCTCAGGACGTCAGATTTGCAATTGAGGTTGACCCTATAAATATGTATTAGACTCTCACAGTAAAAGCGGTTATCAGTTTTTTATTTTCTATATATTTTCTATAGAAATATCCTAATTTATATATTCGATTTTCAGGTACGGTTTATGAAACAACTAATTGAAAATTTAATTAAATCAAGTATCAGTGCTTTAAATACAGAGGGTGTGATTGCACCTGAATTATTAAACAATATTCGTGTTGACCGTACCAAGGACAGAGCTCACGGTGACTTTGCAACCAATATTGCCATGATGCTATCAAAGTCTTTAAAAAAGAATCCTAGAGAAGTGGCTCAATGCATTATCGACAATCTGCCTGCAGATGAAAAAATCAGCAAGGTTGAGATTGCAGGTCCTGGTTTTATCAATTTCTTTGTAAACAAGGATTCAACAGCAAAGGCTCTTGAAGCCATGAGTGCAGATCCAAGACTGGGTGTAACCAAGGTTGAAAATCCAGATACCATCGTGGTTGACTACTCTGCTCCAAACGTAGCTAAGGAAATGGCTGTTCACCACATCAGATCAACTGTTATCGGTGATGCTGTTGTAAGAGTATTAGAGTTCCTTGGCAACAACGTAATCAGAGCAAATCATATCGGTGACTGGGGCACTCAGTTCGGTATGCTCATTGCCTACCTTGAAAAGAAAGAGAATGAATCTGGTCAGGGTATGGATTTATCTGACTTTGAAGCTTTCTACCGTGAAGCCAAAGAGTGCTATGACTCAGATGAGGAATTTGCTGTAAAGGCTCGTGGTTATGTGGTTCGTCTGCAGGGTGGAGATCAATACTGCCTCTCCATGTGGAAAAAACTCGTTAAGATGACCATGGATCAGAATCAGAAACTCTATGACAGACTTGATGTTACCCTCTCAGACAAAGACATTATGGGTGAAAGTCTCTACAACGATATGCTACCTGTAGTAGTTGAAGATCTGTTAAACAGAGGCATAGCTGTTGAAGATCAGGGAGCAATAGTAGTTTATCTGCCACAGTTTAAAAACAAGGAAGGTAATCCTCTTGGCAACATCATCCGTAAAAATGACGGTGGCTATCTGTATACAACTACAGATATTGCCTGTGCCAAGTACCGTGTTGAAAAACTTAATGCTGACAGAATTCTCTACTTTACAGACTCACGTCAGAGCCAGCATCTTGAGACTGTATGGGCAATCTGCCGCAAGGCCGGTTACATTGGCGACAACGTATCTACCGAGCACTGTCCTTTTGGCATGATGCTAGGCAAGGACGGCAAGCCATTTAAGACCAGATCTGGCGGTACTGTCAAGTTAAGAGATGTTCTTGATGAGTCAGAATCAAGAGTTGCCGATCTCTTAAAGGAACGTAATTCAACCCTGTCAGAAGAAGAAAAGAAGGTTGTTATCCACAATATTGCAATGGGCGCTGTAAAGTACGCCGATCTGTGCAAAAACCGTACAACTGACTACATCTTTGACTGGGATCAGATGCTATCTTTTGAAGGCAATACAGCCCCATATCTGCAGTATGCCTACAGCAGAATCAGAGCAATCTTCAGAAAGGCAGCTGATATGCAGGTAAACGCAGGCAGCATTCAGATCACCTGTGAGGCTGAAGAAGATCTTGCAAACAAGCTTCTTGCATTCAATGATGCGGTAATGAGTGTCGGCTCAAAGGCTCTGCCAAACCTTTTATGTAATTACATCTTCGAGCTTTCAAATCTCTTCATGCACTTCTACGAGGCCTGCCCTGTTCTTAAGGATGGTACTGAGAAGAAAGTTATGGAAAGCCGTCTGGCCTTATGCGACTTAACTGCGAAAGTATTAAAGCTCGGCTTAAGCCTGCTTGGTATTAACGTAATGGAGCAGATGTAAAAGTGAGCGCTTTTGTAAACAACCTTAAAGAAAAGTTTTCAAATTTCAATGCAAAGGTAAAAAGCTTTATCGAAGAAAAGGATGATAGCGGAAAGAGAAAAAACCGCACCTCAATGCTGTTGATCGGTGTGTTTTCGTTCTTTGTTCTGACTGTAATTATTCTGTTATGTGTAAAGGGATCTGCAAACAGTCTTGAGAAACACCCTCAGGATATCACCTCTGTTACAGAGGAAGTATCATTTGATGATAATCAGGCTGTAGCTGTTGATGAGAACACCATTGACAGTTTTGAACTTGAGATCAGAGATAACAGCAAGGATACAGTAGCACCTGTTGATGATTATGATCTCCCTGAGGTTACCACTGCACAGCCAGAACCTGAAGCTCAAACTCCTTCAACAAATGAGCCTTCAGCTAATGCAGTATTTAATCTTTACTGCGACAGTTTTACCTCTACTAAAGCTGCTTCAGAGCACAAAGCAAATATTGCACTTTCAACGGGCTATATAAGTGAAGTTGTATCAAGAAACGGTGCATACAGAATGCACCTTGGTCCATACAACACCCGCGAAGAGGCTGTTGCAGTATTTAATAAGCTTGACTCCTTAAGTCTGGTAGGTGAATGCACCTTAACTTCTGGAGAATAAGGAAAAAGAATTTATGACAACTATCGTATCAGTAAGAAGAAACGGCGTTGTAGCCGTAGGTGGTGACGGTCAGGTCACCATGGGCCAGAGCACTATGCTTAAAGGCAACGCAAGAAAAGTCCGCAAGATTTTTCATGACAAGGTAATTACCGGTTTTGCCGGCTCCACAGCAGATGCTTTCACCTTACTCGATCTCTTTGAAAAAAAACTCGCCGAGCACGGTGGAATTTTAGAAAGAGCAAGTATTGAGCTTGCAAAGATGTGGCGATCAGACAGAGCCTTAAGAAAACTTGAGGCTATCCTTATTGTAGCTGATGCCAAAGATTCTCTTATGATCACAGGAACTGGCGATGTAGTACGCATGGACGATGACGTCCTTGCTACTGGTTCAGGCGGAAACTACGCTCTGGCAGCTGCAAGAGCCTTATTTGAAAACACAGATATGAGCGCAGAGGAAATCGTTAAAAAATCTCTCACCATAGCTGGTGACATCTGTGTATTTACCAATCAAAACCATATTATTGAAACTATAAAGGAATAAGATGTCAGAATTAACCCCACGTGAAATTGTCAGCGAATTAGACAAATTCATTATCGGCCAGAAAGAAGCAAAAAAGGCCGTTGCAATTGCATTAAGAAACCGTTGGCGCAGAATGCAGGTTAATAAAGATCTGCGTTCAGAAATCGTACCAAAGAACATTCTTATGATAGGACCTACAGGTGTTGGTAAAACTGAAATTGCAAGACGTCTTGCAAAGCTTGCCTATGCACCTTTTGTCAAGGTTGAAGCAACCAAATACACTGAGGTTGGCTACGTTGGTAAGGATGTAGAATCTATTATCAGAGAACTAGCTGAAGTTTCCATGAAAATGGTAAAGGAAGAAGCTTTCAAAGGTAACAAGACCAAGGCTGAAGATGCTGCTGAAGAGCGTATTTTGGACGTACTCCTGCCTGCACCATCTGCAACAGAGGAAGAAAAATCTCAAAACAGTGCCAGACAGGTTTTCAGAAAGAAGTTAAGAGAAGGCCAGTTAGATGACAAGGAAATTGAAATTCCAGTATCTGAACAGGGTCCTACTGTTAATGTAATCGGCGGTGCTGCTCCTGGTATGGACGAGATAAGTGATCAGCTTTCAAGTCTTTTTGAATCTATGAACCAGAATAAGAAGACCTTAAAGAAGATGAAAATCAAAGATGCCTTTAAGATCTTAACAGAAGAAGAAGCAGCAAAACTCACGAAGAATGACGATTTAAGAACAAAGGCAATTGATCTTGCTGAAAACAACGGTATTGTATTCATTGATGAAATTGACAAGATCTGTCAGGAAGGTGGCAATGATCGCGGAGTAGTTTCTCGCCAGGGTGTCCAGCGCGACCTCCTGCCTTTAATTGAAGGTTCATCTGTTAACACCAAGTACGGCATGCTAAAGACCGATCATGTGCTCTTTATTGCCTCAGGCGCTTTCCAGATGTCAAAACCTTCAGATCTTATTCCTGAACTGCAGGGTCGTCTGCCAATCCGCGTTGAGCTTACAGCTTTAACCGCAGAAGACTTTGAGAAGATCCTAAAAGAGCCGCACAACAGCCTCACCAAACAGTATGAACTGCTTTTGGAAACAGAGAATGTTAAGGTAGTCTTTGAAGAAAGCGCCATCAAGCGTATTGCAGAAGATGCCTTCAAGGTTAACGAAAAAACCGAGAATATCGGAGCCAGAAGACTGCATACCCTTATGGAAAAGATCTTAGAAGAAATCTCCTTCTCTGCTCCTGACAAGTCAGGATCAACAGTTGTTATCGATGACAAATATGTTGATGAGCACTTAGGTGATCTAGTTGAGAATGAGGATGTAAGCAGATATATCCTCTAGTGGAAAATCAGGCTATGAGCGGGACCTTTACCAGTGATGAAAAAGAGCTCCTTGAAAATCTTAAGGAGCTAAAAACCATGTGCAGAGAAATAAATTCAAAACTCAATGCACAAAAGGCAAAAGTAAAGGAAAAAGAAGTTGAGATTGATAAGTTAAACCGTAAAATCCGAGATCTGATTGCTGAAAACCAGCACCAGAAAGAAACGCTTCAGACGCTTAAAACCCGATTTCTGTCAGTTCTTGAAAGACTGTAAAAAAAATGCGCCTTTTAGTAAAAAATATGGCGCATTTTCTGTTTTATATCCCGTAAATTATTTCTTTTCTTCTAAAAGTCTCTTCTTACGGTTTTCGTAAAGATGAACACCTATAAAGCCTAAAGCTCCAAAGACAGTTGCTATCACGATTGAAGCAAAGTACATAACAGCGTTTTCACACAGCGGAATGATAAAGATACCACCATGTGGAGCACATACAGAACAGCGGAACATCATGCTTAAAGCACCTGCCAAAGCAGAAGTTAAAACGCATACTGTCCTCAACTTTACTGGATTGAAGGCAAGGAATGGAATAACACCTTCTGTGATAAAGACAAGTCCTTTACCAAGGGCAACAATAGAGTTTTCTTTTTCCTTCTTGCTAAACAGAGGTCTTCCAACGAAAGATGCAAGAGACGCGGCAAGAGGAGGAACCATACCACCAGCCATAATGGCAGCCATAACCAAAGAGCCAGGTCCAATTTCAGGTATGCAGTTAGCAAGCAGGAGTACACCTGTAGCATAGGCAATCTTGTTGAAAGGACCACCCATATCTGATGACATCATACCTGAGAGGAAAGCACCAATCAGCATCAGCAGCGGGGTTGAAGCCCCATCTATGAGAGCTGTGATAGCATCATCAATAAAGGATGCAGGTATATCCGTAATGAACAGAGCCAGTACCGAAGTTCCTAAAGCACCAACAAGAGGATACAGGAGCAATGCCACGATAGCATCATGGCCCCTTAGGAACCTGGCGGCAAAGGACGTGATAAATAGCGACACGCCACCGCCTATAAATCCGTTTACAACAGCACCAATCACACCTGATGAGGACAGATCGGCCATAACGCCACCAGTGAAGCCTGCAACCAGCGCAGTACGTCCACGAATGGAGAATGCGATAAATGCACTTAATATCGGGAACAGAATAGTACCAATACTGTATCCGATTCTGTCTAAGAAGAAACCTAACTGTGTGCTCTGTAAAAACTCAAGTCTTGCCAGGGCACATAAAATACCTGCAGTAGCGGCAATAGGCATAATGTAGGTCAGACCACTCATGAGATGGCGGTACATTCTCATGAATAAGGAAGAAGGTGAAGTCAGAATACCTGACTGATAACGAGGACAGTCTGGAGACAGAGCCTTTTCAATCAGTTCCTGAGGACGTCTGATACCATCTACTACACCAACACGAACCAGAGGCTTACCGATAAATCTGTCCATCTCCACAATTCTATCAGCAGCCACAATAACCGCCTTGGCTCTGGCAATATCCTCTGGGAGCAGACGGTTACGGTTACCTGCAGCACCATCTGTCTCAATATTGATGGAGATGCCCATTTCCTTGGCTTTATTCTCTAAAGCCTCTGCTGCCATGTAGGTATGGGAAAGACCCGCAGGACATGCGGTTACCGCAACAATATCGTAAACCTTCTGAGGTTTTACCTCTGTTCCTGAAGCCTGACTTTCTTTGGCAGCAGCCTCAGCTTCTTCTATCTTAGCCTGTTCTTTTTCTTCCTTTTCCTTTAAATCAGCACTTTCTGCCTGATTGATGATAGACAGGAATTCATCAACACTTTTACATTCTGTTAAAGACTGTCTGAAATCATCTGAAATAAGCAGGGTAGAAAGACGTGCTAAAACATCCAAATGAGCATCAGATGCGCGATGAGGGGATGCAATTAAAAAGATTAAATTGGTTGGAAGTCCGTCTAAACTGTCAAAATCAACACCCTTTGGCACAACCATGGCAGCAAGGCCTGGATGACTTACACCAGCACTTTTGGCATGTGGAATTGCAACACCCGAACCTAAACCTGTCGATAACTTTTCTTCGCGCTCAAAAACCGCAGCTCTATATCTGTCAGGATCATTTAGACAGTCAGTCTGAGCCATCAGGTCGACGATGGTATTAATTGCCTGTTCCTTGTTTGAAACATCGGCATTAAGCAGAATTGCCCGTGGATCCAAAAGGTCACAAATGCGCATTTACTCTTCCTTTATACTGCTCTTGCTGAATAAATTAAAGCAGCTGTTCTTTTGTACAACACATCTTTTAAAGTGTAGTACAGTTTGACTGTTTTGATACTTTTTCAGGTCGCATTATGAGCAAGAATGCGCCTTTTAAGTAATTTTCTGAATTTTAAAACAAGGTAGAAAAGAATTATAGAATCTTTGTTTTAATCGCCGGACAAGGATCATCAGATAAAGATTTTTCCTTGATACCAACTAGAGTCTGATCCATATCCAATGACGGCATCTCCATCTGAGGAATGCCGACAACTCTTGCAGGTACACCAACTACGGTAGTATGAGCAGGAACATCTCTTAGAACAACAGAGCCTGCTCCTACAATTGCACCTTCACCAATATGTATGTTTCCAAGAACCTTGGCGCCGGCACCAATCATCACGCCACGACCAACCTTTGGATGTCTGTCACCTTTCTCTTTACCGGTACCGCCTAAGGTCACGTCATGAAGCATGGATACGGTATCTGCAATTACAGCGGTCTCACCAATTACAATATTGGTGGCATGGTCAAGCATCAGTCCCCTGCCAATGGTAGCAGCAGGATGAATATCAACAGAGAAAACATCAGATATTCTGCTCTGTAAAAAGAAAGCCAGATCTATTCTGCCTTTCTGATAGAGCCAGTGAGAAATTCTCCATGACTCAAGAACATGCGGTCCTTTTAAAAACAACAGAATTCTTGCGTATGAAGAAGAAGATGCAGGATCTCGAGTTGCCACAGCAACAACATCTGCCACAGCACATTCTAAAATTGCTGGAGCATCCTCATAAGCCTGCATACACACATCATAAAGCTGATTTGTCTGAACTTCATGATTTGAGAGCTTTGAAGAAATGATTTTAGCCAGGCTCTGAGCCAGGTTAGCGCAAGAAAGTACCTGTTTGTCAAGGATTTCACAAAGTACTGGCTCTTTATAATAGATAGCCTGAGCCTCATTTTTTAAAAGCTCAAAAAAAGCATCTACAGTCAGTTCCTTTAATGTCATTCCAATCCCTGCAATATAGTAAAATTCAGTGCATAAATTATATTTCTTTTAAGGTCAATTATCTATATGCAAAAGCACAGTGCACAGTGTATTTCTAGATTTCATCCGTGAAATTTACAGAAGTTCGTGTCTCGAAATTGTCAGGTTCCATATGCAGTGTAATCTCAGCATCAGGAAAATGAACTCTTACTCTCTTCTCTGCTAAAGTCACAATCTCATGTGCATCAAATAGACTCATGCCACCATCAAGGACAATATGTCCCTGTACATAAACCATAGGTCCTGCACTGTGGGTCTTTAAGTCGTGAATATCTTTTACACCTTCTGTTTTGACAATCGCCTCTAAAATCTTCTGCATATCTTCACTGCTTAAGGATCGGTCAAGCAGGGTCTGCACAGCTTTCATTCCGATTTCATAGGCACCCTTTAAGATAAATCCGCCAATCAGAGCTGCAAACAGACCATCGGCAAACATATAACCAAAGGAACTTAGAACCAAAGCAGCCACCACACCAAGATTCAGGGACACATCAGAGATATAGTGCAGTCTGTCTGCTGCGATGGATTCACTTTTTGTTTTTGAGTAAACATAGGTCTGCAAAAGTACCAGTAAAACTGTAAATACAATACAGACAATACTTACTATCAGGGCAGCACCAATATGTGATACCTCTTCAGGACTGATACAGCGCTGAACACCATGAATAATCAGCAGTACAGCTGAACCACCAATAAAGGCGGCCTGTGCTAGAGAGGCAAGAGACTGGGACTTATGGTGACCGAAACGGTGCTCCTTGTCAGGAGGCGCCAGAGAAAAACGCAGGGCCAGAAGATTTATCAGCGAGGCCAGCATATCAAAGATAGAATCTGTTAAAGAAGCAAAGATTACACTTGAACCAGAGAACATCCAAACTACAAATTTGATTACAATAAATAAAACCGCTGTACTTACTGAAGCAGTGCCGGCTAACATTACAAGCCTGCGGTATTTTTGTAAATTCTCCTGATCCATGTTTTCTCCGCATCTTTTAATACTTTTACTATTTTAACAAAACCGCCTTTAAAGAAATATTGAATACTTAACGCTTTTTATCAAAAATTCGATTAAATTTTATGCTGTTACTTACCGATATTTATAAAATTATTTTATTGTAAACGTTTGCATTATTATTTTTACGTCACAGTAAAAATACAGCGTTTTGTTAATATGCTCTCATACTCACCTTTGAGTTTTTGATTTATGTTTTATTTTCATTTATTGGCATCATCAGAAAATGGCATATCAACTAAACTATAAGTGAGTAGCTATTTTTTATGAAAATCAAAGCCAGCCAAATGGCTTAAACAGGACAAGAAAATGTCTGGATACACTATGATTCTAAACAGGATTTTAAGACCCCTGTTCTATATTCCATTCAGAATCTTCACCAAATGTGAAACCGTGCCTTTAGAGCCCCTGAAAACAGCCAATATCGATCCGGAGCTTACAACTGTATATATCACTATATCCTCCTCTCTTGGTAATCTTTTATGTATTGAAAGAGTTACCAACAAGCTTAATATGCCATCCCCTTTCCATGACATTAAAGAATACGGCTTTAAGGTCCCTCGCATCTGCTGTTTAAGAAAACCAGGCTTCTTCTCTGCAAATGCCGGTGTTGAGCATGATATCTCAGAGACTCTGCAGAAATGGTATGAGTATTCAATTACCATTAATCGTGAAATTCAGATCATTCCTATCAATGTGCTGTGGTCAAGAAATCCAGGCTATGAAAACAACACATTAAGAGGAGTAAATATTTCTACTCCTTCATTAAGAAAGTTCTTTAATCTTATCTTTAATGGACGCGATAACTGTACCATCGTATCAGAGCCATTCCTGATTTCACAGTTTGCAGAACGCCTAAAAGATAAAAACGCCAAGTTTACAAAAGATTTAAACCGTACCTTCAAGATTATCTTTGTGCAGAAGGTTCGTTCCATTGTTGGCAGACCATTCCCTAATCGTCAGAGAGTAATCAACTCACTTTTGGAAAAACCAAATATTCAAAGGGCAATTGATGTTGCCAATCAGGCTGACAACAAGGGTATTGAATACCATAAACAGAGAGCAAGAAACATTCTTAATGTGATGGTGGCAGATACCCGCTATCCTTTGCTGAAGTTCTTAAACTCAATTATTTCCGTATTCTGGTCAAGACTCTATCAGGGACAGACCATTATTGGAGCCGACAGAGTCAGAAAGCTGGTGCAGACAGGACATGAAATCATTTATATTCCATGCCACCGCTCTCACATGGATTATATTCTTTTAACCTTCGTACTTTTCCATGAAGGTCTGCCTCTGCCTCAGATCGCATCTGGTGACAACTTAAACTTCTTCCCTATCGGTGCCCTTATCCGTCGCTGCGGATCATACTTCATTCGTCGCAAAATGAGAGGCGATGAATTTTACATTACCATCTTCAGAGAGTATTTAAATCTGCTCTTTGAAAGTGGATACGCCACTGAATTCTTTATCGAAGGTGGTCGTTCAAGAACAGGCAGAACTCTGCCACCACGTACCGGCATGGTATCCATGACGGTGCAGTCACAACTTCGTGATCCAAACAACCGTCCTGTAGCCTTTGTGCCAACCTATTTAGGTTATGAGCACATTACTGAAGTATCAGGCTATATGAATGAATTAAGCGGTGCTGCCAAGAAAAAGGAAAGTGCTGCAGCCTTACTGGGTATCTTTAAAAGACTGAGAAATTACGGTCGCGGTTATGTAACTTTCGGCGATCCTGTAATTGTTCCAAAATTCTTGAATGAACACGTTCCTGACTGGAAAAACTTTATTGACCCTACAGGTCAGAACAAGCCTTCCTGGCTTGTTCCAACCGTAAATGCCATGGCAGACAAGATCATCACAAATCTTAATGATTCAGCATCCGTCAATGGTATCAACCTGTGTGCTCTTGCGATTATGAGCGCCACCGAGCACGCAATGACCAGTCGCCACATCATCAGGTGTCTTGATCTTTACTTAAAGGTTCTTGAGGTTGATCCAAAAAGACGTAACTCCATACCTCAGGTTAGCTCTATGACCTTACTTGAGCAGGCTGTAGGGTTAAACAAATTCAATGTATATGACATTGGCGATGATGCAAAATTCTTCAGACCAAACTCAGGTCAGGTCCTGCAGCTGACATACCTTTCAAACGGTATTGTGCATCTGTTTGCTCTGCCTGCACTGATTGCCAATATTATTTTAAGAAACGGTCATATCTCAAAAGAGGATATCAGAAACCACACTCATTCTCTTTTCTACTTCCTGCATCATGAACTTTATGCTCCTGTTGAAGATAAAGATCTTGATACTCTGATTGATAAATACACTGATGTATTCTTAACAGAAGGATTTATTACCCGCGACGGTAACATGTACTACATTTCAGGTGACGGTTTAACTGAGTTCTACATCCTGTCTAGATGTATCTACCCTAACCTTGTACGTTATCTGGTTGCCGTAACTGCGCTTAAAAACACAAAAGACGGTACAACAGACGTGCAAACCTTCGTGCAGAAGTGTATTATCTACTCAAAGCGTCTGCCTACAGATGTAACCAACAACTCTCCAGAGTTTGCAGATCCTATTCTTTTTAAGATTATGTGTGATACGTTTATCAGACACAGTTATTTTTCTATTAAAGATGATGGAAAAATCATCGTTAATAAAGAGAAGGTCGAAAAATTAGCTCAGGCTGCAGCACCGCTTTTAAGAGCAAAAGACGTAAGAATACTCAATGGTCGTTCCCTTGCAAGAAAGCTTGATGGTAGAATTTTAGAAGGCATTTCTTAAAGAGAAAGACTTTGATAAGGAGAAGTAATGATTAAAAACTTTTTTAAGGCTATCGCAGTATTTTTTGCACTGCCATTTTTTGCAGTACCTGCATACGCCGGCCATGGAAGTGCTCCAGAGCCAGCTGAAGAAGAAGTAGTAGAACCAGAAATCGGTTACTACGCGATTACTCCTGATGTGGTAACCAATCTTGCCACCTTAAATCCAAGAGACAAGCTTCACTTTGTACGTATCAAGATGAGTCTGATGCTCTCAGACAGTCGCGATTCAGCAATTATTGCCGACGTAGAACCAGTGATTAAGGATTCTATCGTTACTATCTTAGGTGCCAAGGAATTTGCTCAGATTGCTTCAAATGAAAGCCGTGAGCGTATCAGAATTGAGTGCCGTGAAAAAATGATTTCGCTTTTGAACGAGAAATTCGGTAAGCCAATTATTATGGACGTGCTCTTTTTAAGCTACGTTTATCAGTAAATCAGTTCATACAACAGGGGCTGACTAAAGGAAATTTAGTCAGCCCTTTTTCGTTTAAAGACTAGTTTCCAGAAACAGTCATTCCCTCAATTAAAAGAGATCCTGTCTTTATAGTGGTTCGCTCATCCACATCATCACCCATGAACGAGATATTCATAAGCATATCTTTAAAGTTGCCTGCAATGGTAATACCATCTACAGCATGAACAAACTTCCCATCCTTAAAGTAGTATCCTTCAGCTCCCTGAGAAAAATCTCCATTAATGAAATTCAATCCCTGTCCCATAAGTCCAGTGATTACAATACCTTCTCCTGCAGTTTCAAGAAGTTTTTCAAAAGGCATAGTTCTGTCTTTTAACATAGGATATAAAGTAGTGGTGCCGCCTGCATGAGCGTTGCTCTCAAGATTTAACTTTCTTGCTGAATATACAGAGAGCAGGTAGTCAGTTAACACGCCGTCTTTAATGATGTCATTTTCATATCTGCAAAGACCGTCATCGTCATATGAACGGGAGCATCCTTCACCTAAGACGAATGGATTTTCATGCAGGGTTACATATTCAGGCATTACCAGCTGTCCCTTTTTATCACACAGGAATGAGGTCTTGCGGTAAACTGCCCTACCTGAGATAGCTGAACAGAGAACTGACCAGATGTATCTTGCTGTATTCTCTGAGAAGATAACCTTGTATTTACCGGTAGGAACCTTTCTTGAGTTGAGCATTCTGGCAGTCTTATAAATGGCTTCATCAGCGATTTTTGAAGTCTCATAAAGCTTATTTAAATCGTAGGCCTTTGAATAGCCATAGCCTGTCTGCATCTTGCCTGCAGCCTCACCAATCATACATACAGATGATGAAACTGAGGTAACTGAACGGGCTGCTTTAAATCCGTTTGACTGAGATGATGCAACTGAAAGGATCTTTGATGAGAAATCGGCACCATCAGCTTTTACAATGCCTTCGACCTTTCTGTCCATGGCGCATTTTTCAAGCTCAATAGCTTTTTGAACTGCATAGTCTGCATCTACCTTATTCTCAAAAATAACATCAAAGGTTTTGATATGTTTACATACAAGCTCAGGAGCTGCCTGGCCTATAAAAGGATCAGGATTTGCGTATGAAGCAATATCAATGGCTCTTTTGATACACTCTGAAATAGCATCCTTGCTTAAATCTGTAGTGATTACAATGCCGGTTTTATGATCTTTATGAACAGTAATGGAAACTTCGCTGTCACGATTGAATTCAATATTCTCAACTTCAAAATCACGACTTGAAACATTAAGACCCTTAATGTCGCATGCAGAGGCTGAACATTCATCAGCACCCAGGCTTAATGCCTGTTTTACAACGTCATCTGCAAATGACTGCAGACGATCTTCATTTGCACTTAAATCTTTAAAAAAGTCCATGCCTCTATCCTTTTATGCCTGTAAGCAAATTCACTTAAAACAATGAAATTATAAGAGGCTTCGTGCATATGTGTGGGTAAAACATAGAGCCTCAATATGATTATTTTACCCTTTAAGATCTTTTACAGATCTTAGTAAGTTCTTTAAAAA
>ONCB01000002.1 GCA_900316175.1 uncultured Succinatimonas sp.
CTTCGAAGTAGTCGGCAACGCGAACCCGTCGAATCCCCATATAGGAAACTATATGGGGCGGTAGGAATCCCCTTGCTTTAGCAAGGGGAGGATGTCAAGTACGTGGTCATTGCTAGTTGAGATTTTAATAATCAATATCTAAAAATTAAACTCCTCTTAGATGTCTTTACAATGGAACCATATAGGAGAATAGACACTCAAAAGATTATTACAAATCATTAAGTTATAATCTTCACGGAACTTTACCGGAAACAACTAAAAAGCTACCACTCAAAATAAGGTTAAGAAATTTTAGATTCAATGATCTTCCTTAGTTCTTTTACAAAATACTGAGTATCTAAGAAGTAGTTTGGATATGCTTTTTTGATGTTCTTAATATTTTCTGAAGTGATCATTAAAACTGACTTATTGCCAAGTGACCTAGTAGCATCTTCCTTTGCTTTATAGAAAAGTCTAGCATCATCTTCTAGATGGAAAGAGGTTAATGTCAATTGACCTTTATTACCTTCTGTAATAGTCAGTTCAAGTACGAAGTACTTACATCCTTTAGCAATGTACTTACTGATTTTCTCAGATGAAACTGAGATACCACTAATTGAACTTATGATATTGAGTTTTTTATCTAGAGTCATAAGTTCTTTAATAAGCTCTTGTTTAGGAGTATCAATAAACTCAGCAGCAACATTCTGTCCTTCTTTTAAAGCAAGCAATGCACTAGCTAATTTAAAAAAACGTTTTTCCTCTTCTCCGCCCTCACCTGTTTTATATGATGCATTGTTAATGGCACCAAGAGTTTCAACAGCTGTAGCCCATGAGTGTTGAAGTTTTGTTCTTAATTGAACTTCAATTCTCATACCATCATATTCAAGATGTTTTTCATTGTGATAGATAAACACTTGATGAAGGCTTCGATAGCCATCCTTTTTAGGCTCTTTAATGTAATCTTTAGGCGGTACGATAAATTCGTGTTTTGTCTTAGAATTTGTAATAGCTGTGTGTACAGCATAAACATCACTGATGCTATCTAAGATAATTCTAATACCTCCAATATCTTGCATTCTTGATGCAGACATTCCTTCAAAACGCTTAATCTTGGTGATAATGGAAGGCATACGCTTTAAGCGCTGACCGATAATTGCAGAAAATTTCTTTCTTTTTAAAACACCCATTACATACTTTCGCATAGCATTTAATGGAGTTGAGTGCAAAGAACGCCAATTATCTAATACTGATATTGCTTCAAATACTTTTTGATCGTCTGTAGAAGTTCTAATAATTTCACCAGCACGGCTTACTTCCTTGTTGCTTGGTCTTTTAACCAACTTTTCAGTGTCGATAACTGCGTTCATACAGACCTCATTTATTCAAACTATTTGAAGATAAGAGTAGTTTAAACTATTTATTGCTAAGGCTCAACGTAAGTATTTAAAGGAGAATGGGAGAATGAGGATTGATATTCTAAAATGAAAAAAGACAGCCTAAGCTGTCTTGTCGGGTTGGTGTCCTAGAATGTACTCGATGTTGATAATTTTCTTTATAAATTAGTAAGTTATAAAAATTGGAGACATAACTAGAGACATTTATTTTCTCTTTGAAAATAGGTACTTGAAAGCTTGTGCACAGTACATAAAGAATGAAGGAGCTATCAAAGCATATCCAAAGAAATTGTCTTTAAAGATTATTTCGTAAAGACCAGCGATAAGCATTATAAAACCAAAAACCAACACTGCTACAGTGTAGATTTTTGCTACGTTTAGCTGAGTCATATTCTCGTTATGAATATTATCAACTAACTTATCTTTAGTAGCTTGTTGTTGATTAAGAATATCGATTTTTGCTTTTTGATCTAACTCTGCCATGGAAACAATTCTTTCAGCACAGCCAGGTAGTACTTTTTCATATTCTCCAAATGCTTGCGGAGAAGGCAAAGGTCCATAGTAGATTTCAGATCTTTGCTGTAAAACGTGAATGCTCGAAGGCGAGAGGTTTTGATTATTAGAATTTTTTACAACAGATGACTCACTATTAGTTGGTTACTTTGACATCATGTTCTACCTTATGCATAGCGTTTTTTAATAATTCGCCAACACTTCTAAAGTGTTCATCTAAACCAAGCTTAATATCTGATTCTTCTGAAATAACTTTTTCTAGTTCTTCATTTCTTGAATCAATACTTTTCTTTAAAGAAACAGGATCAAGTGTTTCTAAAAGAACTTCGTATATTCTTTTCTTTTCCATTTGATGTTCCTCTAAAATCTCGCTTAACATAAATTAAGTATAGACAAATAAGGTAAAAAAATAAAGATAAAACCCAAAGATTGTGATCTAACTTCTTACACTATATTACAAATTTTCTAAAATTTCCAAAATTACATTTTACCCTTTGAAATAGAAGCAAAAATTTCCGACATTTTTACTTCAAAGTCTTGCATTTTGCTATCTTTTCGTGTAAGATATTTCTTACACTATATTAAAGCAAATCGGATTTTGTATTATGGATATCTCTTCAGCTTATTCAATCTTAAGTAACGTCTACGCTAATGCTAGCAAGGCTGCTGGTTGCTTTTATGTTTACAGCTACAGACCTGAGTATGACGCTGCCACTAAACGTACTGTTAAGAAGGATGTTAAAAGCATTGGTAAGATTGAGACAAAAGATGGTTTCGGTCAGATTATTCTTAATAACAAGTTCTTAAAGGAATATCCTGACTTTGTAGACTTTAAGGTTGAAAGAACAGCTTTTAATAAAATCCATATTGAGCTTCGTAAGAGTAAAAAATCTCAAGGGGTAAATGCTTCTGATTTACTACAAGCAGGACACATGAAAATAGGTGCTACCTATTTCATTGTTGAAGTATTTAAAAGAAGTTATTCTGGTAGAGCATTAAAGGCTTTATATGACAATAGAGTTTTAACTAAGACTCAATATGAACAGCTACTCACACTGTTTATTTATTCAATATACGAAGGTGTTAAACGCTTAGGTGCAATTGAGTACTTTATTCGCGATCACATAGTACCTTTTTCAGGATTTATGAATAAAGACACCGTACAAAGACTTTATCCTGTTTTAAGCGATACCTTTATCGTGGCTTTCTATAAAAAGAAACAGGAGATCATGAGAGCTGATTTATCAAAGCTCAGCATCCCTCTAGCTACTAGAAAGTACATTGCCCTTGATGGTAGTAATATCGATGTTAATTCAAACAATATCAGCAATGCTGACTACGGTAATTCTAAAAGCGGTAATGATGTTCCTATTGTTAACTTCTTAGCCTTAATTGAGCAGACCACTGGTACTATCTTTGGACACTGCTCTTACTCAGGGCATACTAATGATATAGCTACCCTTGAGGGCTCGGTAAAACAATTAGCTTACTTTGGTTGTGATAAGTACAATTTAATCGTAGATAGAGGTTATTGGTCCACCTACAACGTCTCTGTTATGTATAACCTCGATATCGACTTTATCATGCACGTTAAGATATCTCACAATGCTATTAAAAAATTTATTAAAAATAACATTGATGACTTAGCTGTAGGTAATGGCTGCGTTAAGATTGAACAAGAGAATGAAGTGAACTACGCTTGTAAGTTTAAGCTTATGTGGTCTTTCTATAATGTTAAAGCTCAGGCAAAGCAAAGAAAGCCTATCTACCTTTACGCTTTCTATAATCCTGCTATTGCCCAGGCTTATAAATCTCAACTTAAAGATGAAGCAATTGAACTTAATCGAGTCCACAATGAATATAAAGAGAATTTAGCTAAAGCTGTAGCTCAACATAAGAAAAAGCCTACTCAGCCTAAGTTAACCGAAAGACAGCAAGACTTAATTGATGATGGCATTATCTCTTTTAATACCCAAAAGAATCGCTATGACTTAAATAATGCTAAGGTTAGCCAAATCAGTCAGGAAAACGGTGTGTGGCTTTTAGCTTCTACTCAAGAATACGATTGTGAAGAGATATTCATGCGTTATCGCCAACGTAATGAAATTGAAGTTATGTACCGTTACTTCAAGAACCACGTTCAAGCTGATACCTTAAGAGTATCTAATGACGATCACTTTAATGCTAAGTTATTCTTAGGACTTATTTCATCTGAGTTCTTAAACACCATAAAGATGAAAGTAGTTGAATGGAACAAAGATAAACCTAAGAAAGAGCAGGTGAAGTTAAAAGACAACTCAATGTATATGACCTTTAAAGATCTAGATACCTTAGAGTGCATCTACCATAACAATACCATTATCCCTACCACTAATATTCTCAAGCGCCATGAGAACTTATTTAACATGATGGGTATTGATCCAATCGTGTTACAAAACACAAAACTCAAGCGTGCTACTTTAGATGATGATGTTGGATTAGTTGAATAAGGGCTATTGAAAGGCCCTAAATAGGACTAGTGTAAGAAGAAAACCGAGATCTTTGGGATAAAAAAAGACAGCCTAAGCTGTCTTGTCGGGTTGGTGCCCTAGATGGGATACGTATAAAAACATTAACTATTTAAAAATAAAATAAAAAATTCTTAAATAATTAAAAAGTCACTTCAAGTCACGCTTTAAAAGTCAAAAAACGAGTGTATGACCTAGTCTTAAAAATAAAAGAAATCACCCCTCTGCTATGAAATTTTACAGAGAGGTGAACACTTAGAGATAAAATTATTTTCTAAAATCAGGTGGCAGATGTGAACGCATTACTTCAGAAATATAACTGTCCTGACAATGGTCAAAATTAAAGCCATTAGGAATAAAGAAGATTAAATCTACCAGTCTTCTGAAAATGTTTGCATACCAGTAATGCTTATGTCTGTAAAGATACGCGCTCATAGTCTCATCTGCATAGACTTTATGAGGGGCAAAGAAAGAGATAACAACTCCATACAGAACCATACAAAGCTGATCGATAGCAATCAGCAGTTGTTTTAAGTTATGCCATAATGACCAGGAAACAATAATTTTAACCATGATTAAACCTCATTAAGCAGTAAAATCTTTCATTACAAAGTCTGTAGATACTGCAGCAAGCTCATCATAGGTGGTAGCTTCAGCAATCTGTTGGAACTTAGTCCATTTCTGGGTATATAAGAATTTACCGTTTTCAGTAATTTCCTTAGAGATTGTTTTTGCCTGCTCCAGAGTAATAGTTTTTATTTCCTGATCTACAGTAGCAATCTCTGCAGTTGCTTCTCCTGCAACAAAGATTGAAAGAAGATTGATCTGAGCGCGAATATCAGCATTTAATCTGTAACCTAAAGATGAAGTGATAACCATTGATTCATTCTTTAGAACACTGTCAAACTTATCAGCAATCAGGTTAATCTGAGCAATCTTTTCCTGCTTTAAGTTGTTTAAGATTTCCTCTGGAAGAACATCTTCCTGGAAGTTAATCTCTGGCCACTGAGGAAGAATTTCAGAATCATCATCAATGTGAAGATAGAATTTATTATCAAGCTCTCCTAAGCGAATGTATGAAGTGTTACCTGGCTGAAAATCATAGGTTGTGCCCATTGGCCCAGGGATTATTTTCTGACTGTATGAGTAGATAGCCATCTGTTGATTCTCCTTTGAATATGTAAAGGTACATTGGATAAATCTACAGTTAGCAGTTTTGTGATTAGGTGGCTATATGATGAAGAAGGTTCAGCATGGGCCAATACACTTTCCATAGCTTCCCAATCTTCTGATTTTAATCGTTTTGAAAAGGTTTTTAATGAGCGTTTTCTAATAAAACGGCCCTTTCTCCATGTTCTATATCCGGCAAAGTTAATGCCTTTTCTGATTGGCATTATCTTCCATTTGGATAGTTTTAATTTTAACTCTGATTCAAGATAATTTTGTATGATACTCAATAAAATATAGGCTTCATCACGTGACAGACCAATAAAGACCATATCATCAACGTATCTGACATAATACTTTATCTTTAGTTTACGTTTTACCCAGTGATCGAAACGGTCAAGGTATATCAGGCCATATAACTGAGCAACTAGGGAACCTACATTTACACCCTTATTGCCCTCTTCACAGAATGACATGGCCAAATCAACGATTTCATGATCGGTTATTCTTCTGGATAAAGATTCTCTTAAAACAGCATGATCTATTGAGTAGTAATATTTGCGTATATCAATCTGCAGATAATATGACTCTGCAGGTGATTTTCTCATAAATTCCTGAACTCTGTCTGCAGCTCTTAAAGCTCCTTTATTTTTACGGCAACCGTAACTATCAAAAATAAAACCTCGTTCAAAAACAGGATAAACGGCGTCATAGAAAACAAACTGAGCAACCAAATCAATAAATGAAGGTGCATGAATTTCTCTCATCTTCTGCCCTGCAGTGCAATAAATCATGAATACTCTGCAAGGTATTGGCTGATATTGTCTATTTTTAAGGGCAGTGTAAAGGTTATTCAGATGAGTAAATAATGAACATTCAAATTTGAAGATATAGCCTTTCTTGCGTTTACTGAAACGCGCTCTAATGTAAGCCTTATAAAGAGCTTCTGGAGTGATTAGCTCATCATATGAGATTGTAACGAGTTGAGGTTGAGAGTGTGAAAAATTGACAGTCACACTCTCTGCAGATTTTTCTTGCGAAAGATATGACATCGTTATATCCAGTTTCTAATTTTGCATAGTGTCAGGAAATAACCGGCCACGCGGAACCCATTGTTATCATTAGAGTTAACGCGCCATTTATTGAAATTACGCGCGAAAGCGAAAAACATTTAATGCCACACCTTAGGCCATGATTATAGTTAATTTTTCTGGTTATTAAAAGCTTCTTTTTCTACCTTGATCCAACCGCCAATCATTGCGCCAACTTCATCAAGCTGTCTGTTGATTGCAGCAAAACGGTGGTTTTCATAAGCTTTATCATGCGAGTTCTGGCCGTCCTTGAATGCCAGATAACCTAATTCATAATACAATTGCCATGCACAGCGCAATTGTTCATGTTTTATATCTAATTCTGTAAGAGTTGTGCGTTTATGATAGCGTTTTAATACTTCTACAATGAGTAAATAAATATCCCACTCTAATTGTTTGATCTTTTGAACAGAGGCATATTTTTCTGATTTAGGTGCGTGATCTAAATAGAGCTTTGAAAGCTTTATCAGTTCACGCATTTTATATAGTAACGGATAGTTTTGCATAATGGCCATTATTATAAGGCACGGACTACCGCCGTGCCAACAAAATAACAACCTGCTTACGCAGCATAACCGGCCACGCGGAACCCAGTGAGATCATTAGAGTGAACGCGCCATCCATTGAAATTACGCGCGAAAGCGTTTTGAGTAGATGAGCTACTATTAACGTTTTCACCGTGAACATAGAATGCCAGGTTCTGAGTGCAAGGATTGGTATAAATCATAGATTTACCAATAAAGTTAGAACCAGATCCAACAGCATTATTATCACGTGGCAGAACACCAAACAGAGCATTACCCTCTTCAGTTGAAGGGTCAGTAAATACTGGATTGGTGCCATTACCCCAGTTGGTTGTTCTATTGGTTGAAATTGGGAAATCAACTGTAATTGCATCATGTGATGCCTGCAGAGTGTAGGTTGTACCCCATGCATCAGTTTCACCACCAAAGCCTGAAGTAATATCAGCAAGCTTCATACTCTTCTTCATAACGTATAGAACGTTATTGGTTACTGCAGTCTGGCCCTGAGATTCTGAAGTTCCTGCAGTGGTTAAACCTAGGCAGTATTCCCATCTGAATTCAAAACCAATAACACCGCAAGGCTGTCCATTATGAGAGTATAGGCCCATATCAGAAGTGCCTCTACCTTGAGCAGGATAATTAGTTGCACCTGCAGGATCGTACCAACGGCAAACATTAGTCCAGGTAGAGAACTGAGCGTGACATAATGCGATAACATCAATTGCTGCTGCCATGAATGCAGATGGGCAGTTCCAACCGTAACCTAAAGAACGTGCATAATCAATCATCTGTACTGGAGTGATTGATACTGTTGGTGTAGTCATGCCTGATACCGGAACTGAAACACCGCCGGTGGTTGTTACAGTCATATGATACTTAGACATGAAGAAGCCTGATTTAACCTCTCCGCCGTCAATGAATGCTCTGTGAAGATAGAAACCATCATTTGCAGCATTTTCTAATGAATCATATTCGCTGACATCTTTAATCTCAATTGAGTTTGCTTTATATGATGAATACTGAGGAGCATCTTCAGAACCATATCGAACAAGGAAAGCAGGGATAAATACCATCTGACCGCCCTTGAAGTGCATGTAGTTGCCGTAATTATCCGACTGCTTATCATTGAAGCCAGGCATAGGTTCTAAACCGAGGGCAACAAGTTCTGATTCAGTGCCTGGATAAACTCCAACACCAAAACCTCTAGTGCCAGGAATTCCAATTGAACCTGTCTTAGGTAGTTTATTTGTTTTTAAGTAATCAGCTTTGAATTTTTCTAAATCAGTTACACGTCTATCTAATTCTGCAATTTTGTTTTCATCTTCAGAACCAGGTAACAGATTGCAGCGCTCAAGAATATTCTGCAGAACCAAAGAAGTAACAACCTTTTCATTACCTACAAGAATTTTTGTCTGAGTGAAAATTTCTTCTAAGGTTGCACAATCACACATTCCCTTCAATACAGCGCCCTTTGCATTAATATGGCAGATATTTAAAGGAGTTAGGGCAATAGTGCCATCTGTAGCCTCTTCCGCTTCAGTATTTGTAGCAAAACGTGTAATACCTGCAGTGGTTGATGTTGCAGGTGGATTAGAGAAAGATATATCACCAAAATCAATATACTGAGGATTACCATTTGTTAACAGAATATTAAAGGTGAACAAAGCCTGAGAGGTTGCTACCTTCTGCAGAATAGGGTCCTGAGAAGAACCAACAGCAAACAGAATATTGTCTGAGGTAAAAATACCAACAGATCGAACTGTATAAACTGAATCAGAAGAGTCTGTAGCATTAACCTGAATTTCTGTTGCTGATACAGTTGAACCGCCAACAGTAGTTAATTCTGCCACTACAGTTCCAATGTCAGTGGTCTGCTCTGAAGGTTCAAAGTATGCATTACCAAGCTGAACCTTTGATAAGGTAACTTTATTGGTTCCTGAATGTTCTGCATTGATCAGTGCCTGAAGACCTGCTGCAGTAATTATGATGTCCATTTCCTGAGACATAAGAAAACTCCTTTAATTAATTAAAGAATAAGAGAATGATTTCATTGCTGAATAGGTTCTGATGTTTCTGGCTGAAACAAATGAAGATTTCAGAGGTTTTACATCATTAACCGTAATGTAAGAGAAGGCTTTAAGTTTTGATGTTCTGCTTAAAGTTGAGCGCGCCTTACATACAAGTTTCTGAACTATTGGAACGTTGCACATGACAACGCTCTTTTTGCCTGCAGATAAGGTCAGATTACCGTCTAAAGCCTGAATGATTGTTAATGTGTACTGAGAGCGAACCGGCTTAGTAATATCAATAAGCAGTCTCAGATCGCGTGTCATTTCCTCACGAACAATACCGCCTAGCTTGTTCTGACTAACAGTGATTTTGAATGTATGAGGAGTTCCCTGAGGTGACTGCTGCCACCATTCCTGAACAGTTGATGCACTCTTTACTGAAGCCAATGCATTTTTGACCGCGCTCAGGGTTCCCATACGGCGCTTTTCAACAATCATTGTAGCTATCACTGCCCTTTTTGTGTCTATTGGCCATGAATCACGCCACACTAAAGGTTGCCATTGAACTGCTAAATGATCTAACTGTTCGCTTGAAAGTTCATTGATTCTATATAAAAAAACAGCATCGTTAAGATGCTGATGAACTTTTGAAAGATTACAGTCTGTTGTTTTAATTACCTTACAGACCGTTTCATCTTTTTTGATTGAAGAAGGGGCAAGCTTCTCAATGTTATCCTTATCATCCAAAGTATTCATGATCAAGCTTCCTCAGTTCCACCAAAATGAATAACAACATCAGAAATATCACACTGAGCAACTTCATTCTTATCAACAGCGGTAAATTCAGGAGAAGTAATTTCCAGACGTTTTGCGCCTGCCTGCATAACAAGTTTGGTTAATTCATCTGGTGTAATATCTCTATTGATTTTTGCCTGCTGCCATTGTCTATAACTTTCTACAGCTTTTGTTACATCTGCAGTAATCTGGTTAATCTTATCTGTATCTTTTGATGATAAATACCAGGTTAATTCAATGGTGTAATCAACAGCTTTTGGTGCAGAAACAAGCACATTATCTGTAAGAGGTCTTATAGTTTCATCAGAAAGATGTGCCTTTAATCCATCAAGGAATGACTGCTCAGGAAGAGTGCCATCAGTTAACAATGGATGCACATAGACATTTCCTGGATGTTCTTCTAGTCCATAAATTGATACATCAATGATTGATGAACTGAAAGAGTATGTGTGATACTGATATGCGCCCTGAGGACCTGCCACAGAGAATGAAGAAGGGGCAAGTCTGATTCTGTCTGCATAAGCATCATCATCCTCTAAATCAGCGCCACCGCTTGTAACAGTAATATTTGAAACAGAGTCCATGTTAGGAAGCGGTTCAACCAACTGATTGATGGCACCAATAGCAATACCATTGGAAAAGCTTCCTGCATCAACTGCAGTTGCCTTTACATCAACATAAGATGAACCAATAGCAATAAATGCCAGTTCATCAGTTGCAAAGTTAATGGAACCATCTGTTATCAGTGTGCCTTTAGGGATCTGATAAACAGAATCTGAAACAGTGGTATTTAATGTGAATCTTATAGTGGTAGTTGAACCTGAAGCCTGCAGACGTGGAGTATTAACATAATATCCCATGGCATCCAGATAATCACCAGTTGCATAGCTCAGAAGATTTTCCTTTGCTGCATTATTAAAATCAGCTCTAAGTTTTGATTCTTCTGCAGCAATTGATTCAAGCAGTAAATATACTGGATCTGCTACAGCAAGGCTTCTGCCGGTTAATGAATTGTATTTTTCAATATAATTATTAAGAATTGTTTGAACATCAGTTTCTAAGAACTCAATTGAAGCCAGTCCAAAGCGTGGTGACAATCTAGGCATCTTCATTTATCTCCAGTGTAATTTTTGGTTTCAGAATTCCGTCTGCAGCTGCAGTGGTTTCATTTTCAAAATCAATTGCCCTTATGATTGCTCTAGGTTCATATTTCTGAATAGCTTCAATAATATCTATTCTTAACTGCATCATGGCCATAGGCTGAGGCAAATCAACTGAATCAATAGATGTTCCAAAATCACGATTAAGAGGAACTGAACCTTTAACTGTTCCTAAAATGCATTGAACATTCTGGATAATTTCATCTTTTACTGATTTAGGGGCAAGATTGATTTTTGTTAATGAAGTAACTGTTACAAGTGCCATGTTATCTCCTTACAAAAGATTTTTCAGAGCGCTTAACAAGGTTGTAGATTCATCTTCAATCAGAGTAAGACTTACATCTGTAACAATAGGGATGCCTAGAGCATTAAAAAAACGTCTATCTTCCTTAAAACCGGTAAGGATAAACTTTCCCATGTATTCAGGTCCAAAGCACAAATGATGACTTTCTCCTGATTCAAGCATGTTTTTTAATACAGTGACATAGAGTAAAGGCGGTGATTTGTATTGAGCTGATAGGGTCATTTTAAAAGAGATTTCTTTCTTTGAAGGACCAATATATTCAGATACTGGCTGTTCCCCTATCACGTCATGAGTCGCATATCTTGAAGAATGTGTAATTCCTAAATCTTTAAATGTAGCCACCTGCTCACTACTGCAGGTAAATGGAACTTTACCAAAAAAGCCTAAAACACCAAGAAAAGCCATATACGCTCCTAATTTTAAGGCAATAAAAAAGCCCCAGGGAATTAACCTAGAGGCTTATAAAAATAAATGATCAATTTTGTTTATCTATATTAGATGCATTCACTGTGTACTTATCACCACTTTGAGATGTTTTTACATTGCAATCAATTCATAGATTACAAATTCTCTATTGAAATACTTATAATTTTTCCGTTTTGAGGAACTCCGTCTGCATACTTTATTAAAGCATCGATTGTTGCATTCTTTAACTTTGATTTTATTGAGTCACCAACCACATTAGCTATATCTTCTGGCTCCATATAGCCTTTGTCATTAGATGAACCTGTAAGATGAAAAGCTGGTAATTTAGGATTTTTAATGCTTTTAACTGTAAGTCTTATTGTATTGTTATTTAAGAATTTTATTTCTTGAATTTTGTAATCCTCGATTACATGAGATTCAGTTTCAATAGATGTTACCAGATTTTTATTTTGTAATATAGCAATATCAGACTTAGTATAATGCTTCGAGTTTATATCTAAGCAATCAACTTCATCTATTGGAGTTTGCTTTATTATTGACTTGGTTATATTTTGATTTGCTTGTGTTGTTTCTTTTATTAGCTTCTCTAGCTTATTATCCAAAATTGATTTTATACTATCTTGATAACTGTTTTTCTCTTGAATTTCTAGTTGTTTTAATTGAATTATTTGTTTATTTCCTTCGTACTTATCCCAACAATAATATCCTGTAATGCACAGGATAGAGAGAATAACAACAGCTGTAATTTGATTTGAAGACATTTTTGAAAAAGCCTTTTTGATAAATCCTTCTACTATATCTTTTAAATCATTTGTTTGAATAAAAGAACAACCTTCTTTAACTTCAAAAAATATTGTCTGTTTTGGAACTCTTAGTTTTTTAGCTATAGAGTCAAATTCAGACTGTATATCTACTAGACATTGGGAGTAATTGGCGTTGATTGAGCCGTGATATTTGCTTCCAGTTATTGCAAAAGAAAAAGACCATAAATCTTTAGAATTAAGATCTACTTTTGATAGTAAATCAACAAGATCTAAATTAGAAGAATTTTGAATATACTGTTTCAACTCTTCTTTTGTAGTTATCATTTTATTTACCAACTTTTAGTTAAAAAGATGAATTATAAATATGTAGATATAATGTGTAATAAGTAATGTACTGTAAAAAGGATGAGCTACTAAAAGAATAAATATTCCTAATCCACCTTCAGTATAAACATAATTTGGGAAACCACCGTTAAAAATAATATCATACAAGTTAAACAAGAAACCTGGAATGTACAAAATTAAAATTAAATAGAGAAAAAGCTTTAACACTCTCTTTAGGATTTTCATATTTTTTTTCTCAATAATTCTGCTCTTTACTATAGATAATTTTAGTTGATATACTTTCTTTTTCAACGTCTGAAAAGATTAAAAAGTCCTCACCTTTATTTGCATTTTCTCTGAATTGATTAAAACTATTATTAGTTAACCAACAATAATTGTTGTTATATATTTTATAAGTAGAAAAATCTTTATCTTTGTAAGACCAATAAAAATACAAATTTTTACCTACAAAGTTAAACGTATCTTTTACATATAATCCTATTTGCTCTACAGTAATAAGAAAATTTTCATCAGATTGTTTTTCTACTTTACCTTTAGCTGTAGCATTTATTGTAAAAGCTCCCATAGCTATTGATAAACCATCTATTGGGTCTAAACTAGCATCTAATTCTTTAACTGGTCGGTGGTTAAAGTAATACCGTTCTCTTTCTTTATAGCTTACATTGATAAAATCAAATTCTCTTGGATTATCAAAATAGCCATTTTCTTTAAGGATTTTAATCAGTGAAGCTTGACCTTTATCATTTAAACAGTTATCAATCAGATCTTGTTTAACTTCTACAAACCTTTCAAACTGATTAAACCAATCAAAGCTAAGGAACATTGCTTTTGAGTAATCTAAACTAGAACTACCAGCTGATAAAGCATCACCTCTAAGCCACTTTTCAAACATCTGTTTTAGATAAACCCAACCTTGTTTATCAGGCTCATCTGTTTTATCAGCCATAGCTTGACAAATCTCAGGCATACTTAAGATTGTCTTATCTGTTTCGTTTGAGTTATCCCAAAATACAGTTTTAACTGCATTTGCGCCAATAGCATTACCAACTAACTCACCGCCACCGTTGCCAATATTCACATTAGAAGAACCTGCTGCAACAGAACCACCACATGAAACAGGATCACCTATTCGACCTGCAGCTTTTCCGTTGATGAATACATGAGGCGCTCCTGCAGCAATATTTCCTACATGCGGCACATGTACAAGGCATCCGTGAGGGTTATAAGGGTCTCCCACACGCCCTGCAGGAATTCCATTTACAAACACATTAGGAGAACCGCTAGAAAGTGCTGTAGGTGGACATGCATCATGGCCGGTATTGTTATCACCTACGCGAGTTACTGCAGGCATAAAAACCTCATTAGTTGATGTTTACATTAGCACCCTGAATAGTTAAATCTCCATCTGCGACAATGGAAGTAGAACCACCAGAATGCAGTGAAATGCTTCCTGAAGCTTCAATAGTTGCATTCGTGGTTGTTATATTGACCTGCTGAGGTGTAGTTAAATCAACCTTTGATCTATCAGCATGAATATGAGTGCCATCAATAACAACATCCAGTTCATGTGTAGCACGGTTGTATGTAACAGTGGTTCCGTCTTTGAATTTAACTTTGCGTTCATCCTGATTAGCTGTAGGTCTTGCAACCTCAGGGGCATAAAAGGAACCTAAAACAAAGCCATCCTCTATTCCACCTGGTAAGAAAACGCATAAAACATCTTCTCCAACATCAGGCATATGGAAGTCAGAATTATCTTTTGTATTAGGGCATATCACTGGAAGCTCATGACTTACATCACCATCATCAGGAAAAGCAACTCTAACCATGTGTTTTGAAGGCACTGTTTCAGTTACTTCTCCAACTCTGATAATATTCATCATGAAGGTGCGGATCTGTTCACTAATCATTAGAAAAAGACCTATAATTGAAAGAAAAGGAGTAAAAACATGATTGATAAGTACAACCATTACAAGAATTGCGCTGAAGGCTGTGAAGTTCTTTCTTCTGAAGAAAAGAAATCTTTAAGTGTTCAGTTCATGCTTCTGCTCATCAGTATGTTTCAGATAATTAAATCTCTATGTGAACCGGAGATATTTGCTTTTTCTGTAGTTATTGCAGCAATTATCTGTTTTATTCTGATCTAGTAATTGTTATTCACTCTTCTTACATCAATTGAAGTTACATAACCACTGTTACTCATTGTATGAGTAGCTTTTTCTATGATGAAATTTCCATCAAAAGAGCCAAAACCAAGCAGCTTGATTACGGAACCTGCACACATCAGCGGATCACCTATCATTGAAAGAGAACCGGTTAACTGTCTTGCATTGAGCTGTCTTAATTTTGCTTTGGCCAGACGTTCTGCATCAGCAAGTGATGTGCATCGTCTTTTTAAAACATAAACCTGACCGCTATCATCAACATCCGGATCATCATAGGTGTAATCAATATATTCAGCTTTTGTTGCTGTACTGCCCTTTTTAGGTTTTGCGCCTTTGTTTGGAGTATAACCATTGATGTATGAATCTAAGATTGCCTGCCTATCATCAACAGTTTTCGATGATTTATTACCAGATGCAGACTTTTTAGAAACGTTTCTCCATCTTACAGTGCAGGACTTATAACGCTCTGACTGCTGAGCTTCAAAAGACCAGGATAAGATATGAGAAGCATTTTCTATTAACAGCTTGATTGGTTCCTGCTTTTCGTATTTAGTCTGATCAAAAACAATCAGAGTCTCTGCAGAAACTTTAACTGTAAACCCTGCTTCTTCACACAATTTCTTCAGAAAATCTAAATCAGAAACGCGCTCCTGATCTACTTTGTCATAATGAGGATCGCTTTCACAATCCCACATAAATTCAAGTTCATTATCAGAAGCTATCTGTTTGGCAATCTCTTTCAGAGTTGTATTCTCATACTTTCTTGTTTTTACTGTTCTTCTTACAGTGCCATTAAGAGGAATTGATACTGCAGAAAAACTGAATACTCTAGGACGTCCTGAAACAGATAATCTGTCAATTATCATGCTCTTTGTTTCGAGCACGCCCCTTGCCTCAGTAAGAAAAGTAACTTTGACCTTATCACCGCGTGTTGGTGTCCAGGTTCCTGACCATTTACCAACTTCATCTTTTAAAGTGATATTGACCTCATCAGCTTCATCATCAATATGATCGGTATATTCACACTGCAGAAGATCTGAAGACACTTCAGTTGAAATATCTGTTTCATTCCCTGCAGTCATATACTGAATTGATAAAAGAGTTTTAAGAGGGGTTGTTCTGATACCTATCTCTTCCATGGTGGTAGCTTCTCTTTATAAGAATCAGTTGAAACCTCAATCTCAGGCAATGTAAGCATAATCCCTGAAGGAAAAATCACATACTTACGATATTTGAAGTTCAAATTCATAAGTGCTGTGAGGTGCTTTTCATCTCCTAAGACTTTATAGGCGATACCATCCCAGGTATCACCCTGAACTGTTGTATAAGTTTTACTCATAGCTCAAACGGCTCCTCTGAGCAAAATACTGTTCAATCTGCTTCTGGAAGCTAGAACTACCTTCAGCAAGAGCTCTTCTTATCTGGTCATAAGCATCACCACTCTTACCATCAGTTGTAACATTGATAGTAGGATTGAAATTGATTGTGATGTTTGATGAACCTGCAGATGAAGAATGATCTGCCAAAAGAGATTCTAATTTTGATAAAGGAAGAACAGCTTCTGATTCAGCGCCTTCACCAATAAGGGCAGTAGTAGGTTTTGTAACAACACCACCATTGGCCAACATTGGAATCTGTGGCATTTCAAAACCAAAGGTTTGGCCACCCATTCCAGGAACCCAATCAGGTATTGATACTGATACTGATCCTATTGCAGAGAATGCTTTATTGATAAGAGAAATGATTGCATTGATAGGTTGTTTAGCCAATCCTACCAAGCCACCAAACACATTAGCAAATATGTTTTTTACATTCTCCCAGGCAGCGCCCCATTCTCCAGCAAAGATGTTTTTAACAAAATCAATAACCTGAGTGAAGTGATATTTGATTCTGTTCCATGCGCTAGAAACGTTTTCTACAATGTTATTAAAAGCACTAGAAAACACATTGGCTAACCATGGGCATTTTTCCGAGAACCAAGACCATAAAGCTGAAGCTTTCTCTTTGATAACATCCCAGTTCTTATAAAGCAGAACACCAATTGCAATCAGAGCTGCAATTGCAGCAATTACCAGGCCAATTGGATTGGCAAACATCACCGCATTAAAGATAATCATAGCTGACTTAACAATGAGTATTGCATTCTTTAACAACATTAGGACTTTCCAGAGCTTTAATGCTCCTGCAACTGCAGACATGATGATATAGCCTGCACCGCCCCATATCATATTGAATGTGGCCATCATTGCGATAACACCACCGATTGAAGCTCCAACAGCTACAAGAACCTTTAACAAGGTTTCATGATTCTTTGCAAAAGAACCTACTGCACTAATTCCTTGAGTTAAGAATACAGTGCATTTTCTGATAGCAGGAGTTACCGCTTCAGAAAGAATTAACTGAGTTTCTTCATATGCAGAATTAAGAGAAGCAAGTTCACCATCTAAATTGTTAGTCTGCTGAATTGCTACGCGCTCTGCAGATCCTGATTCCTTAACCTTATCAATAAAGTGCTGCAGTGTGCCATCTACAGCATTATTCATCAGAATACCTGCTGCAGACATTGCTTCCTGACCAAATATATCCTTCTTGATTGCTGCCTGAGCTGCCTGAGGTAATTTCTGCAGTGCTGAGCCAATGTCTTTTAATACATCTGGCATTGCTCTTACCTTGCCCTGAGCATCCTTGACTGATACACCCAAAGCATATAAAGCCTTCTGTCCCTCTTTAGCAGGGGCAACTAAGCGAGTGAATACTGCGCGCATTGCTGTACCAGCCTGAGAACCACGAATTGCGTTATCACCAAGCTTACCAGCCATTGCAGCAACTGTCTCAAGATCAACACCCATAGATGCTGCAACCGGTGCCACATATTTCATGGTTTCGCCTAATCCCTGCAGATCTGTTGAGGAATTTGCAAAGGTATTAACCATAGTATCAGCGACACGGTTAATCTGATTTGCTTCAAGTCCAAAACCATTCAGCATTGAAGCTGCAATATCAGAAGCATTTGCCAAATCGACCTGACCTGCAGAAGCAAGGTTTAACATTCCTGGCATTGCTTTGAGCATGTCTTCTGTCTTAAAACCTGCCATTGCAAGATAAGTCATGCCTTCTGCAGCTTGAGAAGCTGAGAATACAGTTGAAGCACCTAATTCACGTGCCTTATCACGCAAACGGCCTAAATCTTCTGCAGAAGCATTAGATACAGCACCTACTCTGGCCATGGTCTTATCAAATTCCATGCCTAACTTGATTGGTGCGGCAAAGTTAGATGCCAATGATTTTAGTAGCATCATCTGGCCTGCACCAATAGCAAACTGAGCGCCATAAGATGCTCTTGAAGATTGAGCTCCTTCTATCTTCTGATTAAGAGAAGCCATTCTCTGGGCATTACGTGAGGTGTTCTCAAGTTCTTTCTGTCTTTGTGTTAATTCCTGCAGACTTTTACCAGCAAGACCACTTTCTGCTTTTAATCTCTGTAATGTACTCTTCTGTTCTTCAAGGGCAACTGATGCTCTTTTTACAGCCAACTGCTGCTTTGCATATTCTGAAGAAAGTTCAGCATTAGGCTGTTTACTTGCCTTCATCTGTGCGCCTAAACTCTCTAAACGCTCCTTCATCTTTGCAAAATTCTGAGCTGCAGTTAACGTTGCTCTTTGCTGAGAAAAAATCTGATCTAACTGTTTCTTCTGAAGCTCAGTTGCATTTATAGATTTATTGAGTTGATTAAGACTGGCATTGGTTGCTTTAAAAGCACGTGTTAAGGAAGGATCGATTTTAGCAGCAAAAGTCAGTGCAAAATCTAATAATCTGTTATTGCTCATCTTCTTGCCCCTGGATATTTCTGCTGTTTTTGTTTTTGTGAAATGCTCTTTTGCTGTTCAAGATACTCTTCTGCAAGTTCCTGAACATCCGACATTGGCGCGTTGAATAAATCAAAGAAAGGAGACTGCAAAGAGGTGGCCAACGACATCACCCCTTTGCGGTACTGTTTCAGAAAGTCATTTAGATCGCTTGAGCTTCCAATGCCGAGCTGTTGAAAAAAGCCTGAACTGCACCAATTACCTGCATATATTCAGATACTGGTAACTTCTCAAAGAATTCAATTGGCTGTTCAGAACGCTTTGAAGCAACAAACAGATCAAAGCTATCATCCCAACAGATCACAGTCACCGTTCTCATCACTGGATTAACGATCTTCTTCATGCGAGCATAATCGCTAATCAACTGCTTAAGGTCAGCACCTGATAAATCTTCAAGCTTCAGCTCTACATCTTTGTATTCTTTTCCTTCAAACTTAACAGCTTTAGCAAATGTTACAAACATGAACAATCTCCTTACATACCAATCTGAGTTCTTACATCTGTTAACAAATCAGTATCATTGATCTTGCAGATAAAGTTCAGCTTATCAATCTCAACTATTTCCTTATCATCAATTTCAATCTTCATATAGGTAACTTCAAGTTCTGAAGTTGTACCAGAAGAAGCACCAACCTCAAGTGAACCCAAACCTACAGTCTTCGGTAAAGTCTTAACAGTTACCTTTACACCCTTTGCAACAAGAGAGTTGGTTGCATTATCAAGGAACTGCTGAGAACCTCTGAAAATCAGATCTGCGCCTTTAGTTGATAACAGCTCTAAAGCCTGAGTTGTTACTGAGCGCCAATTGATTGTTAGAGACATTGACTGAATATGGCCTATTACTGCAGAATCAATTTCACCTGCAATACCTGCACCGCTAATGGTATCAGTCATATAAGACAAATCAGGAAGATCAACAGTTGCAATACCTAGCTGATTGTTGCCATCTTTGTAAACGCGATAGTTGATTGTCTTATCTGGAGTTAAAGCATTTTCTGCCATTTTTATAATCCTCTTAAACAATAAATCCGTCTAAAAAGACGGACTTAAAAAAATCTTAACCAAACAAGGTGTCATAGTAGCCGGTATCAATCTCAAGATTGAACTCAAGATCTTCAGCAGGTGAAGGTGGAGTCATGAATACCTTGAAATGATAGATACCATCCATTAACTCAGTTGTAGGATTATCTTCCTCACGGAATAGCACACGTGCACCTAACAACTGCTGTCTTGCTACCAATGAATTTAACCAGACGTTCAATGAATTTACGATTGTTTCAATTAAACGGCGGTTGCCTGGTTCATCAACCTTCTGGAAGATTGTCAGAATAATGGTATTACCTACCCACTGGAACATTCTTCTTACTGGAATGAATGCATCCTTAGGATCAGTATTGCCAGGGTAACAACAAGTGCGATTGCCCCAGAAAGTCCATCCTTTTGAGAAATTCAGGAAGGTGATAATGCCCTGACCATTCAGATAGTTCGCTTCCTCATTGCCAAATACAACTTCAGAACCATCTTCAAGACATAAGCCTGTAATTGATGCATTCTTGTTTGAAGGAGAGCAATAAGGAACACCGCCGTAAGCATTATCAGTAACACCGATAACACCAGCTAGATGAACTGATGCATGATATAGTGTCTCTGTATTGCGAACCATTGGCCAACATAAGACTTGCTGAGTTAGAACAAGGTTATTATTCTTCTTCCACGTTGGAACAGATGAATACACCTGAACATTCTCATTTGCTGGAGCATCACATAAAGCCATTGCTCTAAAGTTACCGTTAACAATAACAGCCTTTGCAGCCATGATTGCTGCAACTTCAGGATCTGATGAAAAGCCAGGGGCAAGAATTAGAGTAGGAACCAATGAGAACTTAGGATAAACCTCATTCATCAGTTCTAAGCCTTTACGCTTACCGGTTGTTGAATCAATACCGCCGATAATATCAGCCTTAGTTACAAGTGAAGCATCAATCTTATAACCGTTAACGGTGATTGAATCAGGTAACTTGTAAGCAGAACCTTCTAGCAGAGAATTGATTACCAGATAACCATCCTCATCAAATGCAGTCTCATAATCAGTGCCTGCTACATAAGTCTGAGTTTCACCTTCAACAGTAGCTGTAATAGCTAAAGTCTCAGCAATAATGCCTAAGGTCTTAATGGTTACAGTGCCATCTTCTAAGGTATATGTATTTTCTGTTAATGCAGTCTTATGCTTTGAAGGATCTAAGACGTTAACAAAAATGCAAGGCACAATGCCATAGAAATTGAAGTTTGCATACATGAATTCACAAAGACCATGAGCAAATTTCTTATCACCCTTTGCATTGAATACCTGAGCTGCCTCAAAGCCAAAATACTTAACAGCTTCAGCATATGAATTGATTAGAACTGGTTCATTGATTTTTCTTGAACCTGCTGCAACCTGATTGATTGGTGCTGTGCCAACAACAAAAGGTAAAGCACTCTCTACTCTGACAGTAGGAATCAAAGAGGTGCCAGTCTCACTGATGTAAACACCATGCTTATAATTTGTCATTCTTATTCTCCTTTAATTAAAAGGGCCTTTTCGTAAGCACCATGTAATCTTGAGCCTACCTTGTTAACCTCTGAAAGAGCCTTAACATAGTCCTTTGTTGGAACTATTAACGTATTTAATTCTGGATGTTTTTCAACGAGAGCCTGAGCTATAGCGTCTAATCCGTCAGCAAATACCATATTGGCCTTGAAATAGCCTTTTGGAATTGAAGGGCCAACATAGATACGTGGCCATGTAAGTTCTGCTGTAGCAACAGCATCTGTTTTCTTTGCCATCTTGCTTATCCTCACTAGATAGATGAATCAAATTGACTTGAATAAATGTGCCAGTTGGTTGTTAGCACGATCATGAAAAAAGGTTGTTCCTGCTCAAATGGCATTGACCATTTCATTGAGCCTACGCGCTCATATTTCTGATCAAGCAGATTGTCTTTAAGCTGAGCTAAGCGCATTAGAATGCGTTGAGCTACATTTGAGGTATCATGGTAAGCATCTTCATCACGTGAAAAGGTTCCTACCACAATTTCTATGGTTAACTGTGTAATACCATTATCAACAGTAGCCTCACTGGGCCTTACTGTCACAAATGGATAATCTGCAGGAGTTGCAGCATCTTTATTAGGCAACCATCCGTCATGCACTGCAATTGCATGC
Organism: uncultured Succinatimonas sp.; assembly: GCA_900316175.1. Classification (GTDB taxonomy): domain Bacteria; phylum Pseudomonadota; class Gammaproteobacteria; order Enterobacterales; family Succinivibrionaceae; genus Succinivibrio. The sequence continues at coordinate 22,217 of ONCB01000002.1, forward strand.
AATGCTTCAGGATCTTCTGCAAATTCAGGTGTATTTTCTTCAAATAAGCTACCTGGTATTCTTTCTGTCTGTCTTGGTGGTGCAGACAGTCTAAAATCTTCTACTGCCTTCTTGATGAACTCAATTAAGGCATTATTACAATTCAATGCAATCATTTAACATTTCCTTTCAGGAGAGCATCAACTTCATGACTTAAACGCTTTTCAAATGACTGTTGAGCATGTTCCTGAAGCTGAGGTAAGATTTTTTCAGAATTCAATAACTGTGGAACTGTAGGGCCAGTTTGTTTAATGATTGGTAAACGTTCATCACCTGAACGACTAAATACATTTCCGTTCCATACAAAGCCTTTTTCTAATTTGATAGGCTTGCCCTTAATTTTTTCAATCGTTACAGCTCTATGAGGAGAGCCGGTTGTATCTCTTTTTGGATTAATCTTGTAACGGTTGAGAGGTAAACTTGCGGTATATGATCGGCTTTTTAACTCTGCTACCAGACTGTTTGGCTTTGCTCTGACCAAACTCATTGTTTCGTTGATGGTAGATGCCTTTAGAGTATATTTAGTTCTTAGAGCGCGTGATGCCTCAGTCTTAGCAGAACTGATAGCTCTGTTCATTGCCCTTGCAATTGCTTTAGGTATAGCCTGAGGCATAGCTTTCAGATAGGATGTCATATGGGCAATTGAATCTTCATCCAAACGAATAAAATCATTTCCCATATTACTGATCCATCTGTTCTAGCGTTAAGATGTCAACTCCCTGCTCTACCTGCACATCTCTGCAGATATAATGCAGTTTGTTAATAGTTACTGTTGAATTTACAATGGGCAGAGGATGGAGATCACCCTGCCTGATGTAAACCACTGCAGTAGCTTTAAACACACCCTGAATCTGAGCTTTCTCAAAAGTATTTACAACAGAATTATCAATAACCGCTTTTACGCTTTTACCGTTGATAGTCCAGTAATCAGCAAATTCACCATCATTGATAAAGGTATCTAAATCTTTTTTGAAAGTCTGTTTCAGATTCATTTTTTACTGCGCCCTTTCTTTGGTTCAGAAGCCTTTTCAGTGTTAGTCTGTTCTACCTTTTTGGTATCAAGCACAATCTTTTCAGCAAGACCGCGCTCAATCCAATCTGATGCTTCCTTATCAGATAAAGAAAAGGTAGTTCCTATTTCAAGAACTACCCCTTTGTGTAGAACATTAGACTTTAGTCTTACGTCCATTAGTTAGTTACCTTTAAGATGTAGAAGCCTAGAGGCTCATTAACGATCATCAGAGGTGCAGACTTAATCTGAACAATACGGCCTGCAGGGTTTGAACGCTGTACCCATGATAGAGGTACACGATCACCCTCAACAAACTCAACTTTGTTCTCTTTATCGTTAACAACATCAACAACACCATAAGCACGTGTAGTCTTTACACCACGGCATGCAATCAGAACAGAGTCCTCAGGAATCATTGTCTTATTGGTTGAAGTTGCCTCATCATAGTAGGTTTCATCATAGGTGAATACATCTAGGTTTGGTAAACGTAAAGCACCAACATACTGAACACCGTCCTCTAGCTCACGTGGATTGATCTGACCCATATCAATTCTGCGTGAATTTAATGCAGTGTTATCACCCTTCAGAGCGTTTAACATTGCATCAACAGCCTTAGAACCGGCAACAACTTCTACTGGAGTTAAACCAGACTTCTGAGAAATGGTTCTGCAAACAGCACGTAAATCACCAAGAGGATCAGCGCCTGAAGCAGTCCATAGAGTAGAAACAGTTGATTTTGGCTTATCTGCTGCAGCTAAATCTGCCCAGAAGTCAACCTGATCATCAACACCTTCACCCTTGATAATAATCTTACCGGTGGTTAAGGCCTGAGCACACATAACTTCCTCAGTACGTGTAATTTCCTTATCCATCTCATTCAGATCTTCTGCAAGAATAGATGCAGCTCTTTCCTCAGGAGAACGGCCTGAATATAAATGCTCACCTGGTAAACGCTGAAGAGCATCCTCTGCAGTGCATACACGGTAAGGGGCAATGAATGCAGGCTTATAAGTAGTGGTCTTATAGCCATTACGTAAATCTAAGGTTCCACCAATGCGAGGACTTACAAAAGGTGCAAGCTTGCGCTTACCTGGTCCCTTAATATCAATATCTACAGTTGGTGTATTGAAGGTTTTCTTGTTTGAAAAATAACGGTCACGTAAGAATGAACGAGCGCGGAACTCTGAGTTCACCATTTCAAGCATGGTACGTGGCTCAAATAATGATACTGGCATCTTAATAATCTCCTATTAACGTAAGAAAATTCCAACATTACGAGCGGCTTTTACAAAGTCCTCAATGTCAACACCTGAAGGAACGATAACTGCAGCTTTGTTGAAATCTCCAGTTACATATACAACACCTTCAGTATCTGCAGATGAAGCATTTACATCATCAGTAAGAATGCCAAATACATCTGAAGCAGGAGTATCACCATCTGCTGCAGAAACTGCAGATACCTTGCCATTTGCAAAGGTCACTAAAGCACCGCGCTTTAAGTTCTGACCTGATGCAACAACTACTGGAAAAGTCTTAATCTCATCACGATTAAGGCCGGCAAATAACTTGTCATACTCAGTTGTTTCAACTGCTCTTAAATCAGCCATTTTAGATTCTCCTAAAATTATTTATATCCGTTGATTTTTGCTAGATGGGAATGAACTGCAGCAACAATTGACTGTCTTTCATTCTCTTTGTTATCACGTAAAGCGCCTTCTGCATTATCAGCACCGGCTAAATCACTTGCTAAAGCCTGAGCATCCTCAGTTAATGCTTTTGCATGATTCTCACTCTGGCTTTTCTGCATTTTGATAGTCTCAATAGCAACCTGCTCTGCTGTCATTGGCTCTTCAAACATTGCCTTCATTACCAGGTCATGATTTGCACCGTTGTCAATCTCTGACAGTGACTGAATACGCTTACGTTCTGAAAGAACTGCTTCAGCCACAATTGCTTTAAACAGATCAGGATGTTCAGCATTTAATTTTTCTGCTGTCATAGCCTCTGGTTTCTTCTCCTCAGCCTTTGCAACAATCTGAGTATCTTCTACCTTTGCTGCAGGCTTTGGATCTTCTGGTTTCTTACTCATTAACATCTCCTTAGATGGTTTACGTAAGTTTTGTAAATCCCATTCTTTGCCTGCAATGGCCAGAATGTGATCGTCTTTCATATAAGCAGATACCTGCTCACTGTTATCAATCTCATCTGCAAAACCTTTCTCTACAGCTTCTTCAGCGGTAAACCAAGTTTCTGCATCCATGAGAGATTTGATCTCTTTTTCATCAAGTCCTGATTTCTCCATATAAATGCTTCTCATTGATTCAGCGCATTTATTAAGAACATCAATCTGCTTCTCTAGTTCCTCTGCATTTCCATATGCCATAGACATTGGATTGTGAATCATGAACAGAGAACCCTTGCTGATTACTGTCTTTGCATTTTTCAAAGAAGTAATCAGTGTTGCAGCAGAAGCAGCAAGGCCGGTCACGTGAATTGTGATGCCGGCCTTGTGTCTTGATAGAATTCCGTTTATTGCCAGAGCGCTTGCAACACTTCCACCTGGCGAATTGATATAAATATCTATTGGTTTATTAGGATTGACTGCAGCAAAAGCTTTTGCAACTTCTGCCTCATCAAAGCATTTCTCATCTTCCCACCATTTTTCAGCAATAGGGCCAAAGAAATTCAAGATTGTAATTTCTTCTTTTTCCTGAATTGCCAAAATTGGTCTAAGCTCTGTTTTTGGCATTGGTTTCATCCTCTTCGCTTTGTTCTAAAGAATTAACACCAGGTGTTGGCCTAATGTCGTTTTCTTTCATAAGTTTTTCTTCTCTTCCCCTCTGAGCTGCAATCATGTCAAAGCTCATTCCGGTAAGCTCATTTGCTTCATGTTCACGTGTACTGAAGCCTTCCTCAACACGAACCTTAGCAGCATTTGCTTCCTTGAGTGGGTCAAGCTGTCCTTGAGTATCACCAGACCAATCAGCTAAACACCATGCTTTTCTGATTGCAGGATCATCAAAGAAACCAGGAGCATTGATTCTGCCCTTAGCTACAGCTTCAGATAACCATTCCTCATAAACTGGCTGACATAAACGGTTAACAATCCACTGTCTTCTCATTCTGAACATCTTCCATGCTTCAAGTAATGCACCGCGAGAAGCACTATATGAAGAAGTGAAGCTCTTCATCAGAAGTTCATAAGGAATTTCCAGAGCTGCGCCGATCTGTCTGCAGATAGAAGTAACAAAACCATCAAAAGCAGTATTAGGTCTGCCTGGGTTTGCTGTTTCAACCTTCTCTCCTTCAGCCAGATTAACAATGGCACCGTTACCAAGTGAGACATCATTCTGATCTGCAGTCATGGAACTTACATCAACACCAGGCATTCCTGACATTAAAGAATCAAGTCCATTCTGAGGATTATCCTGAGTAATAAATACAGTGAAATAACCACTCACAACTGCAGCAACAAGCTCTGCATCTGTATATCTGCCTAACTGCTTTAATGCTTCAATCACTGGGGCAAGAAGTGGTACACCTCTGCGCTGTCCTGGACGTTCCATATCAGACATCAGGTGGAGCATGTTTCTACGACCTGACTTTGTGCCAAAAGCCTGAACACGCTTCCATTCCTGCTTAAAGGAATTGATAGGACGGTGCCTTGAGTAAGGATGATATTTGGCCACGTAATAAGCGACCGGTTCACCATACTGACCAACCTCAACACCTTCAACTACAGAATTTTCTGTAATCTTAAAAGAATCTAAAGGATTGCAAATTCTGTCAGACTCAATCAGATCTAGTTTTAGATCATAAGGGCAGTTAGGACGTTTAATGAACGGTAAAGCAACAAAGCAATCACCACTCATCAAAGTTGATAAAAGAGCTAATGCCTGGAACTCATAGAAGGTGCACATCCTTGCAGCATCACAGTTGGTTGAATCAGACCACAAAAGCCATTCGCGCTCTGTGTTTTTCTGCCATTCAACAGCCTGCTCTTCTGTAAGTCCGAGTTTGTCACGGTCAATATGAGAATTCATCATAAGACCAGAGCCAATAACATTGGTTCTAATTGTCTTAATCGCACCGGTGGCCAGAGGCACACCCATGTAAAGATCGCGTGAACGCTCTCTTAATGTCTTGATGTTATCTGCAATATCTTCATCTGCAGAAGCGCTGTGGCTCATCCATCCAATTAAGGACTTTCGAGCATATGAAGCGCCGTAATGGGAATAACCACTAGCAACCAATCTGTTATTTACTACAGCAGTAGGAGTTTTTGCTTGCTGAACTACTGCAGGTTTAACAGCATTAGCTCTAGTGGCCATTGCCTTACGAGGAAATTTTCTCTGTGTCATAACTTAAAAATCCTGAGGAATAGCTCTTTGAACTTTTACACCACCACAACCACTTTCACACTTAGAAACAATGTCTGACCAATACTCAATTGCTTCCTGAATAGCGGTTAAATTTGCTCTGGTTAATGTTCTTGATCCAATGGTGTAACTCTGACCGGTTAAAACCACATCCAGAGCATCTAGCAATGCATCAAGTTTCTTTTTAGCAACCTCATAAGGAATGCCTTTATATTTTTTTAAAACTGGCATTAGATAACTCCTTTAGAATATTTGCGTGTTTTAACTGGCTTTGATTGGACTACTGCAGCATTTGCACCCTGAGCACAAAGCTGATTGAATGCAGGCCTTACTATCTCAATTGCTGCAGTTGCATATACAGCGCAATCAAGTGCCTCATTACGCTCTCTTAATTTCTTCCAACCTTCCTTAACACGTCCTTTTTCAAACTTACGCTCAAATACTTCAGCGGTTAACTGCTTGAAGTATTCCTCTGTAAAGCCTGAATCACGTGCCATTGGATAATGCACATAGGCAGGGCCAAAATCATTAACTTTTAGGCGGTTAAACAGCAGTCTTTTACCTGCATCAACACCAACCACAAAAAGAAATGCTCTGTAACGGTTATTCTGAGAAGGTGGACCTATCAGGTCTTTACCTGCTACAGATGAACCCTTTGAAGAAAATACTCGTGATTTTTCACGTGCCTTAGTGTACTGATAAACAGTATCTGTCATTGAACCGTCACCAGAATCAACTAAAGTACAGGCAATTCTCAATTCTCTGCCATCCTGCAGATGGAAGTTTTCTATCAATAAAACATCTAACTGTGACCAGACTTCATTCTGTTTGGTGTCACCAAAGAAAACCCTATGACAAACACCCCAGGATTCAAAGTCTGCGCCCCATCCAAATACTGTTGCTTCAAGACGGTTCTGCTGAACGTCAACACCACATGTAAGCATCAGAATTTCTTTAGGAAGACCAGCTTCAGGATAAAATTCTCTTCTCTGAGAAAGCTTTTCCCATAAGTTCAAATCTGCTTCATCTTCATGCCATGGTTCACCGAGCTTCAAGTTGATGAATTCCTGAAGACCTTTCTTATCCTTCTTATGATTTGCATCAACCCATTCTTCAACGAGATCACGCAATTCAACCCATGGAGAACATAAAGACGTTAAGTGATAACCAATGGTTCTGGCTTCAGGGTTCTTAGGAATCCACACCCCAGATTCAAGCAGATAAGGATCAGGTTTTCCGTTGCCTCTAACTTTCTGATTGCAGTGAGGACACTCCATCCTGATAGAATTTTCGTCAAGATCCCCCTGCTCATCATTTGACCAGTGAACATTTCCCCACTCCATTTCAAACTGCTTACCGCAATGAGGGCAGGTTACAAAGTAACCACGCTGATCTGACTTCATGAATTCTTCATAGATTGTCGGACCGCCTTCACGTTGTTCTGTTGTTGGTGTTGAAACAAATACAATCTTTCGGTTAGTGAAATTCTGTGTTCTCTGAACTGCAAGTTTTAAAGGATCACCTTCCTGAGTTGAGCCATATCTGTCAATTTCATCACAAAGTAATACACGTATAGGACGAGATGCCAACCCAGAAGGGGAATTGGAACCTACCATTGCAAGATAACCACCGGTGAAATGCTTCATACGGATAGTTGAACTTGATTTTCTTGAGCGACCTTTTTCATCAGAAACTGTAACGCTCATTTTTTCTTTCAGAACTGGTGAAGCCTGAATGGTAGGATCAATACGTTCTTTGGAGAATGCTTCAGCATTTTCTACAGTAGGTTGAATCATCATGATTGACGAAGGTTCCTGATCTATGTAGTAACCCATCACATTCATGAGAAGTTCTGATTTGGCAACCTGAGAAGCAGCCATAATCACAACCTTTTCAACACTGTGAGATGTTGCCATATCCAGAGGTTCCTTCATGTAAGGAACTCTGCTAGTTCTCCATTTACCTGGTTCAGGTGATGTTCCAGGTGCTACAAAACGGTATTGATCTGACCACTCCGAACCAGTAAGCCTTGGTCTAGGCTTTAAAGTTTTATTTAGAGCGGAAAAAAATAGATTCATAGGCTTAAAATAGAGAAAAGCACAGACAATCTGCGACAATCATCTGTGCTTAGACGTTTTATATACAAGGATATTTTATGAATCAGAACAATCTAACCTTAAGCATTGATCCTGCCCTACAGCAAGCTATTGAAAGCATATATAAGTTACACAATCCGACCATGTTGGCTCTCGCTAAAACAGTTTATTCAGTCAACAAGATATTTTATTCTCAGGAGTTTGAAACTATTCTCAGAACAACATTCTTAGCTATGGAACCATCAATAAAATGGGCTATGGCTGTAAAAGAACTTGTTTCTCCTTCCCTGGCTAAAGCAGCAGTTCAGTTTGCTCAACATGCTAAAAACTTATCTTCAATCATCAATACGTTAGATACCAATTCTCAGAATGAACTCTGTTCTGAAATAAAACGATTAAAGAAAGAAGATTTTCAATGTATTGTTAAAGGTTATGAAAAAGTTGAAGCTCTTGACGACAAATCCAAAACAGACTTTGATAATGCAACGCAAAAGTTATCAATACAGGAATCAACTCAAACCCTGATTGGTTTTGCAGATTTAGATCCTATTGCTATCAAAGCAGAACTTAATAATATATCCAATCAATTAAGTGACGTTGCAAAGAATACAAAGCCTAAACCTCTGTACCAGGTAATTATTAAAGACCTTCTAATAGGTCTTGCAATTAACGGACTTATTTATGGAATTTCTGAGATTTATCAATACGGTCAAACAGTTTACCAACAGAGCGTACAACAAGAAATTCATAAACAAGACGAGACACAGCAACAGCAAGAATTCCAAGACAGAAGAATGATAATGCCACAAATAGCACTATCAAAAAGGAATCAACCTGCACAGTATAAATGTTAGTTGTTTCTCCAGAATAAGCTAAGAAAATTAGGTCCGGAATACCATTTTTACATAAAGAATAAATCACAACACTTACGACAGCACAAAAGACTGGATAAATAGCCAGTTTAATCACTGTATAACATATTGTTAGAAGTTTCATTTGACTTATTCCTTTACATTTAACTTCTGAGAAATCATGCCATACCACTCAATCAGATTGTTGAGGTAAGTAGCGTTGATGTCACAGTCTCTTGCCACAATCATCTGGTCATTAAGTAATTTCTGAAATGCTCTTTTGTCTTTTCCACTGCAGTCACATTTACCTTGTGATACTGCTGAGGAAGCGGTGGCATCTGAGGGCAGTGTTGCTGTGTCGGAATCGGTGTACTCTGAGAACTGCAACTGCAGAGCATTAAGTTCATCGATAGCACTAGTATAACGCTTTTCAAGATCATCCAAGTCTTCCTGCGTTTTTGATGCATTGATTTGCGCTGTCTTCTGGTGTTCATGTTCAACCTCCAGCTGTTGAATCAAATTAGCTCTTTCTTGCTCCAGTGCATTTTTCGCAACGTTCAGACGTTCAATTTCAGCCTGATCGTCTCTTGTAGCATAACCTGCGATATAACCAACCGCAAAAGCGACTGCACCAGCAATCAATGTATTCTTAATGGATAACATTGGGAGACTCCAGAAACGAAAATAGCAGATCATATTTTTCTAATAAGTGCTCTGCTGAGTACAGATCAAATAAATTTGTAGCGTCAGATAAAAGAAGTTGCAGAAGCTTGTCTGGTATCTGGTATGACTCTTTTACATTAAAATAATCTAAAAAATTCATACGGGCACCAACCAAAGAAAATCACTAATAAAAAAAAGGGTACTCACATGAGTACCCTTATTTTGAGCAAATAAAGTGTTAATTATGTGTAACTAATTTAGCTATATAACCCGATCTAGTTTCTCCAATAGATTGAGCTAACCTATCTAAACGTCTTAACACTTTTGATGATAAAGTAATATTTATTCTTTCTACTTTGTCTGTTAATTTTGATAAATCTAAATCAACAACACCTAAAACAAAATCATCTAAATTAGGATATTTTGTTTTTAAAGTTTCAATATCGCTAGGTTGAGGAATATCTATATTATTCTCATTTGCAACCTTCGCCCATTCTTCTCCAGCTTCTGCAATATCAATCAATAGCTTATCTAAAGTTTCTGATTGAGCAGTACAGCCATCAAAATCCAAAAGCATAGCACCATAATCTTCATTATTTGCATCTTTTGGCTCTATAGCAATGTAGTACTTCATATGTAAACTCCTAATCACTAGAGAAGAGATATATTTCAATCTCTTCTTTTGTGTTATTTAAGGTTTGCAGTTTTCAAAATGCTATGTAATAAACCTTTTTTCATATCCTTTCTAGGATGTGTAATGGTTATTATTTTTGCATAATTAGGATGCTTAAAAGTGAAATGATCACCTTTTGAAGAAACAAGCACCCAGCCGTTTGCCTTTAATAACTTAATCAGTTCATCACTGCTCATTAGCTTGACCTCACAATAATTAAGTTACATATAAAATTATACACACTATAATACACATTATCAAGTTAAGAATTAAAAATATTAAATTCTTTTCTTAGTGTCTTGCGATTCTTGCTATTAAGGTGTGAAGCAAACGCCTTGATATTCATTATTAGACTAATGAATTGTTACGAATCAATTTAACAAAAGTTTACTTCACACTTATGAGCAATCTACTAGCGAAACCGACAAAGACTAGTAAACCACTCATAAGTGTGAGCTGTCTGTTTTACCTCTGACAGCAAAGAGAGGGATTTTTCAAATACCTGAACACGTGGAAATCTTAAGAAAGAAATAATTTAGCTTCTGCTTTTCTGCGCCTGGTTAAACCTGCAACTTCAACACCACCAGCTTTGTTAATATCCAAAAACTCTTGTGCAGCGCCTTCCTTATCACCTGCTTTCATCTTCTTCCAGAGCTTGTAACTGACTAAAGTCTGAATAGGAGTTAGACGCTTACCATTTTTAAGAGCTCCCTGCAGGTTGAAAAGAAGACATACAAGAGCATCAAACATTCCCTGAGTGACTTCAATCTCATCAATATTTAACGCTGATTCAATCTGATACTCATATTTAGCAATATCTGCTTTTAAAAGCATTTCTGCTTCTGCTTCAGTGCAAACCATGCCTTCATACACATCTGGGGAATGATGACCATATCCAATAGTCCAGCCGTTCTCATGAGATAGAGGTTTATATGCTTTTGTTCTGAGGCCTTCAAAATTCTGAATAAGGGCAATGGCATGAGAAGAAACACGCATCTTAATTTATTCCTGATGTTAAATAGTTAATTGTCAAAATGCCTGCAATGTTGCAAATTCCATAAACTAAAAAAGGGATACCTAAAGCAATACTGATAAATGCCCAGGAGAACTCAGCAAAGTAACAAAACGGAATCAGCCACTGTGATATATATCGTTTATGTTTATCGCTCATTTTTGTCTATCCCATATCTTTTAGCAATCCAATTTAAAACTCTGCCAATGCCGAACAGTCCGATCATGACTCCATAAGGAACTGCATCCCATGCCTCAAATCTTTCAGGAAAATATCTGTAGCTTAACCAACATATGGCCATGGCTCCAATTCCTGAAATCATCGCATAATAAATTCTTCGTATAAACTCAGGTGGTTTTTTGAAAAATGACGAAACCAAAAATGAAGTTACACTACATGCCATGCCACCTAATGCGAACAAAGTTACTTCAGAGGGCAACATGACTTATCTCCAGAAAAAGAAAAAGCCTCTCAAATTATCTGAGAGGCCAAGTACCACCTAATTACAGTTTGCCACTGTATTGTCTATGAGTATAAAACAGAAAAACGATCCAAAAACGATCAAAAAACGATCAAAAAACGATCTATTTTGTAAAAGAGGAATTTTATAAAAGAATCTGACAAAAACAAATGAGCTAAATCAGATCTTTTTCAGTGGGCTCGCACAGTGATTAAGTTCTTTATCTAAAACTTGCTCCCAATTACGAGGAAAGCCATTAAAAGATAAATTTACAACGTCCTTGTACTCTTTCATAACAGACTTAAAAAATTCATAAAATAACTTCCAATCAACATTAGCATTCAAAATTCTTTTAATTACTAAAAATGCAGGAAATAATTTATTTTGCTGACCTTTTTTAGAAATATATTGATTATTTTCTTTGTACAACATAGGAGCGTGTTTTAATGGCAAATTATATAGTCTGCCGTAGTGTGCACATATGTTTCTTATTTCAACTAATACTTTTATCCAGTTTGATAAATATCTAGGTGTACACTTGAAAAAATGAGCTACAGTTTTTTGGTCATCATCATTCATTATATTAAAAAGAACACTGATATTTCCAAATGTAAAAAGCTCTACAGCTACCCATATAGGAAACTGTTCAGCATACTTCTCAATATGGTGTTTAACGAAAGGTTTTGATTTATTTCTGTCTACTTCACCGTAAAAAGTATTAATTAGTTTTGAGTGAGCCTTAGAGACATTATTCCTAAAAATTGTAACATTCAAATAACCTAAAGACCCATATTTCATAGCGAGTGCATATGAAATCTGAGTTCTTAATTGAATTTCTATTTGCTCAATAACGTGCATTAAGGCATTTTTTAATACACTATCAAACTTATATAATCTAAAGAGATGTTGTAAAGAAATACCTTCTCTATATTCGTCTTTATTTGATGAAGATAATAATCCAATACCATAGCCACTTAATCTATAATAGTTGATCTTTTGCAATATTTCTTTTGCTTGATTATCATCTTCAATCTTCATCTTATGAAAGTTTTTTAATCTTTCAATCTGTTCTGAATATGATAAAGGACACTTAACTGAAACCATTTTTTAACCCAAAAAAAAAGGCCCTTCACTGGTCCGCTATACTCTCGCGAGTAAGAAGCGCAGAAGGGCACTACTGACTTAAATTATATGTGCGAAGCGTAATTTTTTCAATAACTAACGCCCGATTTTCAAAAGTTTTTTTATATCTGATACTTTTTTCTTTAAGATCTATTTCTAAAACGCTCATAGAATGATTTTAATGTCTTAGTGGTACAGTTACCCATTTTTATAAAAGAAACGCGTCTGAGGTGGCTTAGATTTGAAATTTGAGGGTATATAAGATAGGTGTCGCACCTATCATATTTTATTTATGAAAAATTTTGTTGTTTTTATAACTGAACAAACAGCTTCTGAAGTTCTTCAAGTGCCTTATTGATTTCTATATCAATAATCTCTTCAATGTCCCTGGCTGTACGACCTTCACAGACTGTTGCAACTCTGGATGGTATTGTAATCAGTTTACTGCGAATCAGAGTGCCAATTTCTTCTGCATCATGGTTGATTCGTTCAATTGGAATCAGGCGCTTCTCCATCTCCTCAACTTTCATCCTCTGTTCCTGAACCTGAAGTGCTGTCAGATATGCTTTTGCAGAATTAAGAACTTGACCTGGATTTGAATCAATATCATTCAGCCATGAGGATAGAAGTTTTTTGAAGTCTTGAGAGTTTTTGCCCTTTAAGTCCGCACCTACTTTTTTTGAAATTTTCTCTATTTTTTCAGAAGCCTGTTCCTGCTTTTTCTTATAGGTATTGTAAGCCTTACGGCCTTGAGAAAGACTAATCTGCAGATTGCTATCAGTAGTCAGAATACCTTTTGAAATAAGGTTTCTCACGGTTTTTTCATCAACACCAATGTCGCGTGCAAACGCTCTGCGTGAAACTCCATCAGAAAAATAATCGGACATATCTGCTACCTCTCAAAAAGACTATCCTTCTGCTGATTATTATAGCAAAGTCCGCATTATAAAAAGTGGTGTAGCTAGACGAATTTCGGGCGCCTTGCCACCCGAGGACATTGGCGTGTCGTCACAGTACCTATACGACTATTTATTTTGATTGTCATTTCCAAAATTGATACAAAAATAAAAGACAATATCGCAAATGGAAGCCCCCAAGAAAATACATGAAGATATTGATCCCAACCGTCAGATCTTAATTGTTTAAATCTTGCCACTGGATATCTACTTGTAAACATAAACCCACTGGTCATTATAATAACTAAAATAAACGCTTCCATATAAACAAAAGGCCCCTACAAGGAGCCATAGCAGCAAAAATAAAATAATTATTGTTCTTTTTTATTTGAAACTGAAATGATCTTTTTTTCAGTTAATCTTTTGCATTTTGCAAAATTACTTAACAGATTTTCTGATGCTTTTTTATTTTTATAATTAAACCCAAAACCACCATTTTTAAAAGATATTACAGGTGATTTTTCATCGAAATTATATGCACCAATCATAATAAATATTCCCTAAAAAGACTAAACTTTTATTTAATTATAAATTTTGCATTTTGTTTTCTCAATACTAAATCGTGTTTATTATCGCAAACTTTAAAAAATTCTCCACATACTATAAGACCTCGACTTCGTCACTTCTCTGAGAGTGAGAGGACTAATGTCGAGGTCTGAAACTTTATTTACTAAAAAGATTACAGCAAAAAATAAAAATGTCAATATATTAGGATAAGAAAATATAAGTTAGGATAGCTTAGGACAAGTCAGAAATTCTCCATAAACTGCTGATACATTTTGTCTTTGAATTTAGCGTTGCGTTCTTCAGACTTTTGTAAGTCCTGCTCATAAAGAAAGGTCTTTGGTTCATTGCTTTTAAACGGTTCTATTCCTAAAAGCCATTTTGCTGCAATGGTAGGATCTTTATGAGCGCGTATATAATGTCTGCAGAGTCTTCTCATCTTCTGATAAGAAACACCGCGTTCTTGACAGAACAAACGCATTGAGCGATAACACTTACCTTCAAATTCAAACACCTTCATTCATAATCCTTAGCTGATTGAGAATCAACTGTTCACCCCTTCTGATTAAGTCACAGATAGCCTGAGTAGTAACATATCTTAAAGCTGTATCTACAGCAGGATTGAATTCAAAGTAGTTTGAACAATGACGTCGTTTTATTTTCTGCTCTTTGTTCTGTTTTTTCAGAATCAGGAATATCTCATCAGGAGATTTACACTGGATATAAAACATGTTGAGCAGTTTATATAGATTAGGCTGTTTCTGTTTTAATTCACAGAAAGCCTTATCAATAATCATAGCAGATTCATCAGAAATGGTATAAGTCTGATTTGATGAAGTGTGTCCTGGATAACCAGAACATCCAAAATAGCGTGACCAAAGACCGTAATTGTGAAGAAGACGAATGTATTCACGGGAATTATCTTCACTGATAGCGCAAATAATTTCATTTGTCAGCATACTTTCACCTCTTACTCAAATAAGGAATTCATAATCTTAGGGAACGCAGTTCTAACAAAATCCATTGTTAGTGAAACTCCCATCTGGTCTGCCATGGATTTCACCTTGTTCCAGATCTTAGGTTCTCGCATATGCTGTAACAAATCATGGCCATCCATACTGAGCTGTAATCTGCGATAATCGTAGCTATAGCCATGTTGAGGAGAACTGCCAGAGCGCATGCGATACTCATCCAGCTCAATAATATTTGAATTGATTTTGGAAATAAGACCAGCGTCAATCAGTAAGCGTACATGCCCATCAAAACACCTAAGTCTCTGAAGTCTTTTCTTTTCAATTTCATCTGCATCAAGCCCATCCATCCACTCTTCGTTATTTCCGGCATGTTTAACGAAATTAGCAAAACGGTCTTCCTCTATCGCGGTTAAAATATCTCTAATAACATTCCAGTCTCTCTTCATGTGCCACCTCTCAAGAATACCTTTACCTCACATCATGGTTTTATAGATTACAGGAACAGCCTGAACGATAAATTCATAGGTAAGTTTCACGCCCAGAGCTTTTGCCTTTGAAAGAATACGATTCCATAAAGTCTGGTCTCTTAGTACTTCAAGTAAATCATACCCCTTCATTGTCATTCGAATACCAGGCACATTGGGAGCCTGAGGCAGAAAGTTAGGATGGTATGTACATTTACCGTCATCGTCCATATCTGATGCAAGTTCGTAATTGGTAATAAGTTCGCTTTCCTTAAGCAACTCATAATGAAGCAGCACGTTTTTCTGTTCGCTCTCCTGAAGCTGTTCCCAATGTATTTTCACCTTGTTGTCTTCTATCGCGCACAGAATGTCTTTAATAATTTTCCAATCGCGTTTCATTTGACTTCTCTCTATTTGTCTGTGTTTAAATCTATCATACCAATCAGCGAGTTCACAATCATACTTCCTCTCTTATTTCTTTAGTCAGCATTTTCCAAATAGATTCCTGCAAGCTTAATCTTTTCCAATTTCCCAAATTCTAGCTTCAACCATTCCAGGTAGCTTAGTAATTCTTAACCCTTTCTTGCGTTTAGGTTGCTCAACTACAGAGCCTCTAACAACGGTTAAGTGGTCGATTTGTGAATCATCAAGCCATAAGCCTGCGTGAGTGCATACATCTTGAAAGCCTTTTAGGATGTTATCTAAATCTCTACGTCTTGCATCATTAAAATGCACTGTGATTGATACACCTACTCTACCCTTAATTTGCTCAAATCCATCAGTTTGGTCTTTTAGCTCATGTAAAGCACGAGCAAACCAACTTCTGTATTTACTTCCGTTAGTAAGTTGGCGGCCGCGTGTTCTAATTAACCTCTGATTTGCACTGACTGGAACCTCAAATCTAACTGTAATCACTTGTTACTCCTGCGTTGTTGTATGAATTACCTAAATTGTTTTCTTCAAATCTCATTGCTCTGCCGTTGTAAGTCATCTCTAATTTACCTACAGGACCGTTTCTGTTTTTAGCTACAAACAAAAGCGCATCATCTGCTTGCTGACTAGGATCAAGATAATTTAACTTCTTGAATTTTCTACCTATCATAAATATCACGTCACAGTCTTGCTCGATTGAGCCAGAGTCTTTGATATCTGATGGCTTTAGACTATCGTTATTAGCAGCGCGATTAAGCTGACATAGAATGAATATCACTGTGTTGTACTTCTTTGCTAAATTCTTAAGCTTCTTAGTCACCTCACCAAGAGCACTTGCTTTTGTACCGTTGGTCTTAATGTCGATATCCATAAGCTGTAAATAGTCAATAAAGACAGCACCAACAGCTCCATAATTTAGCTGACACTGTGCCATAGCACGCTCGATATTAGATAATGAGATTGCACTTTCGTCATTAAGTAAAAGCTTAGGTGCTTTGTCTTCAGCGTGAGCAAATAAAGCCTCATTTTCTCTTAGTAAATCATCCCACTGATTTGGATTAGCGCTTTCAATGAGCTTGCCTCTAGCGATATCAGATACTGATACTCCAGTCATATAGCTATAAAAGCGCTGCAACACTTGCTTATTTGACATCTCTAATGAGAAGCTTAAGCAAGGACCTTTAAAGGTGTTATTCTTTAGGTAATAAGCCATTAAGTTAAGAGCAAAAGCTGATTTACCATTGCCAGGTCTTGCACAGATAGCATTTAGTGAACCAAGCTTTAAGCCACCGCTTAAGTATTTATCAGAGTCAAGCTTAGGATATCCTGTAGGCACTAAAGTTTCTGTAACACCATTAGCTATCTCTTTAATATGAGCGTTGGAAGCTTCTTGCGCATCGACGTATAGGTCAGTTGATGTAGTATCTTCTTGTGATAGTAAGTACTGAGCTATAGCGAAGACGTTCTTATAGTTCTTAGCACTTATAGATGTATCAGCATTTGCGAATACTTCAACAGATTCCCAAAAGTGATTCCATGTATTGCGCTTAACAGTAACTTCATGCAAATCATTAGCAAGATCTTGTAGGTCGTCACCAACATTTTCTGCACTATCAATGCAGTCCTTAACTTCTTGCTCTACTTCTTGATGGTCAATATCATAGTCATCAGTACGAGCTTGTACATAGATAGTCATGCGTACTCTATCTACATCTTCTTTGCCTTGAGATAGCTCTCTTGAGATGAATTTCCACATCTTTTTGTAGTCACGATGTGAAAAGTCATCAGATTTAATCTGCTTTGAGATTTGAGTATATGCATCTAAGCCACGTACAAGTAGAGCTCCAATCATGGTTTGTTCGTACATCAAGTTACGTGGCATAGAATCTAAAGGTCTAGTAAACTTATTCATCTTTGCCACCTAGCTTTGCGCTTGTTGGAATATTACCTGGATGAATATCTTGCTCAAAGTTATTCAAGCATTGTAGATATTGAGCTTTGCTCATAGTCACAGCAGGAGCGTTAACACATCTGTAGTTACCTTCACCATATACTTTATCTGCGATAGACTTAGCAATACCTTTATCGCCTACTGCGCATACAGAGCGGTCATGTGAGCCACAAGGGACAAACATCCTAGACAATGAATTAGGATCTTTCTTATACTTGGATGCTCTGATAGTTGTATAAGCTTGTACATATCTTCTTTCAGCCATTCTAAGATCAGACCATCTGCAATCAGTGAAATTATCGAAGTCTCTAAATGACACAAAGAATGCAACTGCTGCTCTTAGGTCTCCAAAGATGATATCTGTGCAAGCGTGATAGTTATCTAGTAGCTCATTCCATAGCTCAAGAGCTACAGACTCAAGCTCTTTAGGATTTACTGTACCGTAGTCAAGAACTTTTACTACGTTAGCAACGTTCACCTTTACACCCGCTTTAGTTACAGCACTTAAAGCTTTTAGGATTGAAGGTAAATCAAAATCAATGAAATCTTCAAGCATTAAATCGCGCTTAATAAAGTCATCTTGGGTAAAGCTACTCTCAGTATAGTTGAGTTGTGGCTCACCATTCCTAGCATTCCAAATGTGGCAAAACATGGTATAATCATTAGTGTTCATTTATAACTACTCCTTTGTGGGTAAATTCATCGACAGAGACTCCTAATACGCTACTTAGGAGTTTCTGCTCGTCAGTAGGACCGTTAATAGCAGCATGGTAATAATCTAAAAACTGTTGACGTACCTCTTCAGGCTTAATGCCTTTAAGCTCTGCTTCTCTATCAATCCATTCATTAGTCTTATTGGCTCTTTGTTGTTGTTCTGCAAGCTTTTCACTCTTGGTATCACGTAGCAGGTTGCATTCAATATGAGTGCATTCATTCAATAGCCACTCTCTTGCATCAGCATTAAGCCCACGTTTCCATCTGAAATTGCGTGATTGATAATGGTTGAAGAACTTCTCTACTGTAGTTGGTAAGTACATACGACCAATAGCTAAGTGCTCATCTTTGAGCTCATCGGCTAGCTGAGTGAATAAAGGCATAAAATCATAATAAGAGGAAAAAGAAGAGAGGGCGCTCGCAGAGCGCTTTGCCTCTCTTACTTTATCTTTACTTATATAATCTTTACTATTCTTATCTAATGAAGAAGGTGTAACTTTTACACTCTGACAAGGTGTAACATCTGCACTCTCGATAGTGTCATTTTTACACTCTGTCAAAGTGTCATTTTTACACTCTCGATAGGGTAATAACTGCACTGTCGAAGGTGTAACTTTTACACCATGTACGCTATCAACGCTTTCAGCCGTTTTTTGCTCAATTTTGGGCTCTTTTACTAAGTAATACTTAGTTTGGTCAAAAGGTATTCTTTTGGCTGGCTTTGTAACCTCTAGTAGCCTGTTTTCAATCAATTCATTAACGGCTCTAATGATTGTTTTCTTTTCCACATTAAAGAAACTGGCATACTCATACTTCTTAAAGAAGATCACTTGAGTACCTTCCTTAGAGATTACGTACATACGCTCATAGATAAGCTTAGCAATAGCAGAAATCTTTAGACTAAAGATAACTGTAGGAGCTCGGTTGTATGTGATATCCATAGACACTCTCCTAGTCCTTTAAGTACTTCCAAGCTTTTAAATCTGGAAATGCAGTTCGCAGATACATAAGGCGTGCATTTGGCACTCCTTTATGTATCCATGCGCTAACAGATGGAGATTTACATTTCAAAATCTCTGCCACTCTGCCAGAACCACCTAATTCATATATAAGATTTCGAGCTTGAGCTCCTTTCATTAAGTTTGTAACTTTAGGTTTTGCCATTACTAGATCCTCTTATTTGTAACTATAATAATGATAGATATATCTACACCTAAATGCAAGACATTTCTAGTATCATTTTAACTATAATTATAGATATATCTATTACAATGATTACAAAAGGTGATTTATATGCGAGATCTATCAACTTTAGGAGCACGTATTCGATACGGCTTAGAAAAGACAGGCAAGAAACAAGCAGATCTTGCTAAATATGTTGGCATTAAGACAGCTACTTGCTCTCAATGGTGCAGTGATAAAGTAAAAGCTTTAAAGTCAGACAATGCCTTGAAAGTAAGCCGTTTTCTTTGCGTTAATACTAATTGGCTAGTTACAGGAAAAGGCTCACCTGATGCAGAGAATGTGGTTGCATTACCTGATGATGTATCAGCCTCAGATGGCTACATCCAAATAAAAGAGTATCAAATAGCTTGTGGCGCTGGTGCTGGCTATTTACCATCATTTGAAGAAGTATCGGAGAGTATACCTGCAACCTATAGGCAGTCATACTTTGACCACTTAGGTATTGCTCCTGATGCATGTATGAGATTTAGAGTTCATGGTGATAGTATGGAGCCAATACTATTTGATGGCGATACTATCTTAGTTAATACAGCCGATAATAAGAACATCATTAACAATAAAGTTTATGCAATCAATGTAGAGGATGAGGTTAGAGTAAAAAGGCTTATCTTACAGATAAATAAAGACTTAATTATAAGATCTGAAAATAAAGAGTATCCTGATGAGATTATAAGACATGATGATAGCAGCATTAACTTCTCCATTATTGGAAGAGTTATTGAGAAGTCAGGACATGGTGGCTTGTAAATTTTTTCTATTTTTTTTCTAAAAATCTTTTCTTAATACATTCAAAGAGTTACTAGCAATAGTAGCTCTTTTTTTCTAGCGTTTATAAAAATATTAGATAAATCTATTGACAACTTATGTAGATTTATCTATCATTTCTTTCAGAAGATAGATATATCTATCATTAAATGGTAGGTAAAATTACTATGAATAAATCACAAAAATAAATCTTGGTTTATAGTATTAAATCAAAATTTACGAGGTTACCTAGTATGAAACAAATAATTAGTGATTTAGTTGCCAGTGTTGCTTTTCTTTTATGCCTAGTTCTTGTCTTCATTGTTGACCGTCTAATACTAGAACGCTCTGCGTCAATTATTCGAACGATGTTATCTTAACTAGCAAAGACAGCTATGCGACCGATAACGCCCACATAGCC
>ONCB01000163.1 GCA_900316175.1 uncultured Succinatimonas sp.
AACAGATTAAAGGACAGCAAAAGTTTGAAGTCCGTCAAAAGTTCTGCAAACACTGAGAAAATCTCTTGACCTGCGCCAATTCTCTATATAGTTGTTTAAGAGTTTGTCTGCCTTTTTTAAATATTTTGTATGGCACTGTGCTTTTGATGATGTGTTTTTATCAAGGCACAGCCTGTACTCATTAGCTATGGCTTTAGCTTCATCTGAGGCAAATTCAAAGGTATATTCATAATTACCCTTTAATGCCTTTGCCATATAGTCTGTTTCATAGCTTTCAAAGCTGCTTGCATCTGCCGAACGGATTGATCCGTCTGAAGAATCAATTTTATAAGTCTTCATGTCAGAAATGTATTTCTGCCAGGAGATTACAGCCTTGCTTAATACTGCGCTGTCTGGAAGAGAAGCGATAATTTTATTTACTTCTGCCTTCTTCAGATCTGCTTCTTTGGCTGCGCACACGCTGATTTCATAGGTGGTTTCAGCATTTTCACAGTCAATCTCATCTTCAGAAGCGATGCATGGATTTAAAGATACAGTTAAAGCTGCTGTAAGGGTAACTAATGATTTAATAATTGTTTTTAAGTAATTTATCATTTTGTTTTTACTCCCTTATGAAAATATTATTTATCAGACTTTGTAAAAAAATTTTTTTGTTTGAAATTCTGTTTATTTGAAAATTAGCTCAACAATTTTAATGAAACTTACTATGCAGCCGCATACTGCAAAAATGAACAGATATGATGATTGAATTGATGAGTGCCTGCCTCTTGATAAAAGGGTAAGAGCATTGATCTTTTCTATTACTTCATCGCTTAGCTTTTCAATTCTGTAAAAATCGTACACGTTATCCCAGATGTCAGGAAGTTCGTTAACGCTGCCGTGTTGCAAAGGAAAAGAATAAAGATAGTTATTTTTAAACAGGACATACTGAGTGTAAAGCTTTTCAATTTTACGCAGTTCACTGAATCCTAATTTGATAGGCATTGCATTCAGAATCCTGTTACCAACAGATTTGCGCTTATCAATTACAACTGAGATTAGTCTTAAATAATGTTCAAGACGGAAGTAATATGCCTTTGCAAGTATATAAAGGAGAATAAATCTGCCGCATCTGGTTTCTTTCTGGTTTTCATAAGAGCAGATTTTTACTTCAGTATTAGTAAGTTTTATAAATTTGCAATTACCATCAGGATTGGTTTTTTCAATTTCTTCCTGAGAGTTTGCACTTGTATGAATAATAGCAATGTTCTTAATAAGCGGCTTGATAAAAGAATGGTGTTTTTTATCTGATTTTGTATAACAGTAACCGGGAGTATATTTTATTTCAAAACCAGACGCTGTTCTTTTAACCGCAAAGCGGCTGTCAAAGACTTCAAAAAGGCACATATCCCAGCATCCGAAAATTTTATCATCGGTATCTGTAATTTCAGCACCATTCTTAAAAACTTTGATTTCGAATGCTTCATAAAGCTCATCCCGGAAAAATTTTAGACGACTTTTTTTTGATGTGTTAAAAAACCATAAATTGCATAGTTTAACGTTTCCCTTAAAGGTTGAACCTTTAGTAGAAAAAAATGTTTTTCCCTGTAAAAAGTCGTTTTCCATACTCAAATGATTTTGAACTGCCATACAGTGCCGGTCTTTTCTAATAAATAAAAGTTAAGTATTAACTGATTGATAATCATACAAAGATTACGTTTTTCAAGAAGAGATTAAGCTCTCAAATTGCAAAAGATTCATTTTCTTTTTATGAAAACATCAGGAAAGAAAGTTAAGCATTTAATTCTTAAGTAAGAATTATTCCTGATACTAATATACTAAATGACAAAATTGTTATGTTTTAATAAAATGTGATAGCAATCACATAAGTGTATCCGATATCTAATGTCAAATGTGTCAATATTCCTCTTTTTATCAAAGAACCTACTGATTATCATATAAAATCTGTAACTTTTATCATGATAATTATTTTTACAAATCCGATATTTTTCGGATCTGTTGGGATATAATAAAAGAAAAAATTTTTTCTTAGAAAAGATAAATTCAAAGAAAATAATACATCTTTATGAAGTTATAAAATTAAACATACATACGGTGTGAAGCTATGCTTTCATTTTTACCAGGACCACTACTTCTTTTAATTAACCTTACCCTGTTTGCCATTGACGCCATTGTTTTGGGATCACTTGTGGTGCTCCTGGGTATTGTGCGCTTTATCCTTCCTTTTAAACCTGTAATTAAAGTAATTGAGAAGATTGACTATCTGATGTTCTTTGTATGGAGCATCAACACCAAATACATTATTCTATTAACCAACAAGGTTCAGTATCATATTTCAGGAGACAAACCTTTAGGCCCTAGCAAGCCATGTATTGTGATTTCAAATCATAAAAGCTGGATTGACATTCTGATGCTTCACAGTGTGTTTGAAGCTAAGATCCCCTTAACCAAGTTCTTTATGAAGAAGAATTTAATCTATGTCCCATTCATAGGCCTTGCCTGTTACGCACTTGGAATGCCATTTTTACGCAGATACCCAAAAGAGAAGATCTTAAAAAATCCTGAATTAAGAATGAAGGATATTAAGACCACCAAAAAAGTATGTCGAAACTTTGTAGAGAATCCTGCCTGCCTTGTAAGCTATGTTGAGGGAACCCGCTACACTCATAAAAAGGCACAGCAGATGAATTCTCCCTACAAGAATCTGATGCCTCCAAAGTACACCGGTCTTGGCATTGCCTTATCTGAAATCGGCAACGAGATTGAGTGTATGTATAACCTTACCTTCTATTACCCTGATCTTAAAAAGTCTGGCTTTTTAGAACTTCTTTTAGGTAAGGTAAAGCATGTGTACGCACGAATTGAAGTAATAAAGCGTGATGAGCTCCCTCATGGAAACTATCTTGAAGATCAGGATTTCAAGAATGAGTTTACTCAGTACATGCAGGATCTGTGGAATGCCAAGGATAAGATCCTCGATGAGTTTAAGGAAGAACACCGCAGGTTAAAGGAAACAGAAGCTGCCTAACTCTCTGTTTTTCTTCATATGCTCATATAAAGGCAGCGCCAGTGCTGCCTTTATGCATATCTGTATCAGATAAAATTCACCAAAAGTCCTTTATCTAAAACAAAATAGCAGGATCACGATCTAAACGCACACTTGCTCAAATTCATGGTAATTTCCTCCATTATACTTTGTGACCATTGCAAAGACGGCATTCACAAAATTTAAGGTGTAAATTATGTATAATGAAGTAAGTAAAGGTAAAAACAGCACTAACAGGTTTATCAGGATGAAGACAATTGCAGAAGGGCAGATATTCAGTGACTTTAATGCATATGATTATATCTATGTTGATAAGACCGATTATATTTTCAACATCTTA
>ONCB01000090.1 GCA_900316175.1 uncultured Succinatimonas sp.
ACGTTTTAACTTTTTACGATTTTTTTAATTTACCAAGATCAAAAAAGCGTTGTTTTAGCCATTCTTTAAAAAATTATTTTATTCATGCGTACCTGCTAAAAGACTTCTTGATAAATGTCCAATCATAAAATAATTACTGATACTATATTAATATCAGACAGAAAATTCAGGAGACTGCATGATACCATTTATCATCGGAATCTCCGGAGGCCCGTGTGTCTCAAGGCTTTTTGGATGCAAACTTGTCTTAAATGAGTTTATTGCATTCTCAGATCTTGTAAAAACACTCAGTCAGATGGATTACAGAACTCAGGCCATGCTCTGTATCGGTATCGGAGGATTTGCAAATATCGGCTCTACAGCAGTAGTTACCAGTACCATCGGTACACTGTGCAAGGATAAACAGCCTGTAATGGCATCCCTGTCTCCAAGAGCTTTGCTGGGAGCTTTTTTTGCTTAATATCCTGAACGCGCTGATTGCAGGTTTGATTCTCTGCTTTTAACTTATACTGTATATAAGTACATAATTTTGGATAGATAAATGAGATTTATAAAACATTTTTTATTAAGTTGTGGCGTTCTGGCTCTTTGCAGCAGTGTGGCTATTGCCGAATCTGACTTTTACAAAAACTGTCGCTATCATGGCGCCTGGCAGACCTGTGAGAACAATATAAATGGAAACACTGTTCCAGTGATGATTATCCTTAATTCAAAAGGAGCAAGACTTACCATTGATGTGCATTATCCGGACCTGTTATCCTTAAACCTTGATTCTAATGTCAAAAATAAAGAAAAATACAGTGAAAAAAAGAGTCTCATTAATGATGAGGCTGAAATCTTCATTGATAAGGACTTTCAGAAAAATGTAAAGGTTATGCACTTTTATAATGACAGACATTTAGGTTTTTACGGTCTCAAAATGAGTGAAGATTTAGTTGAAGAGTGTAAAAAAGGCAAAAAACTTACCATCGTATTCAGGGATATGAACTTTATTTTTTCCCTGTCAGGATTCAGTGCTGCCTTAAAGAGAGCTCAAAAAATAAACTCTGAGATTCACGAAGATTATTCGCCATATCTTTAATGCTTTCAAGTAATTTAAAGGCGCATCCTGGTATAAAATGCGCTCTGCTCCCTCTTATAAAAACTCCTTTAAGATTATTTTTTTTCATAAAACCCAAGCCAGGTCTTTTTAAAACTCATTCTGTGGTAAAATTTCTTAAATTTTTTATCAACAAGATTTAATTACAGGACTAAGTATGCGTACCAGTCAATTTTTAATTTCAACCTTAAAAGAAGATCCAAAAGAAGCAGCTGTAGAAAGCCACCGCCTGATGTTAAGAGCAGGTATGATCCGTCAGATCGCATCTGGCGTTTACACCTGGCTTCCAACCGGTATGAGAGTTTTATCAAAGGTTAGCAGAATTGTTCGTGAAGAAATGGACAAGACTGGTGCTTTAGAGATCGCCATGCCAATGGTACAGCCAGCTGACCTCTGGAAAGAGTCTGGCCGTTACACCAAATATGGTCCAGAGCTCTGCCGTTTTAAGGACAGAAAGGAAAATGAGTTTGCTCTTGGTCCTACCCATGAGGAAGTGGTTACTGATATCGCACGCCGCGAAGTAAAATCAGCACGTCAGCTGCCTTTATGCCTTTATCAGATCCAGAACAAGTTCCGTGATGAAATCCGTCCACGCTTTGGTGTAATGCGCGGTCGTGAGTTCTTAATGAAGGATGCTTATTCTTTCCATACCACTCATGAGTCATTAGAAAAGACCTATCAGGATATGTACGATGCATACTCAAGAGTATTTACCAGAATGGGTCTTGAGTTCCGTCCTGTAGAGGCTGATACAGGTTCTATCGGTGGTAACCACTCACACGAGTTCCAGGCTTTAGCAGATGCTGGTGAAGACGTAATAGCATGGTCAGACGGTTCACAGTATGCAGCTAATATCGAAATGGCAGAAGCTCTGGCTCCTGCATATGATCGTGGAGCTCCAGGCGAAGCTTACAGCGAAGTTGCAACTCCTGGCTGTCACACTGTTGATGAGGCTGCAGCTTCATTAGGTCTTGATTCAAAGAAGGTTTTAAAGAGCCTTATCGTTCACGGCCCTAAGAAGGAAGACGGCAGCTATGAGCTTGTAATGTTCTGTCTTTGTGGCAACCACGAATTAAACGAGGTTAAGGCAATCAAGATCCCAGGTATCGATGATCCACTTGAAATGGCAACAGAAGAGGAAATCCAGGCATTTACCGGAGCTCACACCGGTTCTTTAGGTCCTGTAGGCTTTAAGGGCCGCATCATCATCGACAGAACTGCCGACAGAATGTCAAACTTTGCCTGCGGTGCAAACAAGACCGGATTCCACCTTGTAAACGTAAACTGGGACAGAGATGTTCCATCTTACGAAGTTATGGATATCCGTAATGTGGAAGAAGGTGATCCAAGCCCTGACGGTCAGGGTACACTCCACCTTCGCAAGGGTATTGAGGTAGGTCAGGTATTCATGCTTGGCACCAAGTACTCAGAGGCTATGAAGGCAACCGTTAAGGACGAGAACGGCAAGGATATTCCTATGATCATGGGCTGCTACGGTATCGGTGTTACCCGTGCCATTGCAGCTGTAATCGAGCAGCACCACGATGACAGAGGTATTATCTGGCCTGAAGAGATTGCTCCATTCAAGGTTGCAATTGTGGCAATCAAGCCAACCAAGAGTGAACCTGTAAGATTAGCTGCAGAAAAACTCTATGCAGATTTACAGAAGGCTGGCGTTGAGGTTATCTATGATGACCGCGATGAGCGTCCTGGCGTAATGTTTGCGGATATGGAACTGATGGGTGTTCCTCACATCGTAACCATCGGTGACAAGAGCCTTGCAAACGGCAAGATTGAATACAAGTTAAGAAAGACCGGCGATAAGGAAGAATTAGATGCCGATTCTGCTCTTGATGCAATCCTTGCAAAGTTAGGAAAATAAGATGACAAAAGGCGTAAGTGAACTTGTAAAAGAAGCAGAGTCTGTAGCAGATTCTGCTTTAAAAGGCTGTCCGGCTGAAACTTACGCCCTTCTCACGCCCTTTTTAGAGAAGGTCATTGCCATTGCCCCTCAAATGAGCAGCGATTACCCTGCTGCTTTAAATTCAGTTGTTAAATCTCTGCTTGAAGCTCAGCAGATTGACGATCTGATAAAGATTGCTGATTTTCTGAACTTTGAAATGGTGTATATTCTCAATAATTTTCAGAAATAACCATCTACTTTTAAGTTTATAAGGTTTGATCTGCCGCTGGTTTTCATCCTTTTATGATAAATGCCTTATTCTTTATGGTAGATTGCCTTCATTTTAGTAAACCTGCAAAATACAAAAATAAAAGATGTAATCTATAACATTCAATAAAGGAATCAAAAAAAACGGAGTCTGATATATGGGGGGGGTCAGACTCCGGTTTTATTTTATGTTCAGGAGAAGGTCAAAGGGTGGGGTGGAGGTGGACCTTCTCCTAAATTCTTTAGATTACTTCAAGCTGTCCGTCTATGGCACCAGCTCTGTCTAAGGCCTCAAGTACTGACATCAGATCACCAGGAGCCAGACCAACCTGATTTACTGCTCTTACAAGGTCATCTAAGGTTGCACCGGTGTCCATTTTGAACATCTTGCCGGTCTTCTCCTCTACAGAGATTGATGAATCAGGAACTACTACAGTCTGACCCTGAGAGAATGAGTTTGGCTGAGATACTCTTGGATCTTCAGATACAGTTACAGTAAGACCGCCATGTGTAACAGCTACAGGCTTTAACTTGACATTGCTGCCAATTACAATAGTTCCGGTTCTTGAATTAACCACAATCTTTGCTCTGTCTTCGCCCTGTTCAATTTCAATGTTCTCAATGGTTGAAAGATAGGCTACTCGGTCTGATGGATTGCGAGGGGCACTTACTCTTACAGATGCTGAATCCTCAGCTACTGCTGTACCGTCACCATAAAGTTCATTGATAGCGTCTACCACATTCTTTGCGGTGGTAAAGTCAGCACGGTTTAAATTGAATACAAATGAATCTGACATCAGGAAGTCATCAGGTACCTCGCGCTCTACGATGGCACCATTGGAAATACGGCCAACAGTTGGGGTGTTCATTACAACTTTAGAACCATCTGCACCTTCGACACCTAAGCCACCAACAACCAAAGAGCCCTGGGCAATTGCATACACATTGCCGTCAATACCCTTTAACATGGTCTGAATCAGAGTACCACCACGAAGTGAGCTGGCCTCACCGATTGCTGATACGGTAACGTCAATAGTCTGACCTCTCTTGGCAAATGGAGGCAGGGTGGCATGAATTGCCACTGGAGCCACATCCTTTACCTTCAGGGTAGTGCCTTCAGGAACCTTGATACCAAAGTTGTTTAACATGGAACGGAAGCTCTGCTCAGTGAACTTGGAATTCTTTTCACCGGTACCGGCAAGACCTACCACCAGACCGTAACCGATTAACTGGTTGTCTCTGATACCGCTGATTGAAGAAATATCCTTTAATCTTGCAGCCTGTGCAACATCAAATGTTGCTGCAAAGATGGCAACGGTTATCACCGCAGCCTTAACAAGTTCTTTTAAGAGTCTCATAGCTTCCACCCCTGTAAGCTTTAAACCTGATTTTGATTAGAAGAATACATTGAATACACTGTTGAAGAATCTTGAAACAAGACCTCTTTCCTGTGTATTTGCAAAATCACCGGTTCCACCGTATTCGATACGGGCATTGGCAATACGCTGTGAGGATACGGTATTGTCTGAGCTGATATCAGCAGGTCTGATTAAACCGGTTACTCGAACATACTCGTTACCGTTGTTTAACATCAGCCACTTCTCGCCCTGAACCTGAAGATTGCCGTTAGAGTATACCTTAACTACACTGACAGAAATTTGACCTTTAAGAGAATTTGACTGATCTGCCTTGCCGTTACCTGCAAATTGACTTGAGTTTTCTGAATCTAAAGTTGGTACCAGATTCTTGTAGTGAGGCTTCTTGCCAAATACGGTAGCGCCCTTAAAGTTATTGGTACCAGACTTCTTTAATGAAGTATTGGCATTCTTGCTGGCTGAAGTTGACTCATCAAGGGTCACAGAAATAATGTCGCCTACTCTGTGAGCTGATGTATCTGAATATAAACCATTGTTCATGGTCAGAGGATTATAGATGCCACCGGTTGGTACGGCATCAGTATACTCCTCTTCTGGAAGTGCTGGAGCAAACTTTGGATCATCTGGCTTCTTGTCTAAAACATCTAAGGCACAACCATTTAAGAAAAACATTGAACCAATTGCAGCTGCTAATAAAACCTTTTTCATAATTTCCACCCCTGAATAATTTAGTTAAAGGTTATACTGACTGAATGAGAGAACCCATCATTGAGTCTACGGTAGTTAATACCTTTGAGTTCATTTCGTAAACGCGCTGAGCCTGAATAAGGTTTACAAGTTCTTCAGTTACCTTAACATTTGAAGTCTCAAGCATGTTCTGTCTTATCTGGCCCATGCCGTCCTGACCTGCAATACCCTGCTGAGGAGCACCTGATGCGGTGGTCTCAAGATAGAGGTTATCACCGATTGACTCAAGGCCGGTTGGGTTGATGAAGTCAGTTACAGTAATCTGACCGATATCCTGAGCTGCAGTATCATTTGCAGTTACTACTGATACCTGACCATCGCGACCTACTGTCATGGAAATGGCGTTATCAGGAACCTGAATCTGAGGTAATAATGGGAAACCGTCAGAATTTACGATGGTACCTTCCTCATTCTTGGTGAACTGACCATTACGGGTATAAGCGGTAGTACCGTCAGGAAGCTCAATCTCAAAGAAGCCTCGACCCTGAATCATTAAGTCAAATGCGTTATCAGTGGTCTCAACGTCACCCTGAGTGTGAAGTCTCTGAGTTGCTACAACTTTAGAACCGGCACCAATCATTAAACCTTCTGGTAAATAGCTGTTAGCTGAAGAACGGCCGCCTGGCTGGTTGATCTTCTGGTACAACAGATCCTGGAATACAGCTCTGCCACGCTTGAAACCTACAGTTGATGCGTTAGCCAGGTTGTTTGATGTAACAGAGATGTTAGTCTGCTGGGCATCAAGGCCGGTCTTTGAAATCCATAATGCTGGTATCATAATTATCTACTCCCTGTTAATCGTAGCTTAATAATGTGTTCTGGCGCTCATCCATCTGACCTGCAGTTTCCATCATTTTTACCTGGGTCTCATACTGGCGCTGAATTCTGATTAGACTTGTCAATTCTTCGACAGGATTTACGTTTGACATCTCAAGCATACCGCTCTTGATTGAAACAGTTGTATCCTGAGCCATGGTGGTACCGTCAATATTACGGAACAGACCGTCATAGCCCTTTTCAATGTCGCTGTAATTTTCAGGTTTTACAAGCTTGATTCTTGCAAACTCTTCTTCAACATTTGAATCAGAGCCTGCAGGCTTGCCTGAAATCATACCGTCAGGACGAATGGTTAAATCAGTTACCATTAAAGGAAGCTGAATTGGAGCACCGTCCTCACCTAAAACCTGTAAACCGTTAGTGGTTCTTAACATACCTTCGCTGTCAATCTCGAAGCTGCCAAAACGGGTATAAGCTTCGTTGCCAGAAGTATCGTTAACACCGATAAAGCCGTCGCCGTCAATTGCAACATCCAGTACTCTATCAGTTGTTTCAATTGCGCCACCGTCAAAGTTATGACCAGGACGCTCAGTCATTGCAAAGGCACGGGTTGGATAGGCATCTGCAAATACTGACATGGCTCTTGAGTTTTCAAAATCAGCCTTAAAGCCTGTAGTAGAAGCATTTGCCAGGTTATTTGAGCGTACTGCCAGAGAATGGAAGTTCTCTTTAGCTCCTGACATTGATACCCACAATAAATTATCCATAAATCCTCCGGAAAATTGACGTTTTCCTTTCTATGGTTTTATTTGAGCAAGATGCGTGCCAGTTTTTTAAAATCAGAAAAGATATTAATGAAGATTAATGTGAGAAAAACTTATGTAGCAGGAAAAGAAAAAGAAGCAGCAGCTTCTTTTTCTTTTTGTGTGATACCTGTTCTTATAAAGATACCTGCTCGACCTTGTTTAAGGCAACCTCGCCTACACCGATTAAGTTTAACTTGGTGTTTGAAGTATCGGTACCGATAATTACTGAACCTACGGTTGCATAACCCTTAACTGGAAGAGATACATTCTCATCCCCCTGAAGAGCTGTTGCATGAATGGTGTAGTTGCCAGAAGGATAGGTTTCTCCGGTTTCCTCATTCTTAAGACCATCCCATGAGAAATCAATCTTGCCGTCAATAGCAGCAGCCTCATATGAAGCAACCTCTGAACCATTAGCATCGGTAATTGAGATCTTAACATCAGTAGCACCATCACCTGCGTCAATCTGAGCGGTAATGGCATTCTGACCGTCAAAGAAACACTTGCTGGTATCTGCCAGTACACTGCGGCCTACTAATGAGGTTGCTGAAAGCACTGAGCTTGAACTGATGGCATTAACCATGTTATCCATACCCTTGGTAATTGTTGAAAGGTTATCAACAATTGAGAGCTGTGACATGGTTCCAACCATCTGATTGTTATCAACAGGTGAGCTTGGATCCTGATTACTTAACTGTGTGGTCAAAAGCTTTAAGAAGTCAGACTGATCTAATGATGAATTAGACTTCTTGGTTGCACTTTCCTGATTTGCAATATATTGGGAGGTTTTGCCGATCGAACTAAAATCAACTTCACTCATAAATTCCGTCCCCCAGTTTCCTAAAACGGCAAATTTGGCCGTGTGTTTTATCTGTATGGATAAACTAATTCAAGATATGTGCCAAGAATTAATTTTAATAATTAATACATTAGATCACTTTGAAAGATAACAATTTTTTAGTTTATTAATCTTTTTGAATTCTCAATTAATCAAGATTAATCAATTTCAAAAGGATACCTTTGCCATCAAGTGGCAAACACTCTTTGCCGTTTTGGACATAATAGCAGAACTATGTGTTCAATGGAAAAATACCTGAAGCAGGGTTTGAATCTGCTCTTTTTTATATCAATTATCAAAAGTTTTTTTCACAGGCTTAAGATTAGGATGGAGAATAATCAGACACAAATAAAAGAATTTTTCACAGTAGCACAATTGAAGATAAAACAGTTGATGACTGTTTATAAAAAAAGGTCTGAGTTCATTCAGACCTTTTTATATCATTACTTATTATTGAGATTGAATCTTTCGATTAACTCTTTTAAATCCTTATAGCGCTTTTCACTTGATGGATGAGTGCTGGCAATTGAGTTTAAGAATGACTCAGACTTGCTTACTCCCGCCTCTGCACTTGCCTGCTTTTCATAAGCATCCATCTTCTGCATTACAGTTACACAGGCATTTGGATCAAAGCCAGCCTTGTACATAAGCTCTAAACCATATTTGTCAGCCTCACTTTCCTGATCTCTTGAAAATGGCATGGCAAAGGCTGCATTGTAGGCAAGGTTTGCTGTATCGGTAACAGTTTTGCTTATACCTAACAGGGAAAGAATGGAGCTTACAGTATCCTGAACCATCACCTTGCTCATCTTTTCACGGGAGTGCTCCTTCAGGGCATGGGAAATTTCATGGCCAACAATTGAAGCTAACTCATCATCGTTCAGGTTTAAGGTCTTGATTAAGCCGGTATATACAACAATCTTGCCACCAGGCATACACCAGGCATTTACGGTAGGATCAGAAATTGTGTTTACTTCCGCTAATTAGGATCTATAAAAAACTATAAAATTATACAAATTGTTAATAATTATAATCTTTTAACCTAATTCCTGTTTCAACGCTGCTGGTTGCAA
>ONCB01000091.1 GCA_900316175.1 uncultured Succinatimonas sp.
TCCGTAAAGAAATTGATTTTTAAACAACAAATACGGTGCTGGACCGCATCACTAAGCCATTTGTTAGCAAAAATTGAAATGCAAAACTTCAGTTAATAAAAATAACAATTTTGATAGATTCCTAAAATTTTTGTGACTGAAAATTGTGTATATTATGAATAAGTGTACGTAAAAGAGGTGAAGATGAATACATTAAGATCATTTTCTTTATTAGCTGTATCCGCATTATTTTCTTGTCAGGCATTTGCTACATCTGAACTTTATGTTTGGGAAGAGACAGATGATAAATCTCAGGGAATATTAGAAGCTGTAGCAGATTTTGAAAGACTTTATGACTGCAAAGTAAAAATTGTTGAGGTTGATTTTACTGAGCAGATGGAAAAGTTTAATCATGAAGGTATAATTGGCAATGGTCCGGATATTCTTTTATGTCCATCTGACAAAGTTGGTGCCGCAGTCGTACAGGGTATGATTGCTCCTATTTCTTTTATGCAGGAAGATCAGGATAAATATATTAGATCTGCTGTTACAGCTTTTTCTCAGAATGGTGAAATTTACGGTGTTCCAAAAGTTGTAGAGACACTGGTAATGTATTACAACAAGGACTATTTAAAAGAACCTTTTGATACATTAGAAGAGTATTTTGATTATTCAAACAAGGTTATATCTGAAGGAAATGGTCAATATGGGTTATTAGCCAAGTGGGATAATTTATATTATTACTTCGGTGCTATTGAGCCATATGGTGCATATGTATTTGGTATTGATTCAGATGGCAATGTGGATGCTGCTGACGTTGGTTTATCAAATAGTGGTGCCATTGAAGGTATGACAATGATCAAGAAGTTTTACTCATCAGGCGTCTTTCCAAAAGAAACCTTGGGTGAAAGTGGAATTAACGTAATTACCAATATGTTCTGCACAGGAAAAGCTGTTGCTGTTATCGATGGCCCATGGAGACTTGAGCCATTTGCAAAAGCAGGCATTAATTTTGGAGTAACACCTCTGCCTGTTCTTCCAAACGGCAAGCCAATGAGTTCATTTCTTGGTGTAAAAGGATATGTGATTTCATCATACTGCAAGGACAGAGAGCTAGCAGAGAAGTATCTGCAGTTTATCAATCAGCCAAAGTATGCCAAGAGAAGATATGAAACTACTCTTGAAATTCCTCCTGTTAAGGCTGTAATGGCAGATCCTGTAATTACAAATGATGAAACAGCAAATGCTGTTGCTGTTCAGGCAAGTAGAGCAGTTCCAATTCCTAGCATCCCTGAGATGTCTGAGGTTTGGGGCCCTATCGACCAGGCTTGT
This sequence comes from uncultured Succinatimonas sp., assembly GCA_900316175.1. GTDB lineage: Bacteria > Pseudomonadota > Gammaproteobacteria > Enterobacterales > Succinivibrionaceae > Succinivibrio. The sequence continues at coordinate 1,312 of ONCB01000091.1, forward strand.
TCAGAAATAATTTCAGGAAAGAAGTCAGTAAAGGATGGATTAAAATCTGCAACAGAACACATCAACTATCAGATTGAAGCATTCAGAGCTGGTATGTAATGTAAGAATGTCTTTCTTGAATTTCTATGGATTGAGAAACTGATAACATAGTTTTCTATTTCGTATTGTTGAATGAAGGCTTGTTTTCCTAAATTTACAGGAGACAGGCCTTTTAACTTTTACGCACTATAATCAGGTTAGTATTTAATCACATCACTATCGATTATGGATTATTAGCAAGTTGGTTTTATTTTTAATAGCCTCAAAACATCTGAATAAACAGAAAATTGACTTATATTGGAACATATTTTTATTACTTAAATAATTTGTTGAAAATAAAAGAAAAAATTAAAACCTACTATATAGTGCTTAATAAACTATAACAATTCTTAAAAAAAAACATAATTTAAGTAAATCTATTTGAGAATTAGCTCACGTAACAGATTATTATTTCTGTATATTTTCTTTAATTAAGACTAACTTATATTATATAGATCGTATTAAGGTGAATTAGAATTTTTTTTTACTCGAGGCTGTCATGAAGAAAATTGTCGGATTAGCATCATCCTTGGTTGTAGCACTTTATTCAATGAATGCTTCTGCTGCAAGAGAATTATATGTATGGGAAGATGAACTTGGAAAATCTGACGGAATTATCGAAGCTGTTTCAGAGTTTGAGAAGATGTATGACTGTAAGGTAAGAGTTGAGGAAATTAACTTTACTGAACAGATCGACAAGCTTCGTATTGAAGGTCCATCAGGTAACGGTCCTGATGTTTTGATGCTCCCTTCCGACAAAGCAGGATCAGCTGTTTCTCTAGGTTTAATTACACCGATTGGCTTTATGCAGGAAGATCAGGATAAGTATATCCCATCTGCCGTATCAGCATTTGCCGTAGGTGGTGAAATTTACGGTGTTCCAAAAGTTGTAGAAACTCTGGTTATGTACTACAACAAAGATTTGTTAAAGGAGCCTTTTGACACCCTTTCTGAGTACTTTGACTATTCAAAGTCTATTGTTGCTAAGAATGACGGTACATATGGTCTTTTAGCTAAATGGGATAATTTCTACTACACCTTTGGTGTAACCTATCCATACGGTTCATATGTTTTCGGTACTGATGCAGACGGCAATCTTGATACACACGATTTAGGTTTATCTAATGACGGCGCAGTAGCTGGTGTTGAGTTAATCAAGTCATTCTATACTTCAGGCTGTTTCCCTAAAGAAATTCAGGGTGAGAACGGTATTGACGCAATCAATACTCTCTTTGAGTCAGGTAAAGCTGCTGCTGTTATCAATGGACCTTGGAGACTAGAGATTTACAAAAAGGCCGGCATCAATTATGGAGTATCTCCACTTCCTGTTCTGCCAAACGGCAAGCCAATGAGTTCATTCCTTGGTGTAAAAGGTTATGTAATTTCTACCTATGCAAAGGACAGAGATTTGGCTGAGGCATATTTACACTTTATCAATCAGACCAAATATGCAAAGATCAGATATCAGATTTCTCGTGAGATCCCTCCATTAAAGTCAATTATGTCTGATCCAATCATTACTGATGATGAAATTGCAAATGCAATCGCTGTTCAGGCAAGTAGAGCTGTGCCATTGCCATCTGTTCCTGAAATGATCGAAGTATGGGGACCAATTGAAGGCGCCTTTAAATCAATTCTGTCAGGAAAGCAGAGTGTAAGAGATGCTTTAAAGTCTGCCACAGACCACATCAACTATCAGATTGAATCTTACGATTCCGGCCGATAGGAAGTTGTGCTATGAAGAATTTTAAAACACTGCTTTCAATCATGGTGGGTGCGGCGTTTGCTTTTAGTGCCGCTCCAAGTTATGCCAAAGACAAGTTGGTCATTTGGGAAGAGTCTGGTAAGGCCAGATCTCTTGATGAGATTGTAAAAAAATTTGAAGAGATGTACGACTGTGAAGTAGAAGTTAGTGCAGAACTAATGTATTCACAGAAGGCAAAGTTAAAGGAATTAGGTCCTAGAGGTCTTGGTCCTGACATTGTGCTGCTTCCATCAGATGTAATTGCGGTTGCAATAAAAGAAGATCTGATTACTCCTGTAAAGTTTATGCAGGCTGAAGCTGATAAGTATCTGCCAATGGCCGTTCAGGCTTTATCTCATAATGGTGTTTTCTACGCCGTACCAAAATCTGTAGAGTGCCTGGTGCTCTTTTATAACAAGGACATCATTAAAGATGTACCAGACAATTTAGAAGAGCTTATGGAACTTTCTTACGAAAGAAAGAGAACTACAGGAAATTATGGTCTGATATCAAGATGGGATGATTTTTACTATAGCTATGGTGTTTTCTCTGCGCTTGGTGCATATGTTTTTAAAGTATTAAACGACGGATCTTATGACATAGAAAACTATGGTCTTGATAAACCTGTTGTTGCTAAGGTATTAAACGATCTGAGAAAGTACTACAAGCAGGGTATTATTGATCCTGGTTCATTTGGTCTAGAGGGCTTTGTAAGGTCTGATTCTTTGTTTACAACAGGTAATGCCTTTGCAATCATCAGTGGTCCATGGGCTGCTGATACCTACAAGAATGCAGGTGTAAACTTTGGAGTAAAAGTTCTGCCAAGAACCAGCAATGGTCAGATTATGCGTCCATTTGTTGGTATTAAAGGATATGCAATATCCAGATGGACGGAGAAGCATGATCTTGCAGAGAAGTTCCTTCAGTTTGCCAATGAGTATGAGAATGCTTTAAGCCGTTATCATATTACCAATGAGATCCCTCCAACAATTGAACTTCTGAACTCACCTGAGCTTAATAACGATGAAATGGCTCAGGCAATGGCTCAGCAGGTTACCATGTGTTCAGAGTTGCCATCTATTACGGAAATGGCTTTCGTATGGCCTGCAATGCACGATGTTCTTTATGATGCAATGACTACTACAAAATCAATTGAGTCGCTTTTAAAAATTGCAAAAGAAAGAATTTACAGTGATATAGAAAGGGCTAACAACTCAGATGCTAAGAAGAAGTAATCTGTATTAACAGAATTTTTTCAGGCAGAAATTTCTATAAGTTGACAGATATCAAAATCTTTTAAGATTTTCTTATCTGTCTTCTTTTTTTGTCATTATCTAACTAAAAAATAGCGATAAACATCACGATAAATAGAAGAGTGATTATCAAATTTAAGATTTTAGTCCTAAATTATAATTAGTTGTATTTAATTACCAATGTCGTTATACGAACTGGAGATATCAATGAAAGTCTTTACTAAGGCCTTGTTAGGTATGACTGTCGGATTATTAGTTTCCCACAGCTCATTGGCAGCAGAACAACTTACAGTATGGGAAGACTTAGATAAAGGTCACGGCATCCAGCCTGCGATTGAGGCTTTTGAAAAAGAATTCAATTGCAAGATTAACCTTGTTCAGTCTGATTATGTTGCACATATCCAGAAGCTCGAGGAGGCTGTTGGAAATGGAGCTACAAATCTTCCGGATATTGTAATGTTACCCGCAGACAGACTGGGTGATGCTGCTCAGAAAGGTCTTATCACTCCATTGAATTTCATGGTATCTGACAGAGATATTTATCTTGATTCAGCTGTTGCTGCATTCACTTACAATGGACAGATCTTTGCTTGTCCTCGTTCTGTGGAGACCATGGTAGTTTACTATAACCAGGACTTAATGGATTATCCATTTGAGACTATGGATGAGTACTACAATTTCTCAATTGCAATGAAGAATCAGGGTAAGAACGGCGTTATTGGTAAATGGGATAACGTATACTTCGTATATGGCTTTATTCGCGGTTTCGGTGGTTATGTATTCGGTAAGAACGGTGACGGCAGTCTGAACCCTCATGATATCGGTATGAATAATTCCGGTGCTGTAATGGGGGCTGACTACTTAAAGAATTTCGTAATGAATGCTCTTCCACGTGAAGTTTTAGGTGACGGTGGCTGGGGTGCCTTAGGTCAGTTATTCGGTTCAGGCAGAGCTGCTGCTATCATTACAGGTCCATGGGAATTAGAGGGTATTGCTAAATCAGGTATTAACTATGGTGTAGCACCTCTTCCAAAACTGCCAAACGGCAATTACATGTGTCCTTTCTTAGGTTTCCGTGGCTATGTTATAACCAAGTTCTCAAAGAACCATGATTTAGCCGAAAAATTCTTAAGATACATAAACCAGAATCAGTATGCATTAAAGAGATATGAAGGAATTCATGAAATCCCTCCTGTAAAATCTGTAATGGCTGACTCTTTAATCAAGAACGATGACTTTGCCAACGCAGTTTCTGTTCAGGCATTAAATGCTGAGCCAATGCCATCAATTCCTGAAATGGCTCAGGTATGGGGGCCAATGAATGATGCAATTTCTGATATTGTAACAGGCAAGGTTCCAACCAAGCAGGCATTAGATGATGGTGTTGCAAAGATTAAGGCAGCAATTGGCGATTAATCTTTAATTTGGTGATTTACATTAGATCCATTATCCATTCGATAATGGATCTTTTTTTATTTAATAAAAGACTTAACGGCCTGTCTTTCAAGTCCCAGGCACAGAACATATCTTTCAAGATAGCGTTTTGCCCTTTTCACACCTATATCTTCTGGTTCAATTCTTTCTGACTCAGATAATGTTAAGCAGTTTTCTTTATTATCAAAAGTGTATCTGTATATGTCTTTTAGCTCTGCTAAATGAGGTTTTACAGATACAGGTAGTTCAAATAGATCGGCACAGAGTTTTTGAAGTTTTGGAATTATGATGTAGCTGTTTCCAGAGAGATTGATTTCATTTAAAACTGCACCTTCAGATTTTAAAATCCTTAAAGCAAGCTTTAAAGGAACCATCATTGAAAGAAAATGAGAGGTAATAAGATCACAAAGTTTAAGTTTGCTATCTGGATGTCTTATAAGCAGAGGTCTGCCTTCATCCATGAAAGAAAACGGATCTCTTGCAGTCTGGTTATATACAATGAGGTTTGATTCAAAATCATCTTCATCAAGAGCTTTTTGAATTAAATCATTTTTAAGTTCAGCTGATTTTTTATAGTCTATTTCATTTCCTGAAATAAGCGCTGCAGCCTCTGCAAGAAGATCAAGATAGCTGTTTAAGTCGGCATCTCCATTTGGATTTTCAATACAGCAGGCATCAAGACCCTCAGGTGTTACAAGGCACTGACATTCACGGTGTGGCCTTTGTAATGGTTTTTCTAGTTTTGTACCAAGTACAGATTTACTGCCAAGATAAAGATACAGGTTATCTGAATTCTGAAGAACAATACCGATAAGACTTTGTGAAGGCAGTACAGTTGTTGTTTTATCGCCTTTTGAGATAAAGTTTTCTGAGTTATGCATGCTGCAAGGATTTGGCAGTAGACTTAAAAATTCATTGAAATGCAGATTTTCATTTATGAGTGAAGCTATGAATTCCTTTTTGTAATTTTTATTTTCACTGCAAAAAGGAAAGAGCTTTGAGCACTCTGAATAGCCTAAATAGAAATTTCCTGTAAGAGAGTAGGTAATGTAACCTGAAAGTGTGGTTATTTTTTTTATTTTTAAAAGAAGTGGACTGTTTATAGAGGCAAAATGATGGTATCTGCACAGTGCATAATCTTCTTCTATGCCGAAATTTAACAGTTCTGTAAGGGTGGCTGCACTTTCTTCAAAGTCGACATTTCTGCTGTCAGAAAATTCACTTAAAAGATTATCCTCACTGTCAAGTGCAAGCACGCCAGACATATTTGAAACAATAAAGATTCTGCTTAAATTCTGATGCTGTTCAAGGTACTTTTTAATTTCATTTAAAGCAGTTGTGGCATAAGCTGATAAAGAGCTGCATTCTTCGCTGTTGAAAACGATAATGTGGCTATCTGTAAGACCTGCATTACATTCTGTAATAAAGAAATAAAGATTATGCTCATTGAGTATGACGCTAAGTACCTTGTCCATAATTCCTCCACATAGGAAATCAATATACCATTAATGCGGTAAAAAACTGTTTCTTTTAAATTATTATTTAAAAAACAAGACAATTTTTATAAATTGAAACTGAATGAACTATAATTTCATAGATATATTGAAAATAAAATTGTGCATCAGGATATTTTAATGCGATACCTAGTTTTATCTGATATTCATGGCGGAGCCAGAGAAGCGATGGAGGCTTTGTCTTTTTTTGAAAAGTTTAACTGTGACTATGTGGTTTTATTAGGTGATCTTTTAAATCACGGTCCAAGAAACAAAGTACCTGAAAGTTATGACCCAATGAGCGTGGGTGAAGTTTTAAATGAGTTTAAAGAAAGGATCATTTCAATTCGTGGTAACTGTGACAGTGAAGTTGATTCAATGGTTTTCTCATTTCCCTGCAATGCCAAGTACGGATATATTCCTGTAAAGACTGACAAGGGGAATATCAAGATCTTTTTAACTCATGGTCATCTGCATAAAATCGATACAAAAGCAGATCTTCAAAAGTTAGGTCTTACTCCTTCTGACATAGTTCTGTCAGGACATACACACGTCTCAGGAATATTCAGAAAGGAAAGCGGCATTATAAATATCAATCCTGGTTCAACAACTCTTCCTAAAGGAGGAACAAAAGCAGGATTTGGTCTTATAACTGAAAACAGTATTGAACTTTACACATTAGCTGGCGAACTAATAGGTCAGCACAATTTTTAACTAAGTGGTATAAGGAAGAAAAAATGCTTGCAACATCTATTGATCTGGTAATGAAATATGATTACCTCGAAGAAAAATTCAAGAAAGCATATCAGTGGCTAAAGGACAATGATACTGCAAAGATGGAAGATGGCCGATATGATATCTGTGATGGTGTTTTTGCCATGGTACAAAGATATGAGACCATAGATTTTGAAGAGGGCAGATTTGAGTCTCATAAAGACTACCTTGATATTCAGTATATTGCAGAAGGTTATGAAAGCTTTGGTCAGGCTCTGGTTTGCGACTGCAAATTAAATGAGTCAGTTCCAGACAACGATGTGTATTTCTATGATACCCCTGAATTCTACACTCAGGTAAACTTAAAGGCAGGTGATCTTGTAGTTGTTCCTCCTGAGGAAGTACATCAGCCACGCGTTTGCTATCATGGAAAAAAAATGATGGTAACCAAGGTGGTTGTCAAAGTTAAAGTCTAAACCTTCACTCTCCATTCAAATTAGCTGCAGATTTTTTTTCTGCAGCTTCTAAAATCGCATAAATAAGCCAATTGATGAAATTGGACAGAAATATGTGAATAAAATCAAAAAAAATTTAAAAAAATAAAAAAAATGTTTGACAACGTATATAAAATCAGTAAAATGTGTTTCCGTTGTCACGCAAGACAACACTAACTCAAGCAGGTTAGTAAAAGTTCTTTAA
>ONCB01000154.1 GCA_900316175.1 uncultured Succinatimonas sp.
ATCAAGGATTTCAGAGGAAATTTTATGGCTCTTATAACCAGTAATTGTTCCTTTGGCATCCTTTTCAAATTCAATCTCGTTAATATGAAGCATCATTGTTGTAATGATTGTCTTCATGTATTTTCTGAAATCAGTGTTGTGAAGCAAGCATGTTTTATACAGAGAATAGAATTCTGTTAAATTTGATGCACCTTTGCATGTGTCGCTTGCAATCATTCCGTTTCTTAATAAATCAAGCTCTCTGAATTTCTCTTCAGTTTCGTTGTTAGTCATGACACCATAAGGACTGCTTAAGAAGGCTTTTAATCTATCTTCATTATTAACCATATAGACAATTGCCTTATATAGCCTGTCAGAGCATTTTCTTACAGGCTCAGCATTTTGCTTTTCTTTGCTGTTTGCCCGTTCCTTTTTAATTGTTTTATAGATGTTATGTGCCTTATCAAATATCTTATCAATAAGTGGAGTTAACTCCTTTTTCTTCTCTTGAATAGGAGAGCCATTCTTATGAATAATGTGGTGACAAGGAAAAATAAGAACGGTACTTCCTTGAGCCGCATTATTCAGTCTTAAGTTTCAATCCTAGGCCGAATCTTTAAATTGAATAGTGCGATTGTTAAATCTACAACAATGGAGCTATTCAATGGCAGGCAATTCTCAAAAGCTAAACGAAGGCGAGCTTGCTTTATACAGCATGCATCTATCCTCAGGATATATTCCTGTAGGCGTTGATCTGGCAGCAAGAGTATTTCAGATTTGCTATCTAAATGAGAAGCAAAAGATTAAGAATAAAGCCTTATCTCGTGAAGCTTTCTTGGATTTTCTTAAATCTCCTCCTTTCAGTCAATCTTTGATGGTTGGATTTGAAGCATGCGGAGGTTGCAATTACTGGGCAAGATTTATTGAGGAGCAGGGGCATAAATATAAGATTATGCCTCCATCGGCAATCAAATCCTTTCTAGGCAAAAATAAGACTGACAAGATTGATGCCTTTGGTATTTTCAAAGGAACTATCTGTCCTTCTGTCCGATGTATCAGAGCAAGGAGTGAGGAGAATCAGACACTGATGAATCTGCTTGCTACCAGAGAACAGCTTATAAAACAGCAGACACAGTCGCTAAATGTACAGCGAGCTATGCTCTATGAGTTAGGAGAAATCTGTGGCGAAGGAGCAAAAAAAATAGATGCTGCGACTGATAAGCTGAAGGAATCCCTTGAGAAGAGTCAATCTGAAGCAATTAGTAATTTCAGGATGATCGCAGAACCTATTAAGGCTAACCGTGATTCACTTGCAGCACAGATTAAACAGATTGATCTCTACCTCAAGCAGTACGCAAAGAATAACAGAACTGTACAGAATCTGATGACCATACCTGGTATAGGAGTCTTATCAGCCGTTACTTTACATGCGGTACTTGGGAATCCGGATGACTTTCCTAATTCAAGACATTTTGCGTCCTTTGCGGGATTTGCTCCCACTGTTAAAGGTTCTGGAGGTGAGATACAAGTTGGCAAAATTCCACACACAGGCAACAGGCAGTTGAAGAAAATACTTTATATGTGCGCTATTGCCAGATTTGCTCAGCAGTCGAGAAAAGCTTCATCAGAAACGGAAGCCTCGAAATTAACACAGCTGATAGATAATCCGAAGATATCCAATAAAAAGATTGTCAGCTCAATTGCCAACAGACTTGCTAGAGTTGCATGGACTATTGCCAAATCTGGACAGCCGTTTGATGCTAAGAAATGCAGATTATTAGGCTAAAAGCCTTATTTATAATCGTCTAAAAATGAGCTTTGAGGTTTCATAGAGAGGCTTGGTACCGTTCACTTTTTATGAGATTGGAGCTATGGCATGCATTGTAAAAGGATGATACTAGGACTGAATAAAACTCTCCAGTGGAATTATCCTTCTTTACTCTGCATGTAAGGATTTGGTTTAAGGATGCTACATCGGCTTCTGTAAAAGATATCATTGAATTATCCCTCTAAACCAAATCTGCCAGTATTCGTACAGTTATTATGGGCCGATAACGGCTCTTTGAACCTGTCTGTTTAAAGTCAAGGTCAGGATTGAGATGATAAGATTGTTTCACACGATAAAAAAAACTTACTTTAGAATTAATCCTCTGGCATCTGAATTTGATGGAAGTTAAGAATGTATGGTCCTCTAAATAAAATTACGCTATGAATTATTCCTCTGACTGATATCAGACCTTTTATTGAAGCAGACAGGCCCAAAGGGCGGTTATCAGGAGTCCGCTATATAGATATGGTCATGAACTGACGATTAACCAAAAGAGAACACTCTTTAGAGAAAGAAAAAGGGTGGTCTCTTTTCTTTTATAATCAGCAATATTCAACAAAGCCTTTAAGGCGAAGCGTCATCAGCATGGGGCTGAGCGCTAGAAGATTATAGAAGGAGTACAAAAGATGACCACCCATACCTATTCTACAAGTCCACGTGCAATTATTGCAAGTCATAATCAGATAATATCTCAAAACAAAGCTGTTCAACCTTTAGTAGTTGATCTCTCAGACCAGTCCATTATTAAAGAGCTAAACGGAAAACGACCTATAGGACTTGATCTGGCAACTAAGAAATACCGTCTGTGCTATCAGGATGATTTAGGAAAAATGATCAACGTAGAATTAAGAAAGAATGAGCTTAGAAAAATGCTCAGAGAGATACCTGGCAAATATCATCTCTGTATTGAAGGCTGCTCCGGGGCATCCTACTGGGAGCGTTTTGCTAGAGAAAACGGACATAAGATTAAGGTTGTACCAGGATATGTAACCAGAAAACTGGGATGGAATCAGCCGAAAGATGATTTTAATGATGCCTATAATTTATATAACGCCTTGTTTAATCCACTAGTTCCTTCCTGTCAGACCAGAACGGAGGATGAGCTGGCGATAAGTGCTCTTATAAGTCAAAAGGAGGCTCTTTTAAAGTCTTTAAATGAGCAGGTAAACAAGACGAGAAGTTTTCTAATTGAAACCGGTGAATATGATCATGTGGTAAGTGGATGCGGTTCGGCTGTTCAGGCAATTGAGCTATACATTTTAAATCACATTCATACAGCCTCAGAGCATAAGAGATCCATCAGATGTTTAGAAGGATTCAAGAGAATGATCCTGTCTCTTACCAAGGAAATTGATGAGATTAATGAAACTCTCTCTGAATACGGTCAGACCAATAAACAGGTAAAGCTGCTTTTGACAATTCCTGGAGTTGGCATAGAAACAGCAGTACCTATTGCGATAGGAGCAAAGAATATAGAGCGTTTTGAAAGTGCAAGACAGTTTCAGGCTTATTGGGGGTATCACCCAACGCATGGTGGTTCTGGAGGTGAAATAGAAATGGGAAAGATGTCCTCCAACGGAGACAGAGCATTAAAACGAACACTGTATGAGAGTGCTCTGTCTCTTAACCATCAGGGGCGATATAAGGACGAACCACGCTCTGAGTGGATCTATACCAAGGTTACACAAAACAAGGCAGCCTTTAAAAAAGGAATGATTGTCATTGGGGCAAAAATTCTCAGAATAGCCTACGGTGTACTTAAAACAGGCAAGCCTTACAATCCTGCAATTGACAACAGCTTAGGCCGAATTAAGACAAAAATTCACAAACGCAGCAATCCTAAGTATAAAGAGAAAAATATAAATGCAGTACTGCAGAATAAATATGAACAGGAACTAACTCTGGCAGCTTTAGGATAATGAATTCTTTAACTAACATCGTACGATAAAAATAAGATTGAAATGAACAACTGATAAAAAACGCATCCAAATTTACTGATCACACGAAACAATAACTCCGACATGCATGGCAGATGATAGGCGTAAGAGCTTTAAGAAGAGAATTTAGCGGCGGAGTTTTTTTTGGTAAAGATTGATCTCTCAGGTACAGAGAAATAGCTCTGACTCATGATTATAGAAATTCATTTGTTGTAGGTAATAGACCGAAAGTAAATGATCAGTAGAAAAAGAAGCGTTACCTTAAGAAGGAAAATTTATAGCAGAAAGATTGATCCTGCCTATAGGCAATTGATCCTAACCGAAGATATAATTGGATTAGCTTCCAATATATTTTTATTGTCTGGAAATGAATCAAAATTAGACAAACAATGCCTGATTAAACAATAAGTTATGATTAAAGTTCGGCAAGTGACAGTGCTAGTCAAAAAAGTTTTACAAAATGCTTGACATCCGAGCTGTCACCATATAGAGTACCATAATTAACAAGCTCACAGAAATTTCGACGTCCATGAACCCAACAAATTCCATGACTGAAGACACGAGAACTATGCCCATCCTTATCTTTCT
>ONCB01000140.1 GCA_900316175.1 uncultured Succinatimonas sp.
TCAGAAATGATAAAGAGCGTAATTTTTATAAGAACAAATTTAAGCTTTGGTTGCAGCTTTCATTGAGGCAACATACTTTTCAAGCTTTGCAAGCATTGATGGTACATCATTTAAGTTCTGCTCAATGATCTTAACGCAGCCTGAACCTGCAATAGCGCCGGCACAGCCAATCTTAATAGCTTCTGCAACGTGCTCTGGAGTTGAAATACCAAAGCCTAATACAGGAGCTGCGCCACCTAATTCCTTAATGGCGTTGATTACTCTTACAGGCTTGCCAAAGGCATTGTCTGTGCCTGTAATACCGAATCTTGATAAGATGTAGGTATAGCCTTTGGACTTATTTGCAATAACCTTTAAAGTGTCTTCATCTGCATTTGGCGGTGCGATAAGTACGCAACAAACACCATTTGCTTCTGCACACTTTTCAAAGTCTTCGCAGGTTGAAAGCATATTGGTTGGGACATCAGGAATTAACACTCCATCGATACCTGCAGCCTTTGCGTCTGCAAAAAACTTGTTGATACCGCGTGCTAAAACCACGTTGGCATAAACCAGAATACAGATAGGAACTTCATCATCTACTGCACGGATATCCTTAATAAGATTAAAGAAATCGTCTGTTGTAGCACCTGAGTTTAAAGCTCTCTTGTCGGCATTCTGAATTACAGGTCCGTCAGCACATGGATCAGAGAATGGGAAACCTAACTCTAATGCATCAGCACCGCCCTTTAATAAAGTCTTTAAAATCTCAAGAGATGTCTTATAGTCAGGATCACATAAGGTAATAAATGGTAAGAATGCACCTTCATTCTTTGCCTTTAACTGGGCAAAACGATTTTCAAAACGGTTTTCCATCATTTACTCCTTACTTTGAAACCTTAAGATTAGAAGTTGAAATAAAGCCTTCCTCATCAATACAGCCTTTCTTCTCAAGGATGTTTGATACATTGAAAATATCCTTATCACCGCGACCTGATAAGTTTACAACTAAAGTCTGCTCCTTATCAGGATTCTGTCTCATCATTCTTAAGGCATAAGCCATGGCGTGAGATGATTCTAGGGCAGGAATGATGCCTTCCTGCTGTGAGAGCAGAACAAAAGCCTCTAAAGCCTCTTCGTCGGTTGCACCTACATAGTTAACACGACCGCACTCTTTTAGGTACGCGTGCTGAGGACCTACTGAAGGGAAGTCAAGACCTGCTGAGATTGAATATGACTCGTTGATCTGACCGTGCTTGGTCTGGAGGTTCTTTGAGTAGGCACCAAAGAAGATACCATCTTCACCTTTAGCCAGAGTACCGCCATGCTTTGAAGTATCAATGCCAAGACCATATGGCTCAACACCGTATAAAGGCACATCAGTATCTAAGAAATCGGTAAATGCTCCAATTGCATTTGAACCACCGCCAACACAGGCAATAACTGCATCTGGAAGTCTGTTTTCTGATTCAATAATCTGCTCGTGGATTTCCTCAGAGATGATCTTCTGGAACTCGCGCACGATGGTTGGGAATGGGTGTGGACCTGCTGCAGTACCGATCATGTAGTGGGTGTTTTCAAAGTTTGCAGCATAGTCTCTTAAAGCTTCGTTGCAGGCTTCCTTTAAGGTTGCAGCACCAACCTGTACTGGTACAACTTCTGCACCCATAAGTCTCATTCTGAATACGTTTGGTTTTTGTCTTTCTGTATCAACAGCGCCCATATAGATTCGGCACTTGAAACCTAAAAGAGCACAGATTAAAGCGGTTGCCACACCATGCTGGCCGGCACCGGTTTCAGCGATAATTCTGGTTTTGCCCATACGTTTTGCCAGAAGAGCCTGACCTAAAACCTGATTGGTCTTGTGGGCACCGCCATGGAGAAGATCTTCACGCTTTAAGTAGATCTTGGTTTTAGTGCCTTTGGTGATGTTTCGGCATAATGTTAATGGAGTAGGACGACCAGCGTACTTTACCAGTAGATCTGATAGTTCTTTTTTAAATGCAGGATCATTTCTTGAATCTACGAATGCCTGTTCAAGTTCGTCAAGAGCAGGGCGTAATACTTCAGGAACATACTGTCCACCGTATTTACCGAAAAATGGATTTAAGATTGTCATGATTTACTCCGAAATACCTATTTTAAAATTCTTTAGTAGTTGTTCACGATCTTAAAGATGCGGTCTATAAGTTCTACGTCTTTAATACCTTTTTCTTTTTCAAGTTTTGAATTCATATCAAGTCCGGCAAAGCCATAGGACAGAGCCTTTTCCACATTGTCAGGTCCTATGCCGCCAGAGAGCAGAATTTTCTGTTTGTTAAGATCTGCGGGGATAGTACCCCAGTCAAAGCTTTTTCCTGAACCTGGGTTTGAGGAATCTAAAATCATCAGATCGCAGTGTTCTTCATAGTCCTTTACTTTGATGAAGTCTTCAACTTTGCTGATGTTAAAAGCCTTGATGATCTTAATTTCAGGGAGCTTTGCTCTGATAGCTCTTATGGTGTCTATACTTTCTGTTCCGTGCAATTGAAGATAGCTTAAACCAACTTTTCTTGCTGTGTTTACCATGGTGTCAACATCAGCGTTGACAAATACGCCTGCAAACTTAAGCTCATCTTTAAACTCGTCAACAAAGCTCTTTGCCTTTGCCTCATCCACATAGCGTGGAGTACCTGGTACAAAGATTAAACCACCAATGGATGCATGATTCTTTGCTACAGCTTCAACGGCTTGACGGGTAGTTAAACCACAGACCTTGTTTAAACCATAGAGCATTGAGTTTGCCTTAAAAACCACATCCTTGTCACCGGTCAGAGAAGAGCCTATCAGGAAGTTTCTTAAAGGGTTTAGATATGTAAGATCATTGTGGGTGTTGATACCTGATTCTGATACTACACGAACATCAGATGGGAACATCTTTGAAATACGCTTTGCAGTATCAAGATTAATCTTTAATATTCTTAAATCTCGGTTATTGATACCCACAATCTTGATATTGTTATCGATAGTAAACTGAGCCTGTGTTTCATCATCAACCTCAGTTAACACATCAAGATTTAAAGAATGAGCATAATTGTAAAGCTCTAAATAAGTGTCCTTATCAAGTACGGAAAGCATTAGAAGCACCGCATCTGCACCAGCTACATAGGCCTCTTTAATCTGTTCCTTACAGATAATAAAATCCTTGCAGATTACAGGCAGTGAGCAGTGTTCCTTGACATATCTTAGGTAATCAATAGACCCTTTAAAGAAATTTTTTTCGCACAAAACTGAAATTGCGCAGGCATGCTTTTCATAGCAGGCAATCAGTTTATCAAGATCAAAGTCCTTGCAGAAATCACCTAAAGTTGGAGAAGACTGTTTGCACTCAAGGATAAAGTTTCTTTTTTCCTTTTTCTCAAGAGCATCAAACAAGGAACGCTCAGGAGCGGTGCGAACACCTTCAGTTACACAGTCTTTAACATCTAAAACCTTGCGGTTGATAATGGTAGCAAGTACTGTGCCCTCAATTGCCTGGTAGTTTAAACCAGGGAACTGTTTTGCTTTGTCGGTTAAGGCTTCTGTATGCAGCATGATTTTATCCGTACTTAAATGGTACCTGTTTTAGTTTGTAAGCTTTGCAATGGTCTCAAATTTCTCAATAGCACGACCAGATAAAATGGTATCCATTGCCATCTGATAGCCATGTTTGAAGTTTTCTTCAACACCGGCTAAGTGAAGCATTGCACTTACGTTTGCTGCAACTACAGCATGGTGTGCATCAGTTCCTTTGCCAGAGAGTACATTTCTTGCAAATACTGCGTTCTCTTCTGGGGATCCACCCTCTAAATCTTTCTGACAGTAATTTCCCTTGATACCAAAGTCTTCACAGGTTAATTCATAGTCCCTGATAGAACCGTCTGTATTTAATTCTGAAACATGGGTCTTGCCGAAGATTGAAATTTCATCCATGCCGTTGCCGTTGATTACCATAGCTCTCTTCACACCGTTAAGCTTGAGTGCCTGAGCCATGGTTGGCAGCAGTTTTTCGTCATAGCAGCCTAAAAGCTCGTAATCTACATGAGCTGGGTTGCAAAGTGGTCCTAAGATGTTAAACACAGTTGAAGTACCTAAGGCCTTGCGTACTGGTGCTACAAACTTCATGCCTGGGTGATATTTCTGGGCAAAGAAGAATGCAAAACCTTCCTGCTCAAGACATTTTCTGGTTACATCTTCTTCAGCTCTGATGTTGTAACCTAAAGAAGTTAATACATCTGAAGCACCGGTCTTTGATGAAACTGCCGCATTGCCGTGCTTTGCAACATGAAGACCTAAGGTAGCGCAGATAACAGCTGAAATGGTGGAAATATTGATAGTCTTTAACTTATCGCCGCCTGTACCTACAATTTCACCTACGTTTACATCACGGTTGCGCTGAAAAGGTACTGCATGAGAGATCATAGCCTTGGCGGCACCACCGATAATATCAGGTGTATAGCCGTTTATCTTGATAGCAACTAAAAGAGCACCAATAACTGCAGGATCTGCAGTTCCTTCAAAAACTTCATTGAAAACTTTTACTGTTTCTTCAAAACTTAAGGTTTGCTTTGCATAAAGCTTTTCTAAAAGCTGTTTCATGTCTACTCCATACTGTTAATCGGTAAATTATATGTCTTTCGCTTTATCAATCAAAATGTTAGCGTATCTGCACTATAAACTTGCAATTGCATTCTTTAAAAGGTTTCTTCCAAAGGTTGTCATTACTGATTCTGGATGGAACTGGAATCCTAATACATTGTATTTTGCAGAATATAAAGACATAACCATGTTATCGTAGGTTGCTAGAACCTCTACATCTGATGGCAGATCTTCAACCACCAGAGAGTGATAACGGGCAATCTTAAGAGGC